>NZ_CP087139.1:2083214-2389642 GCF_045160025.1 Spirosoma sp. KNUC1025
GGGCTGAATAATGCCGATGCATTGACTCAGATTGAGCTTGAATTGCCCCCTTCGGATGAACGGGACGAAATTGTGAATTTTATCCGAAGCTCCGAACGGGGAATCATGAGAGGGCCATCCTCGAACGGTGAAAAAGAGTAATGAGAATGAAATGGATAATGAACAATTGAAATCAGACCTATTGTCCATTAGTTATTCTGCATTATCCATTTATGAAACTAGTTGCTGAACAGTTAGGGAAGAAATACCGGAAGGAATGGATTTTCCGACGCGTGAATCTGACTCTTTCTGCCGGAACCAGCTATACGTTCGTAGGCCCGAACGGCAGCGGTAAATCGACCTTGCTGCAATTACTGGCCGGAAATTTACCAGCTTCTGAAGGTCAGTTAATATACTCCCTGAATAATACAGTTATCGAGCCGGACGACTGGTTTCGGCAGGTAAGTATTGCTGCCCCTTATCTCGAATTAATCGAAGAACTGACGCTGGATGAGCTACTGATTTTTCATCAGACGTTTAAGCCGTTTAAAGCTGGACTTACCACAAAAGATATTGCCGACCGATTACTATTGACCCACGCCCGGCATAAGGAAATCAAATACTTTTCATCGGGTATGAAGCAGCGCGTTAAGCTTGGGCTGGCTTTTTTTTCTGAATCGCCGGTCGTCATTCTTGATGAACCGACCTCAAATCTTGATCGGCAAGGTATGAACTGGTATCAGGAACAGGTGCGATTACTGGCCCCTGATCAACTCTTATTAATTGGTTCAAACCAGCCGGAAGAATACGACTTCTGCCCCAATGTGCTGGACGTAATGCAGTGGAAATCGTAGCATTAATCTTTTCTATATACATACAAAAAGCGGATCGATTCTAATTCGATCCGCTTTTTGTATGTATATAGAAAAGATGTTCGGGTTTTATAGAAAATTGAGCGCTATGATTGCCAGATGAATAATGAAACTGATTGCAAAGGCCGGAAATATGTACTTAACAGGCATCGCAGATAGGATCGGAACCAAAACCAGCAGAAAGCAAAGCA
This sequence comes from Spirosoma sp. KNUC1025, assembly GCF_045160025.1. Classification (GTDB taxonomy): domain Bacteria; phylum Bacteroidota; class Bacteroidia; order Cytophagales; family Spirosomataceae; genus Spirosoma. The sequence continues at coordinate 2,084,257 of NZ_CP087139.1, forward strand.
TACTAGCCAGAAACTGCCAGTCGCCACCTTGTAAATACGACATCGATAACAGCAGAGATGGCGATAAAAGACAGCCCTGAATTGCAAGTGCCGTAACGGCCCAGCCGAAACGATTAAACTCAGCTTTGGTTACGAAATTTTTATAAGTAGCTAACCAACCAGTTGCGGATTCATTTGCGTAGCTACTTGTTGAGTGTGAGAGGGCTTGCATGATAGTTTGGTGTTTAAAGTAACGCCACAAAGTTCATGCAGGCCCCCTATACCCATTATGACGTAGGTTAGCTCAAATCCTGATCTTTCCCGCTCAGTTCATCCATTTGCCATTTACCAGCCGCCAGATGTGCAGCGGGTTATCAGCCTTCAATTCATCTGGCAATAAGGCATCCGGAAAGTTCTGATAGCAGACCGGCCGGGCAAATCGCAGAATGGCATTTGTGCCAACCGATGTTGACCGTGAGTCGGTAGTGGCTGGGTACGGTCCTCCGTGTTGCATGGCATGACTAACCTCAACACCCGTTGGAAACCCGTTGATGAGCAGACGTCCTACTTTCTGTTCGAGAATCTCCAGCAAATCGGCATATTCCAGTAACTCCTCATCCGTACCATAAACAGTGGCGGTCAGATGGCCTTCCAGTTCCCGCGCTACGGCCAGCAACTGCTCGCGGGTGCCCACTTCAACCACAACGCTGCTTGGCCCAAATACTTCTTCGGCAATTAGCGGGTTCGCCAGCAACGTATCGGCTGTAGTGGTCAGAAGCGTTGGTGTACCGTGTGCAAAACTTTCGACAGTTGTAGCCTGCCCCAGCACCTGAACGCCTTCCGCCTGAGTCAGCTTTCCGATACCAGACGTAAATGCCTGCTGAATACCCTGGGTTAGCATCGCTGCAGGCTGGCTCTGCGTGACGGCTTTGCCAGCTTCCTGTAGAAACGTACTGGCCTCCGATGATTGCTGTACAACAGCTAATCCGGGGTTTGTGCAAAACTGACCGACGCCCAACGTAACGGAATTGACATAGGCCAGGGCCAGCGCACCGGCTTTTTCCTGAAGTATTTTTGGTAGAAAGAAAACCGGATTAGTGCTGCCCATTTCGGCATAAACCGGAATCGGTTCTGGCCGTCGGGCGGCTGCATCGAATAGGGCTTTTCCACCCCGCAGTGATCCTGTAAAGCCAACGGCTTTTATGGCTGGATGCTCAACAATCGCCATACCGACTGCTGTTGTACGACCATGCACCAGGGCGAACGTACCGGCGGGCATTCCGCAGGCTGAAACGGCCCGCTGAATAGCTTCGCCTACGAGCTGCGACGTACCCGGATGAGCAGGATGTGCCTTTACTACTACCGGACAGCCAGCAGCCAGCGCTGAAGCCGTATCGCCACCCGCTACCGAAAAAGCCAGAGGAAAATTACTGGCCCCAAAGATGCCCACCGGACCCAAGGGACGTAACATCTGCCTAAGATCGGGGCGGGGCAGGGGCTGGCGGTCGGGCAGGGCCGTATCAATACGGGCATTCACCCAGGAGCCTTCGCGAAGGTATTCTGCAAACAAACGAAGTTGTCCGGTTGTCCGGCCACGCTCGCCGGTCAGGCGGGGGAGGGGTAATCCCGATTCGGCTTGGGCACGGGTGAGGAGTTCATCGCCTATAGCTTCAATTTCGGTGGCAATTCGATCCAGGAACTGAGCCTTTTCTGCACCTGACTTTTTGCGGTATTCGGCAAAAGCCAGTGCTGCCTGTTGGCAGGCCTGAGCTACTTCATCCGCTGTAGCCTCCTGAAAAAAACCGGGTAAAGATTCACCCGTTGCCGGATTAATTCCCTGAAATGAGTCCATAGAAGTTGTATGAGTTAGGGGAGCGTCAGTCATAACGGATTGGATATAGCTAAAAATGAGTGGGCAAAAATAACTGGATTTCTAACGTAACGCTTCTTAATGGGTTGTTGCGCCAAGCGGATAGAAGCGCCAGCTGGTTTTAAAATCTTTCTCCAGCTTCTGATTGGTAAGAATAGCACGTACCATTTCTACTGGCATTTGATTCAATTGCATAACGCTGTCATGAAACTGTTTGTAGGTCATTTTTCTGCTATCGACCAATTCTTTTTTAAGGGCAAGAAATTGAAAACCACCCGTCATATACGCCAGTTGATAGAGGGGTGGGTAACCACCTACGAACGACCGCCGGACTTCTCCTTCAGCATTGGCCCGCTCGTGACCTACCCGGTCGACTAGAAAATCGATGCACTGCTGTGGCGACCATTTGCCGAGGTGATAATTCAGCGAAAAGATGATACGGGCGCAACGGTGCATCCGCCAGAACAACATGCCAATACGGTCTTCGGGCGTTTGCGGAAAGCCTAAATCCCAGAGTAGCATTTCCCAGTAGAGTGCCCAGCCTTCAATCCAGAATGGCGTATCGAAATGACGGTAGGGTTTGTACCGATTTCCCATGAAAAGTTGCAAATGATGACCTGCAATCAATTCATGATGCACCGTAGCGCGGGAAAAGTGGGGGTTATTGCCCCGCATACTCATAAGCTTGTCAGGATGAGCCATGCCGTCCGTGGGGTACGAGATCAGCAGCTCTTCTCCGCCCAGAAAAAAGGGTGCAACCAACTGACGCTCTGGCGACATCATGGTCATGCGCCAGCTTTCCTCGGCAATGGGTGGGATGGTGATCAGGTCTTTTGCTTTCAGAAAGGCAATCGATTCGTTATAAAGCCGCAAAATCATTTCCGGTTGTTTGCCGACGGGTACGTAGGTGTTTTTGACTTTTTCCTGCGCGGCTTTCCAATTATCGCCGAAGCCCATTTCCCGCGACGCTTTCAACAGTTCGCGGTCGCACCATGCAAATTCTTTATTGGCAATCTCGACCAATTCTTCGGGCGAGTACGGAATCATTTCGATCTGTAACTGACGTAGTAATTCAGTCCGGCCTACAGCGATGCCGGCAATACCACTGCCATCATCTTTTGTTGGCGCTGCTTCCTGTGCTTTTTTTCTGAAATAGGCAGCATAACTGGTCAGCAGGCTGTCGGCTTTGGGGTACGGTTTATCCAGCCACCACGTAAAATTCGGATCATAGGCATTGTAGAAATTGTAAATGCTTTTCAATGCCTTTTGCAAGCCCTGCGCTGTCGATTCTGCCCGACGAAAAAGGGCAGGACTAACCTTTTCCGCTTTCTCAACTTCTTTCCGGGCGGCTGTGAGTTGAGGCCCCAAAGCGGTTAGTGTGGCGGCCAGCGCCTGCGCATTTAGTACGTGCCCACGACGACGTAATTTCTCTACGCCATAGATCGAGTCGGCAAAAGGAAACCAGGGCGCAACCTGTGTTCGTTCTATAGTTTCCTGCGCCAGTTTCTGCAAATTTTCCTGTAAGTCCCTCTGAAACAAAATGTAATCTACCCGGCTGTCGGTATTCATCCGGTCGAAATTCAGTTTTTGCAGTTGAGCCAGATAATCACTGGTCAGTTTCTGAAAACGCTCCCGACGTTCGGGCGAGCCGGTCACGGTATAAAATCGGCTCAGATTACCGTAGTCAGCTTCATACTGCGTCAGCAGATGGTGGACATCACTGGTTTGCGGATTGACTCCCGCCAGCGGATTCGATTGGGCAAAGAGCGCTGATCGATTGCCTAAAAACAGTGTACTACAAAGAAGTAAGGTGTAAATCGGAAGGCAATTTTTTTGCAGGTGCATTGGCCGAAGGAGTTTCCCAAAGGTACACGTATTGTTTCAGGCAAATCGGTCGGGGCTAAACGCCGAAACGTCCAGACTGTCGGCCATACCGTCGACTAACTCACTGATTAACTTGCCCGTCGCGGGGCCCAGGCTCAGGCCCATCATGCCATGCCCCGTTGCCAGCAGCATATTTTCATAGCGGTCGGTCGGCCCAATGTAGGGTAATCCATCCGGCGAACAGGGGCGTAACCCACGCCAGACTTTATCGACGGCGGGCATCGTAACGGCAATCTCTGGATAGTACTGATTGATTGACTGCACAATACCCCGTACCCGGTTCATATTCACGGTCATATCCGTTCCTGCAACTTCAAGTGTTCCGGCAAACCGCAGATTAGGCCCCATAGGTGTGGCTGTAGCTCGCGCTTCGAGCATAATAGCAGGTACGCGAATGTTATTTGCTACGTTCGGGAGCATGAAACTGTACCCTTTGCCTCCCTGCAAAGACAAACTTACCCCCAACTGTTGCGCAATATCCGGAGACCAGGCTCCTCCGGCCACAACCACCGCATCGACCGGATAATCGCTCTGCGAGCTCTGTACCGCCGTAATACGTGAGCCTGTACGCCTGAAGCCAGTGACGGCGTGATTCTCCAGAATGGTAACGCCCTCTTTCTGAAGATACCTGACCAGAGAACGGATCAACTCCGTTGGGTTCAGGTGGGCATCACCCGGAAACAGAATGCCTCCCCGTACCGTAACCCGAGTATTGGGTTCCAGATCCTGCACTTGCTGGCCTGTAAGAACCTGGGCGTCAATCCCCGATTTGTTAGCGACGTCGGCTTCTTCAGCCATTTCGTGCTCCGCCGATGCTGTTTTGTAGAGCATCAGCAAGCCCCGCTCCTGCCATTCGAAATCCAGATCACCGTTTGCGGCTAAGTCCTGATACAAACGTTTGCTTAATAAACTGAGATCGCGTAGCAGCGGAATTGAATGGGTTACGTGCTCGGGCGTTGAGTGGCGATAAAATAGCCAGCCCCATCGCAGCAGATCGATATTCAGGCGGGGTTTGACGTAGAAAGGGCTGGTAGACCGGAGCATCCAGCGCATGCCTTTGGCAATCATACCGGGTTGTGCCAGCGGAATAATATGACTCGGAACAATCATTCCGGCGTTTCCAAATGAGCATCCATCCGCAATCGGCCCCTGATCGAACACCGTTACGGTATGCCCTGCTTTATGCAGGTAATACGCCGAACAAAGCCCAATAATGCCTCCACCCACTATGCCTACGTGTGCCATTTACTTATCGATTGAATGATCGAGTGATTGAATGATTGAATAGATAAATGACTGATTGGGAAAGATTCAATCATTCAATCACTCGATCATTCAATTATTTCATATTACCTGAAAACCATGAACGTAGGGATCGTTGTCATCCAGAATAATGTGATTGTATCCATGAATTCTGGCCCATCCTTCAATGCTGGGTACAATAGCTGGGTGATCGGCCAGTTCCGTTTCAGCTTCGATACGTCCGTTGAAAATAGAACCAATAATGCTTTCATGCACAAACGTATCACCGGGTTTTAGTCGGCCCTGCGCGTACCATTGCGCCATACGCGCCGATGTACCTGTGCCGCATGGCGACCGATCAATGGCCTTGTCGCCATAGAAAACGGCATTACGGGCAGTAGACGTATCGAGGAGTGGCTTACCTGTCCAAAGAATGTGGCTCAGCCCGTTGATCGTCGGGTTTTCAGGATGAACGAACGTGTACTGCTCGTTCATTCGCTGACGCATAACCCGCGCCCAGGCAATTAACTGTTCAGCTTTATACTGCTCCAGACCCGGGAAATTAGGTTGCGGATCAACAATAGCGTAGAAGTTTCCGCCATACGCTACGTCTACCGTCAACGTGCCAAGGTCAGGACATTCGACCGTCAGCTTTTCAGCCGCCAGATACGATTTGATATTCGTAATCTTGACCGACGTAACTTTTTTGCCTTCCTGTTTGTATTCGGCCCGAACCAGTCCGGCGGGTACTTCCAGATTTAAAACGCCGGGTGTTTTTGGGCGAATCAGGTTTTGCTCGATAGCAACCGTTACCGTACCGATGGTGCCATGACCGCACATGGGCAAACAGCCTGAGGTTTCGATGAAGAGGACGCCCGCATCATTGGCCGGATCGGTGGGTGGGTATAGAATACTTCCCGACATCATATCGTGACCACGCGGTTCAAACATCAGGCCCGTCCGAATCCAGTCGTACTCGCGCAAAAAATGCTGACGCTTTTCGCTCATATTGGCACCCTGCAAAAACGGGATGCTCCCACCCGTGACAACCCGTACCGGATTCCCGCATGTGTGCGCATCAATGCAGAAAAAATGAAACTCGGACATGAAAGTAAATGATTGAATTGTTGAGTGATTGAATGATTGAATTGTTGAATAGGATGGCTATTTCATTCAACAATTCAATCATTCAATCACTCTATCATTTTACACTAAAACCGGCCGCTTGGTCAGGGCTGTATTGATAACATTTAGAATTTGTTCGCGCTCGGCGCCGATGAGCGGTAGGCGGGGAGCACGTACATATTCAGAACCAAGCCCGGTAGCCGTTGCGGCCAATTTGATGTACTGAACTAGTTTGGGATGGATATCCAGTTCGAGCAGGGGCATGAACCAGCGGTAAATATCCAGCGCTTCGGCAATCTGACCAGCTTTGGCCAGTTCATAAATCGCTACTGTTTCCTGCGGAAACGCATCGACCAGGCCGCCAACCCATCCGTCGCAACCCAGCAGTAAAGCTTCCAGCGCCAACGTATCAACACCGCCCAATAGTTTGAAACGATCACCAAAGGCATTGCGCATCCGCGTTACGTTGGTCAGGTCGCGGGTCGATTCTTTCACCGCCTGAATCGTAGGCAGTTCGGCCAGTTCCTCAAACATGGCTACGGTGGTCATAATCTTATAATCATACGGATTATTGTAAATCATAACAGGCAACGACGTTTCCTGCGCTATTGATTTAAAGAACGTAACGGTTTCGCGCGAATCGGCAGGATACCGCATGGGCGGGAGCAGCATTAACCCATCGGCCCCGTTGCTTTCGGCTTCGTGAGCGCGGGCTATGGCCTGTTTTGTCGCCTGCTCAGCAATATTAACTAGCACAGGTACTTTGCCGTTGCTAACCGCCAGGGCTGACGTAAGAAGCTCAATTTTTTCGTCGTTCTGCAACGTACTCGCTTCGCCCAGCGATCCGCCAATGATAAATCCGTGGACACCGGCATCAAGCTGTGCGTGCAGGTTTTTCTCAAACAGGGGTAAATCGAGCTGATCATCAGCCGTAAAAGGAGTCAGAAGCGCGGGATACACACCTTCCCACTGGACAGATACGTTCATGCCATTGTCTATTTTTTAAGAGTGATATCGGATAATCAAATTTCTGCTTTAAACCGGCCCGAAAGTGGCTTATGATTAGTCGGTTATGATACTATTTTCACAACTTATGAGTTAAGATAGTGTAAAACCCGTCAAATCCATATCAATGAGGCCATTGTTATTCAAAGTTCCAGCCGTCGATGACCGGTCATTTCGGGTTGAGCAGGATGATCTACCCCATTTTTACGGGCAATTGCATTTTCATCCGGAAATTCAGCTGACCTTGATTCAGCAGGGTAATGGAACGCTGATTGCGGGCGACCGTATCGATCGTTTCGCTCCCTGATGATATTTTGCTGCTTGGCGCAAATTTGCCGCACGTATTACGAAGCGATCCCGAGTATTTTCAGGCCAATTCGATGCGCCGTTCTACCTCCGTTTCAGTGCTGTTTCGCCCCGAGCAGTTGGAAATGAGCCTATTCGGTTTACCCGAAACCCGGCATTTGAACCAATTATTGAAGGAAGCCCGGCAGGGAGTCAGACTTCGGTGTCGGGAAGGAAATTCCCTGGCCGAACACCTGGAAACGTTGCCAGCGTTACGTCCCTTTGAGCAATTGATGGGCCTGTTACGTGCGCTGGATACCCTGGCCACCGACTCTAACCGGGAAGTTCTGTCTATTACGGCTTACGAACAGCCCCGCCGTCCAGACGATCACCGGCGGCTGGAAGACGTATTTTCATTTATTTTTCAACAGTATGCTTCGCCCATAGCACTCGAAGACGTTGCGAGTGTTGCCAATCTGACGCCCGGCGCGTTCTGTCGGTTTTTTCGCCAGCATACCCGCAAGACATTTTCGCATGTGCTGAATGAAGTACGTATCGAACACGCGTGCCGGCATTTGCGTGAATCGAAACAAAGTATCGGCCAGATTGCTTTTCATTGCGGTTACACAAACTTGTCAAATTTTAACCGTCAGTTTAAGGAGATTATCGGGATGACTCCGGGTGAATACATCCGTAACTACCATATGTAAGACAATTCAGACTGCGTAGACTAATTTTATCTTTCGAATTCAGGTGGGTTGCTTATCTTTGACAACAATATCCGATGAAACCAGCACGTTTGTTTCAATAACAATCACTGACTAATCCTCATCTATTTACCCGACTCGTTCGTATGCTCTTGCTCCAGGTTCCGGCCGTCGATACTTCAGCCGCATCGCTGTCGGCCACAGCGGCTACCCAACCCCAAAGTTTGCAACTGTTTGATTTAGTGGCCAAAGGCGGCTGGGTAATGATACCCATTGCGTTTTTGTTCTTTGCTACGCTCTACCTGATTTTCGAGCGCTACTTTGTGATTCGCTCGCAAACGAAGGCAGACGCTAACTTTATCGACAACATTCGCGATATGGTGGCGCAGGGAAATATCAAATCAGCCGAGTCGTTTGCTAAAAATCAGCGCACGGCTATGGGACGTGTTTTTGAGAAAGCCATCGGCCGTATCGGCTCACCCATTCGCGAAATCGAAAGCACTGTCGAAACCGTTGGGCAAATCGAACTATCGCGACTGGAACGTAACATGGGGTATCTGGGGATTATCGCCGGTATTGCCCCGATGATGGGCTTTATCGGGACCATCTCCGGGATCATTCGCATTTTCTACGACATCTCTCTTTCCGACAACATCAGCGTTGGGATCATTGCCGGTGGACTATACGAAAAAATGATTACGTCGGGCGCAGGTCTGATTGTAGGCGTTATTGCCTATACCGGGTACCACCTGCTGAATATGATGATCGAGCGGTTTACGCTGGCGCTTGAAATGAATGCCTTCGAGTTTATTGAGGTTCTTCAGAAACCAACCGCCGAACCCGCCCGGATGCGATAACGTAGCGCCGACTCTCTGGGGTCGGACGATGATAATCAAAGTATCTTTCTCTACCGACCCCGGAGGGTCGGCACTACAGTATGAAGCTTCGTCGAAAAAATAAGTTTGCTGCCGAAGTCGCGACCTCGTCGCTGAACGACATCATGTTTTTCCTGCTGTTGTTCTTCCTGATTATATCGACGGTTGCAAATCCGAACGTCATTAAACTCATGCTGCCCAAGGCAGCCTCAACTCAGCAGTTGAGCAAAAAGCAGGTAACGCTGTCGGTTGATGGGAATAAGCAATATTTTATCGATAAAAAACCCGTCGATCCGGCCAATCTGGAAAACGAGCTGAAAACGATTATGGCTGGTATTGCCGAACCGACCGTTGTGGTGCGTTTCGACAAAACGCTGACAGTACAGGATCTGGTCGATGTGCTCCAGACCGGGGCCAAGCTGAACATCAAAATGGTAATGGCTACGTCGAAATAGTACCAGGATTTTTGTGATTTAATGGATTGTCATGATTTTGAGCCGATGCCAATTCCGCATCGGCTATTTTATTGTAAATCAATCCGGGGGTCTTTATGGTTATAGGGGAAACCCAACCACTCTTATGTTAGCCGACTACACCGAAGCGCCCGTTTGTCATGTCGATGATTTGGTCGATGGTCAACTCAAACTCGTTCACGTAGGTGATACGGATGTATTACTCGCCCGCGCCGATGGTCAGTTTTATGCCCTCCATCCCAAATGCTCACATTATCAGGGTCCTTTGGTTAAAGGCTTGCTGAACGGGCACCGGCTTGTTTGTCCGTGGCACAACGCCTGCTTCGACATTCGGGATGGCCACCGCCTTGAATCACCTGCTTTAAACGGCCTGCCAACGCATGAGGTACGTATCGAAAACGACCAGGTCTTCGTCCGCCTGACGACAGAAAAAGAAAGTCTGGAAAACCCTATGTCGGCTCCCGATGAGGCTAATCCTGATACGTATGTAATTATTGGCGGTGGCGGAGCGGGTGCGTTTGCGGCCGAAGGTATGCGGGAAGGTGGGTTTACCGGAAAAATTATCGTGCTAACCGAAAGTGGAGAAGCCCCTTACGACCGGCCAAACTGTTCAAAAGACTATCTGCAGGGCAAAGCGCCTGACGAATGGATGCCCCTCCGTACTGATGATTTTTACACAGACTATGGCATTGACATTCGAACAAGACAACACGTAACGTCGCTTGATTCGACGTCGAAACGTATCGAACTGGCTTCCGGTGAAACAATCCGTTATGACAAAGCGGTCATTTGCTCGGGTGGTAAACCTAATCCATTGCCTGCTTCGGGGGAGATTTAACCGGCGTTTATGCGCTTCGTAGTTTACACGATAGCCAGACCTTGCGTGATCTTGGTAAGCAGGGCAAGCGTGTCGTGATCATTGGCAGTTCATTTATTGGTCTGGAAGGAGCTATGAGTCTGCGTAAACTTGGCAGTGAAGTAGACATAGTGGGCCTTGAAAAAGTACCTTTTGAAAAAATACTAGGAGAAAAAATCGGTCGGGTTGTTCAGAGGTGGCATGAGAAAGAAGGCATTCGGTTTCACCTGGGTCGCAAAGTAGATCGGCTGGAGGGCAATGGGGCTGTAAATGCTGTTGTGCTCGACAATGGTGAAAAATTGCCGGTTGATTTTGTGCTGCTTGGGTTAGGCGTTAAGCCACGTACTGATTTCCTGAAAAATATAGAACTGGAGAAGGACGGGGGCGTTAAGACCAATGAATACCTTCAGATCAGCACGGATTTATATGCGGCTGGCGATATTGCCCACTACCCAACTGCCTATGGGCAGCAGCGTATCGAACACTGGAAAGTGGCTGGTTTACAGGGGTATATAGCGGGAATGAACATGGCCGGGAAAGAAGCGCCCTATCGGGCCGTACCGTTTTTCTGGACGAATCAGCAAGGTAAGCGGATCAACTACGTTGGCCATGCTACAAAAATTGACGACATACTTTTTGACGGTGATCCAGAGAAAGACGATTCATTTCTGGCATGTTACGTTCAGGAGGGAGCGATAAAAGCGGTGGCGGGGCTAAAGCGCGATCAGGACATTATTGCGATCCGCGAATTGATGCAGGAAGGGCGTATGCCATCTGTTGAAATGGTTCAGAAGGGCATCAACTGGATAGACGAATTAAAAGAATCATCGACTTAATCCGCTTAGTTCTGTCATAACTCTATCGGAATGGCATAACTAAAGCAGAAACCTATTTACCTTTGTAATCAGACCGTGCTAAACTTCGGTTTGGTTATGACGCATCAACTTGTACTTAAAAAGCCGCTCGCCTTTTTCGATCTTGAAACCACAGGGATTAATGTTGCGAAAGATCGCATCGTTGAAATCTGTATTATCAAGGCAATGCCGAATGGGGAAGCTGTTAGTAAAACATACCGAATTAACCCAGGCATGCCGATTCCGCTGGAGTCGAGTATGATTCATGGTATCTACGACGATGACGTAAAAGATGCCCCTCCCTTCAAAACGGTTGCCCGTACCGTGGCGCAGTTTATGGATGGCTGCGATCTGGCAGGATTTAACTGCAATCGATTCGACGTACCACTTTTAGTGGAAGAATTCCTGCGGGCAAATGTTGACTTCGACATTAAAAATCGCCGGATGGTTGATGCGCAGCGAATCTTTCACCTGATGGAGCCCCGAAATCTTTCGGCCGCCTATAAATTTTACTGCAACAAAGACCTGGTGGGTGCTCATGGTGCCGAAGCTGACACCATTGCTACGCTGGAAGTGCTCGATGCACAGGTTCAGCGTTACGCTGGTATGGTTGCCAAAACAGATGCTGGTCAGGATGTTGTGTTCGAGAATAGCATCGAGATGCTTCACAGTCTGACCGCTAATAATAATATTGACCTTGCCGGACGAATGGTAATCAATGACAAAGGCGAAGAAATTTTTAATTTCGGCAAGCACAAAGGTTTACCTGTTCTGGACGTATTGCAGAAGGAGCCTTCCTTCTACGACTGGATATTAAAAGGTGAATTTCCACTCGATACCAAGCGTCGACTGACTGAAATTCGACTTCGGATGTTCAGCAACGGCCACAGTCGGAAATAGTTGGATGGCAACTACTGTTCCACCAATTCCGAATAATCTTTACATTTGCGACACTTTCTATTAACCGGCAAGCCATGCAACCCACGCAGGACGTACTCATCCCGGACGTTATTCAGCAAATACCGCTCACGTATTACCTGATTCTCAGCACCGCACTTTTTGTTATTGGCATCATTGGTGTGCTGACCCGGCGTAATGCTATTATCATTTTTATGTCGATTGAGTTGATGCTTAATGCCGTCAACTTATTACTCATCGCCTTCTCATCCTATCGATCTGATTCGGCAGGGCAGGTTTTCGTCTTTTTCATAATGGCCGTAGCGGCTGCTGAAGTTTCGGTGGGGCTGGCTATTATTGTTATGATTTATCGCAATACCCGCTCGATTGACGTGGGATTACTCAATAAACTGAAATGGTAAAATGAGTCCGGAAGTTGGTCGGTCGTAGAGAAGGTCAGCCACTTTCTCTACGACCGACCAACTTCCGACTGACCAACTGATCGACTATTTTTATGCGAATAGAATTACTCTGTGCGTTAATTCCGCTCTTTCCGCTGATTGGTTTCCTTATCAATGGTATTGGCTTTCGTCAGGTGCCCAAAGGTCTGGCTGGTGCCATTGCTACAATAGCAGTATTGGCTTCCTTCCTTACGTCAGCCTATTTATTTGGTTCTTTTATCGGAAATGCTGATCGGGTTGGTAATGCTGGACCGCTGGTTACTACCCTCTTCGACTGGATTAGTGTTGGTGATCTTCACATTAATTTTTCCTTTCAGATTGACCAGCTATCGTTGCTGATGCTGCTGGTTGTAACGGGCGTTGGTTCGTTGATTCATCTGTATAGCATCGGCTACATGAGCCACGATGAAGGGTTTGGTAAGTTCATGTCTTTCCTGAACCTGTTCATCTTTTTCATGCTGTTGCTGGTGATGGGTTCCAACTACGTCATCATGTTCATTGGCTGGGAAGGTGTAGGGCTATGTTCGTACCTGCTCATTGGCTTCTGGAACAAGAATGTGAGCTATAACAATGCGGCCCGGAAAGCATTTGTTATGAACCGTATTGGCGATTTGGGCTTTCTGCTGGGTATATTCCTCTTGATCAACACCTTCGGTACGGTTGAATACGTCGATATCTTTAAGCAAGCCACCAGTCTTGAGATCGGTGATAAAACGGTTCTGGCCATTACGCTTCTTTTGTTTGTAGGAGCAATGGGGAAGTCGGCCCAAATTCCACTCTACACCTGGCTGCCTGATGCCATGGCTGGCCCAACGCCTGTTTCGGCCCTGATTCACGCGGCAACGATGGTAACGGCAGGTATTTATATGGTCGTTCGCTCGAATGTGCTGTATACCTTATCTCCACTTACACTCGAAATAATCGGCGGTATAGCCATTGCAACGGCTCTGTTGGCTGCCTCAATCGGGCTGTTGCAGAACGACATCAAAAAAGTACTGGCATATTCGACCGTATCGCAGCTTGGGTATATGTTCCTGGGTCTGAGCGCAACGGCCTATACAGCGGGTATGTTCCATGTCATTACGCATGCATTCTTCAAAGCCCTGTTGTTTCTAGGCGCTGGTAGTGTCATCCACGCCATGTCTGATGAGCAGGATATTCGCAAAATGGGCGGTCTGCGAAAAGCGCTTCCCGTTACGTTCATTACGTTCCTTATCGGCACGATTGCTATCTCGGGCTTGCCACCATTTGCCGGATTCTTCTCGAAAGATGAGATTCTGGCGCACGTTTTCGAGCACAATAAATTACTCTGGGCATTAGGCGTCTTCGGGTCGGGCCTTACGTCCTTCTATATGTTTCGTCTGTTATTCCTGACTTTCTTTGGCGAATTCCGGGGCACAGAAGAGCAACGGCATCATTTACATGAATCTCCGGCAACCATGACGGCTCCACTGGTTGTACTGGCTATTCTATCGGCTATAGGTGGCGGCTTGAATCTGCCGGGATCGGGCTGGCTGGGTCATTTTATGGCTCCCTTGTTTGAAGGATCGAGGGAAGTAAATCCTGAAGCATTTGCTGAGTCAACGGTTGAACACACTACGGAATACATTCTGATGGCTGTTTCGGCGGGTGTTGCCCTGCTGTCACTGATTGTTGCTTACGTCATGTACGTTAGCCGTCAGGCTGTTCCAGAGCCCGACACGGCCGACCGTTCGATGCCCGAACTGGTTATTTACAACAAATACTACGTTGACGAGCTGTACGAAGCCATTATTGTTCGGCCTATTCGTGGCTTGGGCGATACGCTGTTTAGTTTCGGTGAAGGTCTGGTCGATGGCATTGTCAATGGAGTAGCCTGGCTGGTTAGGCAAAGTTCGGCTCAACTGCGGTTGCTGCAGAACGGCTCGATAAGCTTCTACGTACTGGCTATGGTGGTCAGCATCGTCTTAATATTTGCCCTGCGGTTTTTTATTCGGTTATAAGACGGTTTGAGCTTTTGGGGCCAGTTGATAACTGGAAACCAAAAGCCGTAAACTGAAAACGTATTCAAAATGCTTACACTGTTCCTGATTTTTTTTCCCGTCGTAGCGGCTACTCTGATTCTTATGGTTCAGAGCGAGCGAATAAACCAGGCTGCTTTAGTAGCTGCGCTGATCGAACTGGTTTTAGCGGGTTATGCCTTCTTCAGCTTTCGGGCCGATGCAACCTCGCAATTTGGGTTCGACTACGCCTGGATTGGCTCCCTCGGAATTCGTTTTAGTGCTGGTATCGATGGAATCAGCGTACTGCTTGTGTTACTTACAGGATTGCTGGTACCGTTTATTGTCTTATCGACCTTTAACCGAACGTATCAACGGCCTTCGACCTTTTATGCCTTAATGCTTTATATGCAGGCGGCACTGATGGGTGTCTTCACCGCTCGCGATGGATTCCTCTTCTATTTGTTTTTTGAAGCGGCCCTGATTCCCATTTACTTCCTGGCGGCTATGTGGGGTGGGCAAAATCGGATACCAGTTACGTTCAAATTTTTCGTTTATACGATTTTCGGTAGCCTGTTCATGCTTCTGGCTCTGGTTTATCTGTATTACCAGACACCCGCCATCAACGGAGCGGCCCATTCATCAGCTATAGCTGATTTCTATAATCTGAAGCTAACACCCGGAGCGCAAAACTGGGTTTTCTGGGCTTTCTTCATTGCGTTTGCCATTAAAATGCCGGTGTTTCCGTTTCATACCTGGCAACCCGATACGTATGTTGAATCGCCTACTCCTGCAACCATGCTGTTAGCCGGTATTATGCTTAAAATGGGTGTTTATGGCCTGATTCGGTTTATCCTGCCCATCGTTCCTCTCGGGGTTGAAACATGGGGAAAAACAGCAATTATTCTGTCGGTTATCGGAATTGTTTACGGTTCAATCATTGCCATTCGTCAGCGCGATATGAAGCGCTTGATTGCGTATTCATCATTTTCGCACGTTGGCTTGATGGCGGCTGGGGTATTCTCGCAAACCGAAACCGGAATGCAGGGTGCGCTAGTGCAGATGCTGGCGCACGGTATTAACGTAGTCGGGATGTTTTTTGTCGCTGATGTCATTTTCAACCGTACTAATACCCGGCAACTCGACCAGCTCGGCGGCATCACGCAATCGACACCCAAACTGACGATCTATTTTATGATTATGCTGTTGGGTAGTGTAGCTCTGCCGCTTACAAATGGCTTTGTCGGTGAATTTTTGCTACTTCACGGCGTCTTTACGTATAACCACTATCTGGGCTTAGCCGCCGGATTCACCATCATTTTTGGCGCTGTTTATATGCTTCGAATGTTCCAGAAAAGCATGTTTGGGCCGACCTCATCACGTACTGAATCGTTTACCGATCTGAGCAGTTCGGAAAGCTGGGTGTTTATTCCGCTGGTCGTCATGGTATTCTGGATTGGCGTTTATCCGCATACATTTTTAAAAGTAACCGAACCTGCCGTCGCTAATCTGATGAAATACATCGGTACCACGGCTGTATCTATGAAATAACGTTTAGGTTGAGAATTTCAGGCTCCACATCCATAAATGTAGTCCGGCTTGAAACGATCAATAGTTACTATTGAACTGAAAAAAATATGTTTTCCATCGTTCTGTTATCAGTTTTTGGCATTGTACTGTTGTTTCTTGGCTTTTTGAAGTCGAAAACAATTCTACTTCCCGCCACACTTTTGTTTTTGCTGCTTGCACTGGCAGCTAATTTTCTCGACTGGAACAAAACGTACCTGTATTTTAACGATATGCTTCGCACCAACAACCTGGCTATGGTTTTTACGGCCATTGTGTTGGGTTCGGCATTTATGGTAGTTGCTCTTTCGGGTAGCTTTATCGAAAATGATGAGGCACAGCCGGCTGAATACTACGGTATCCTCTTATTCTCATTAGTGGGTGCCATTATGATGATTGGCTTCGAGAACCTGATAATGCTGTTTGTGGGGGTAGAAATTCTGTCAGTAGCCATGTACATATTAACGGGGAGCGACAAACGTAATCTGCGTTCAAATGAGGCTGCGCTGAAGTACTTCCTGATGGGAGCTTTTGCAACGGGTATCATGCTGTTCGGTATGACCCTGCTCTATGGGGCAACCGGCTCGTTCACCATTGCAGGTATTGGCTCGTATGCGGCTCATCCACAAACGGGTCTTTCCCTATTATTATACGTTGGCTTACTGATGCTGCTCATCGGTTTGTTGTTTAAAGTATCGGCGGCTCCCTTCCATTTCTGGACCCCCGACGTATACGATGGAGCGCCAACTATATTCACCGCATTTATGTCGACGGTGGTAAAAACGGCAGGTTTTGCTGCGCTGTTCCGATTGCTATCCGTTTCATTTACTGGCATTTATCCATTCTGGTGGACAATTCTGGCCGTTATTACAGCGATTACCCTTGTAGCGGGTAATATAACGGCTGTTTATCAGAACAGTTTTAAACGGATGATGGCGTACTCCAGTATTTCTCATGCTGGCTATCTATTGATTGGCCTGGCAGCCTTGGGTGCACAAACAAAACAGGCTATCGTATTTTATTCGCTGGCCTATTCCGTTGCCACCATATCCGCATTTGGTGTTCTGTTGCTGGTTGCTCAACAACGTAGCACGCAAACAATTACAAGTGAAGGTGTTGTTACCGAAAATTTTGATTCCTTTAACGGATTGGCTCGCCAGAACCCACTACTGAGGCTTTGCCATGACTGTCTCTATGCTTTCTCTGGCAGGCATTCCGTTGACGGCAGGTTTCTGGGGTAAATTCTATATGTTTTCTACGGCTGTAGAGCGAGGGCAGATTTGGTTGTTAGTTGTTGCCGTACTCATGTCGGCCGTGGGTATCTATTACTACTTCCGGGTTATAATCGCTATGTACTTCCGCGATGGGGCAACCGAGCCGATTCGGGTTACTCCGGTTTACCAATACGTACTGCTTGCAGCAACGATTCTAACGCTTGGGCTGGGTGTTGCACCGGGCTTATTACAGGGGCTTTTTTAAGAAGTATTTAATAAATTTTGCTCCCGTTTGCTAATTAATCGATTCTGATTATGTAATCATTTGCCTATCAAGTAGTACTTTTGAGCTTCGATTTGTTAATTGGTAAACACATCCAAAGATTTTATCCGTTAAAACAGTGAACGTGAGCACTATTGAGCAGCCAAAACATAAAGAATTTAATGATTTTTTTTCATTCTTTTTGATGGCTTTGCTTGGCGCGTCTATCAACTTCATAAGTCGGATCTTTTACCGGCAGTTTTTCGATTTTGATACAAGCGTACTGTGTGGTTATTTGACGGCAACTGTATTAACATTCCTGCCTACGAAGAAATACGCTTTTTCGGCAGCAAAAACTGGCAAAACAGCTCGTGAAGCCATTAAATTTCTCGGTATCTCGTTAGTTGCTTTAGTAGTACAGGTGTATGCTGCCAAATACACCCTGGAGTGGGTTGCTAATCCGTTGTTTCCTAAAATTAATCAAGTCTATCGCGAGACAGGATCACATGTGGTCGGGATGGGCTTTAGTTTTTTGGCGAACTATTTTGGTCATAAATTACTGACCTTCCGGAGTACGGGTTTTTATGATAAGATTCGCTCTAATCCTATAAAGCAGAAAGAGAAACAGCTTTAAATAATCTCCGGTTAGTCCTATTTAAATAGGACTTTTTTTGTGCTTATATAGACTTATCGGTAATATTTAAGGGGCATTATTGGATTATTGACAAAATAAGTATATTTGCGTTGTAAACCTAAAATGTTACTTAAGTAATAATGAAAAAAGTATTCGCTATACTATTTGTTGGTAGCATGCTGACATTTGCTGCCTGCCAAAGCAAACCTAAGACAGAAGAAACATCCGCTGATTCGACGGCTGTTATTACAACCGACACGACCGTTATGGCCAATGATTCGGCAGCTGTAATGACAACTGAAACGGACACGACGATGGTGCCTGATTCAGCAAAAAAATAAGTAAGCTTAGCTTCAAAAAGTAGAAAAGAGCCTTATCTTGTAGAAGGCTCTTTTTTGTTTCTGCTTTGATCGACGTTTTTACAACTTATCTTCCTGCACCCTCAGTAGCGTATTGTCGGCAACTGTGCCAGCACTATCAATTCAATTTTAAGGTGTCCAAACCCCGCCAGACTCGTCTGGGGATTTCCGGGTATTGCCGTTGAATCGAACTCAAATTACGGTCAATGCCAATTTAAATCCTTACGCTTTTCTAATTACGTACGTTCATGAAGTAGCTCATGCGGCTGTATATAGCCAGTATAAATCATTACGGGGCAACCGTCTTCGGCCGCATGGAAAAGCCTGGCAAACGGCGTTTCAGCGCCTAATGCAACCACTGTTGGTAGAATCTGTTTTTCCGGATGCAATTCTACAACCACTTCGTCAGTACCTCAGTAAGCCAGCCGCTACCACCTATGCCAACCCCGCCCTGATGACGGCACTGCGCCAGGCCGATCAGGTACTCGCACCGAATTTAATGATGGATCAGGTTCTGTTGAAGGACGTAGCGGAAGGACATCAGTTTAGCTTTGCAAAAAAGACCTTTGTTCGGGGTACGTTACGTCGCACTCGCGTCGTTTGTAAAGAAATATCTTCAGGTAAATCATACGCAATTCTAGCTCATGCATGGGTAGAGGTGAATGGATCGAATAGGCAGCCTTGAATTTTGACTAATGAAGAACGTATAATGAAAAATGGAGGCCAGTTAGCTAAGGTATTCTGGATAAAGCGAACCGCCTTTTTTATTATCCATTGTGTCTTTTTTGTCGTTCAAAACCAGGCAATCGCGCAATCGGTTCTAAAAACAGGTAATTGGGTAAAAATTGGTGTTACAGCATCCGGTGTTTATCTCCTGGACCAGGCTCGCCTGGCGCAGCTAAATCCTGCTTTCGCAGCCGCTGACCCCCGACTACTGCGATTATACGGAAATGGCGGAGCCCCACTGGCTCAGGCGAATGCTACTCCCCGGCCCAGCGATTTGCTTGAGAATGCTATCCAGGTCATAGGGGAAGCGGATGGCCGGTTCGATGCGAGCGATGCAATCCTATTTTTTGGGCAGAGTCCGCATGCGATTCGTTACGATTCAACAACTCGACGATTTACGCATCAAATCAATCTTTACTCCGACACAACATTCTATTTTTTAACTATTGGTACGTCGGCTGGCCTGCGTATTGCTGATCGATCGGCTGGGGCAACATTGGGCAATTCAGCAATCACAACGTTTCAGGATTATCAGTTTTATGAGCAGGATATAACGAAAGTGCCCGCTGTACACTCTGGTCGGGAATGGTATGGCGAATACATGACTAACGACACCACGAAACTAATTTCATTCGGTGTTCCCGGGATGGTGGCTAATGCACCGGTTCGTCTGACGGCTTCCGTTGTGGCGGGTGCTTCGTTGCCTACGCAATTTCGGCTTCGGGCGAATGAGCAATTGGTTGGCACCCTGAATATGGCGACGATTTCGGGCGATAAATATGATTATCAGGGAGTAAGTAGAACAGATACGTTTCAGACACGCTTAAGCGCAGCCAGTAATGTCGTTCAACTTGCCTTGACGTTCGGGAAAAATGGCCAGAATGGAGCTCAGGGTTATTTGAACTACCTCTCCGTCCAGACGTTACGTGACCTTCGGCAATATGACAAACCGATCTGGATTCGTCGACTGGTTGCAGGCCAATACGCGGTTCGACAGGCTGATAGTAATCTGCGTGTTTGGGATGTAACGAATCCGTTACGTCCTGAAAATCAAAATTATACGCTTTCGTCAACGCAAGAGGCAAGTTGGAATTCCAGCCGTGAGGGTGATTATTTTTTATTTACCGACACGCAACGGCTATCTCCCGTATCGCTGGCAAACGTAGCGAATCAGGATATCCACAGCCAGGGCGTACCAAATCTGATTATTGTGACACCTGCTGCTTGGCGAACACAGGCTGAACGGCTGGCTGCTTTCCGACAGGAGCACGATCAGCTATCGGTTCTGGTCGTTACAACGCAGCAGATCTATAATGAATTTGGGTCTGGGCAGTCCGATCCGACGGCCATTCGGGATATGGTGCGGTATTTTTACCAGAAACAGCCCGATAAACTTAGATACTTATTGCTGTTTGGTGATGCAACCTATGACTATCGAAATAAACTGGGGCTGAGCAATGCTGCTCAGGCGGCCAATATGGTACCCGTTTACGAAAGTCGTGAATCATTGCATCCGGTTCTAAGCTATTCGTCCGACGATTATTTTGGATTTATGGGAGCCAATGAAGGGGATTGGGCGGAAGAGCGTATCAATGGTACTTACCCGGGCGATGCCGCTGTTGATATTGGCATTGGACGATTACCCGTAAAATCCTTGGAGGAAGCCCAAACGGTGGTTGATAAACTAATTCGTTACGGTTCCGATCAATCGTTGCTGGGAGATTGGCAAACGCGGCTAACGCTGGTGGCCGATGATGGCGATTATAATGTCCACCAGATTGATGTGAATCAAATGGCTTTGCGCATCGGTAAAACAGCGCCTGCCTACCGGGCAGAACGGGTTTTGATGGATGATTATCCGCAGGAAAATACAAGCAATGGCCAGAAAGCCCCCGTAATTAATCAGTTGATTAATCAATCTATTGCCGACGGGCGACTCATTATCAATTATAACGGCCACGGCGGGGTACTGGGCCTGGCTGATGAGCAGGTTGTTACGCTTCAGGATATTCTTTCGTGGAAAAATAAACGCTTGCCTTTGTTTGTAACGGCTACTTGTGAATTTGGCCGTTATGATGATCCAACCGTTACGTCGGGTGCAGAACTTATCCTGTTAAGTCGCGCGGGAGGGGGTATTGCGCTGCTGGCAACAACCCGACCTGTTTATGCGAATACGAATTTGCTGTTGAACGAAGCTTTTTATGATGCTGTTTTTAAACCGGTCAATGGACAGATGCCCCGTTTAGGCGATGTGATGCGCATGACCAAAAATAACAGCCTGAGTGGACCAGCTAATCGCAATTTTGCGTTGCTGGGAGACCCATCCATGCAATTGGCTTACCCCAAAGCGCAGGCAGTGCTTACGCAGGTGAACGGTAAAATAGTCACGACTACGTCCTCCGATACGTTACACGCTCTGCAAACGGTAGAGTTTACGGGCGAGATCCGGCAACAGAATCAACGACTTTCCGATTTTTCCGGTACGCTTCGATTGAATTTGTACGATAAAGCTGTGACGCATACAACACTAGGCTCAGACATTACCAGCCCGAAGATGAATTACCAGGCGTTTACAAACCCAATCTTCGCCGGCCAGGTTCCCGTTCAGCAGGGGCGCTTTAGTGTACGCTTCACAATGCCCAAAGATATTAATTATACAATCGGGCCCGGTAAATTGTACCTGTATGCAGCCCGGTCGGATAGCCTGCTGGCAGCGCTGGGAAATTCAGATAGCCTGTATATAGGTGGGAGCGTTGCTATTGATAGTGTTGATAATCAGCCTCCTTCAATCAAACTTAGCGTAGTTGATGGCGTCAGAGAAGGAGAGATTGTACGTATTGCGAATTCAGACGTAACGCTGCATATAGACCTGAGTGATAACCGCGGAATTAATATTGCCCGCTCGGGACTGGGACACGAACTTACCGCACAGATCAACGATCAACCCGCCGTTGTATTGAATGACTATTATACAGCGAACAGTACAGACGGACGACAGGGAACAATCGATTATACATTTCGGAGTTTAGCCCCCGGTACGTATACGATTCGGGCCAAAGCATGGGATATTAACAATAATTCATCCGAGGGGGCGTTGACCATAGTAGTTTCCGACCGACCGGGTTTAGCAGTACGATCGTTGCAGGCAACTCCAAATCCAGTGGTCACGCAAACTGTATTGACGGCTGAGCTGAATCGTTCGGGAGAGCCACTCAACTGGGCCCTAAGTGTTTATGATCTCAACAGTAGGTTGTTGAATCAGCAAAGTGGCCAATGTACAGCCTGCGATGCGACACTGGAAGTAGGCAGGTGGAGTGGCCTTACAGACAGTGGGCAACAATTACCAAATGGCCTGTATATCGTCCGACTGAATGTTCAATCAGCAGTTGATGGTTCGGTGGCTATTGGCACCAAACGTTTAGTACTAACCAAATGAATTACTTATATATAAAATAGCCCATTTTTCTATTCCAACGTTTTCATTGTAATTTTGACCCGGCAGAACCTTCATATACTTTGAGTAAGTTCTTGTCGTTGACCAACATCCTTTGTATGAAGCGTAATTTAGCTTATATCTTTCTTGCCGTTTTTTGTTCAATCTCCTTCGTTGCCACCGCACAATCGTCATTAACCGCTCTGAGTGGGCAGCAGTTGAATGTTCCGACCTCATCGGTACCGTTTTTGAATTTCACACCCGATGCCCGTTCGGGGGCCTTAGGGGAAGCTGGCGTTGCCTTGGGTGATGCAGATGCGAACTCCGTTTTCTGGAACCCCGCAAAGTTGATCTTTGCCAAACAGAATTCTGGCGGTGCCATTTCCTATACCCCCTGGCTGCGGAACTTGATCGGTGATATGTACTATACCAACTTAAGTGCTTTTGGGAAAGTTGGTAAAAACACAGCAATAGCGGGTTCATTACTTTATTTCGATCTGGGTACGGTTGATTTTACGACAAATACAGGCGTTGCAGCGGGTACGTTTAACTCTCGTGAGTACGCTATAACCGGGTCGATTTCTCAACGGCTCTCGCAAAATCTGGCACTGGCTCTTAACGTAAAATATCTGAATTCTAACCTGGCAGCTGGTAGTTCGATTCAGGGGCTAAAGCCAGGCGGAACGGCCGCTGCTGACATTGCGCTCTATTACCACAATGAAACGCGTGACCGTTCAACTGGCCAGGGGTTGGGCTGGGGTTGGGGCGCTATGATCTCCAATCTTGGCGGACGTATTAACTATGGTGGGAACGAACGGTATTTTATTCCAACCAATCTGCGCCTGGGAACGGGTCTGACTTATTACGTTGATCAGTACAATAAATTCAATTTTGTTCTGGATTTCAACAAGTTAATGGTACCAACGCCTAATGTGGTGAATGGCGTGAACCAGAATGGTAATAAAGATTATTTCAGTTCCGTATTTGGCTCGTTTGCCGATGCACCGGGCGGATTTAGTGAGGAACTTAAAGAAGTAACCATTTCAACTGGTGTCGAGTATTGGTATAATGACCAGTTTGCTGCCCGGGTTGGTTATTTTAATGAATCCAACGATAAAGGCGGCCGGAAATATTTTACAACCGGTATCGGGCTGCGCCTTCAGGATCGGTTTGGTGTCGATTTCTCCTACCTGCTGCCTGTCAAACAAGGTAACCCATTATCGCAAACCTTCCGGATTTCGTTGTTGCTCAATTTCAACAAATCCAATCGACTTAGCGATGACGACGTAACGGACGATTCTAATTAGACGTACTGCTTCGAGAGCGAAAGAGCGGAAGAATGAAAAGGCGGAACACATCCGTACTTCATTCTTCTACTCTTTCGCTCTCCGCTTTTTGATACTCAAATGCTCTTCGATAGAACTCAGCCGCCTGCTTTTCAGGCCCTTCAGGAAATTCGGATTCCCTCCGTACAGACCCGGCAGTTAGATAATGGTGTTTCGCTTCACGTAATTGCCGTTTCACAGCAGCCTGTACTTCGCCTGGAATGTGTGTTTGATGCAGGCTCGTGGCACGAACAAGTGCCTGGGACCGCATTTTTCGCTGTAAAGATGCTGGCAGAAGGCACTCATCTGCATACGTCGGCACAGATTAGCGAATACTTAGATCGCTACGGAGCATTTCTCGAACTGAATAGTGGTCCAGATCGGGCCAGCGTAGTGGTTTACTGCCTGACCAAGTTTCTGCCCCGTGTGTTGCCTCTACTACGGGAAATGCTTACGGAGTCTATTTTTGCGCAGAAAGAACTGGAAGAACTCCGAAATATTACGCTCCAGAACCTGCGGGTCAATTACGAAAAAAACGCGTACCTGGCGGGAGTGCTCCTCCGTGAAAAACTGTTTGGGGCAAATCATCCGTACGGTCGTAGTCAGCGTCCTGAATTCGTTTCGCAACTCACACAAGCGGAAGTGATTGACTTCTACAAGAGAACAATTCGAATGGCCTCGTTTCAAATCATTTTGGCTGGGGATGCTACAGAAAATGAAATACTGCTGATCAATAAAGAACTCGGACAACTGCCGACTCAACAAAATAGACTGGCCCCTGTTGTCGGCGATACGGTGCCTGACAGCAACTTGCCTGTACTGGCCGAAAAACCGGATAGCATTCAGTCATCGATTCGGTTAGGGCGTCGTTTGTTTAACCGAGCCCATCCCGATTTTTTTAAGATGCTGGTAACGAATGAAGTATTGGGTGGCTATTTTGGCTCAAGACTGATGAAAAATATCCGGGAAGAGAAAGGATTTACGTATGGGATATCGTCGAATATGCCAGCTTTCCGGCGCGATGGTTATTTTCTGATTGGCACGGATGTCAACAAGGAAAATACGCAACAGACCTTGGACGAAATCAGCAAAGAAATTCGAATTCTGCAATCCGAACCGGTTCCGCAGGATGAATTAGACGTAGTGAAAAACTACATGGCTGGTGAGTTTGTAGGTTCGTTGAACACACCCTTTGAGATTGCTGATCGCTATAAAGTAATTCTGCTGGATGGGTTGCCTACTGATTTCCTGACAACGTACATTCAGAATATACGGTCAGTTACAGCCACGGATGTTATGGAAATGGCTACACAGTATCTGGCAACTGAGCAGCTAAGTGAGGTGGTCGTGGGCGGAAAATAAACCTAGTCAGGTGTTTAGCTAATTAGTCAACTAGTGTTATAGATTAGAACGATTGGACCATTGGCAACAATCCCTTAATTTTGGGGTTACATTCCTTTTATAAGGTCGATAGATCTAACCCATCGACTGCTTTATCCAATTACCTGTTTAACTAAACTTTTGATGAACGTATTTCTGATCAGCGTCACCACAGTAATCGCCTATTTGCTTGGCTCAATTCCCACCGCCGTTTGGTATGGACAGGGCTTTTTTGGTCTTGACATTCGTAAATATGGTAGCGGTAACGCTGGTGCCACAAACACGTTTCGGGTATTGGGTAAACGAGCTGGTACTATTGTTTTGCTGATTGATGTATTGAAAGGGTACACAGCAGCCAGTTTGTCGACCTTACTTTGGTATACAGATGTTATTACTGAAAATGAGATTCTTACGTTCAAGATTGTTTTCGGGCTGGTGGCTGTCATCGGCCATTTATACCCTGTTTTTGCCAATTTCAAAGGCGGAAAAGGGGTAGCTTCCTTACTGGGGATGATGTTGGCTACTCATCCCGAAATGGCGGCTGTTTGTATCGGTATTTTTCTACTGGTGGTTATCGCTTCGCAGTACGTATCGCTGGGGTCCATTATGGCAGCTCTGGCGTTTCCGGTTCTGCTGTTACTTCAGATTTTTGGCCAGAAAGAAAATCCATTACTAATTGTTTTTGGCTTTGTGATTTTTCTTCTGGTTGTAATAACACACCAAAAAAATATTGGCCGGTTATTACGTGGTGAAGAAAATCGAACCAAACTGATCCGCTTCCGGAAAAAGTCTTAATCGAAGAAACCTATTTCTAATGCTAATCGACGCCCCGTCGTTGCGCGAAAAGTGCGTAACTTCGGGGCGAACTTTTTACAAGTCGATAGGCAACAGTTATTCATTACCTTATTGGTACGGCTAACGACTGTCGGCTAATGACGATTGACTTCATGACGACCTATCTCGAAACGAACAAGCAACGGTTTTTAGACGAGTTACTTGATTTATTACGTATTCCCTCGGTTTCGGCCGATTCTAGTTTCAAAGGCGACGTCCGGCGGGCGGCCGAATTTGTTAAAGACAAATTAGCGGCTGCGGGTCTGGATAATGCTCAGCTTTACGAAACGCCCGGCCATCCGGTGGTTTACGCCGAAAAAATTGTGGACCCGGCCCGGCCAACAGTTCTGGTTTATGGCCATTACGATGTTCAGCCTGCCGACCCGTACGAACTCTGGAACTCACCACCTTTTGAACCGACCATACGTAACGAACGGATCTATGCTCGTGGCGCCTGCGACGATAAAGGGCAGTTTTATATGCACATTAAGGCTATCGAAGCCATGTTGGCAACCGACGGGCTTCCCTGCAATGTGAAGGTCATGATCGAAGGGGAGGAAGAAGTTGGCTCCGATCATCTTGGTACGTTCGTGGTTGAGAATCGTGATATGCTGAAAGCCGATGTTATTCTGATTTCAGATACGAGCATTATATCTAACGAAACCCCTTCGCTCGAAACCGGGTTACGGGGCTTGTCGTATGTAGAAGTACAGGTGACGGGGGCGAATCGGGACCTGCATTCGGGTGTTTATGGTGGTGGCGTAGCCAATCCAATCAATGTTTTGTGCGAAATGATTGCCTCCCTGCACGACGAAAACGGACGGATTACAATTCCTGGTTTTTATGATAACGTCGTGGACCTTAGTTCAGAGGAGCGCGCTGAATTAGCCAAAGCCCCGTTCGATCTGGACGAATACAAACGTGATCTGGCCATCAACGACGTTATGGGTGAAACGGGATACTCGACAATTGAACGTACATCCATTCGCCCAACCCTCGACGTAAACGGTATTTGGGGTGGCTATACGGGTGAAGGGGCTAAAACTGTATTACCGTCAAAAGCATCGGCTAAAATCAGTATGCGCCTGGTGCCTGATCAGACGCCCGACGAAATTACCGATCTGTTTACCAAACACTTTACAGCTATTGCGCCCGCTGGTGTAACGGTGCAGGTAACCCCTCACCACGGCGGCATGCCTTACGTAACGCCCGTCGATTCGGTAGAGTTTGAAGCCGCCAGCAAGGCATTTGAAGATGCCTGGGGAAAGAAACCCATTCCAACGCGGGGAGGGGGCAGTATTCCCATTACGGCTTTGTTTGAAAAAGAACTTGGTATCAAGTCCATCCTGATGGGTTTTGGCCTGGATACCGACGCCCTGCATTCGCCCAATGAAAGCTACGGTCTTTTCAACTTTTACAAGGGCATTGAAACCATTCCGTATTTCTACAAACATTACGCAGCACTTAAACAATAGTCATTCCGTTGAGGGATCTTACTACGCGCTTCAGGAACACCTTTTTTTATTTTATGAGAAAAATGCTGTCGGTTCTTCTGCTGAGTTGTTTGGCAGGAACATTGGCTTTCGCACAGCAAACGCCAACAACTTCATCCACTCGCCCATTGACGCCTGCTGAACAGAAGCAGAAAGAAAAAATTGAGCGTGAAATTCAGCGGGAACGCCAGATTCGGGCCGAATGGGCGCAGAAACAGCGCGAGTATGAAGCAAAGCAAGCTGAAAAAGAACGGCAAAAGCAGGCCAAAAAAGCGGGAAAACCGCTGGAAACTGTAGAGCCACCCAAAACGAAGCCAACGCCCG
Source organism: Spirosoma sp. KNUC1025 (assembly GCF_045160025.1). GTDB lineage: Bacteria > Bacteroidota > Bacteroidia > Cytophagales > Spirosomataceae > Spirosoma. Next base: position 2,112,299 of record NZ_CP087139.1, read on the forward strand.
CTCCTGCGGCAGTCACCCCAGCTACGCCAATACCTACGCCATCAGCCAATCAGCCAATAGCGCCGGTAGTAGCTGCTCCAGCAGAACCCACCCGTAAGGAAAAACGCGAAAAACGTAAGAAAGAAGCCAAAACTGAGCCAGTAACCGCTCCTGCAGTAACGAATACGCCAGCAGAAGCGACTCATCCTGAGACGGTTGAAGCTAGTCCTGCAGAGACGGAGAAAGCCCCCACGCCTGTGGAAGTGGCAAAGCCTGAGCGTACCAGACGTCAGAAAAAAGAAAAAGTGCGGCCCGCTGAGCCAGCTGTGATAACGGAGCCATCTTCGACTGAACCGACAGCATCGCGTCCACGACGCGAATTCCTGCCTAAAGGGCATTTGTTTGACCCAATTGTGCTGGACCCCCTAGAGGCCCAAACGTACGGTAGCGTTCTGCCCGGCTACTGGACCGAAGGAAAAAAATATGCTGGCAGTATCATTCCCTTTGCCTTCGGATTTGCCAAGCCATTTTATCGGCGGACCACTGATCCCGGTCGGGCAGAAGAGTGGGTACTTGATTTAGCTTCCTATACACAATTTGAGGCTTACCACGATAGTAAGCTAAATAAAGCCCGGCGGCAAATCATGAATAATGATTACAAAATCAGTATCATTTACAACATTCGCCGGGGCGACAACAACTACCGGATTCGGGTTTATCATCTGTCTTCTCATTTAGGCGACGATTACATCTACCGGAATCAGATTACAGCTCCTTCACCCAATTCTGTTAATTACGAATTGCTGGATTTTACGTATAGCCGCACGGTAAACAACTGGCGCCTGTACGGCGGAGCCGGAGTTGTATTACGTAAAACAGAGGAACGTAAACCGATAAGCGCTCAATTGGGGTTATTCTATAAAAAGCCTTCGACAAATGCTGCCCGATTGGTAGGGGGAGTCGACGTTAAATTCTGGCAGCAGACCGATTTCCGGCCGGGTATTCATGGTGGAGTTGGCATCGAGTTAGGCCGGACACAAAACAATCTGACATTTCTGGTAGAAGGCTATTCGGGCTTCCGTCCTTACAGCCAGTTTGAAGACCAGCAAACTTCCTGGATTGGGGTGGGTGTTTATCTGAACCCGTTCTGATTTCAATATACGTTCTTATATGGATTTAACTGCATTAACTGCCATATCGCCTGTTGATGGTCGGTACCGATCACAGGTTGAAGCGCTGGCTCCTTACTTTTCTGAGTTTGGCCTGATTCGTTACCGGGTTCGCATTGAGATTGAGTACTTTATTGCTCTCTGTGAGTGGCCAGTTCCGGAGCTGGATAAGGTTGACCCGGCGGAGTTTGCTTCGTTACGGTCGCTCTACGAAAACTTTACCGAGGCCGATGCCCTGCGGATCAAAGCCATCGAGAAAACGACCAATCACGACGTGAAGGCTGTCGAATATTTTATTAAGGAAAAGCTCAAAGGAACGGCCGTTGCGCCCTTTCTGGAGTTTATTCATTTTGGCCTAACCTCGCAGGATATCAACAATACGGCTATCCCGCTTCTGCTGAGCGATGCGCTTGATATAGAAGTTGTGCCAACGTATCGGCAGGTGTTTGTTCGATTGCAGCAACTAGCCCAACAGTGGGCAAACATACCCATGTTGGCCCGTACGCATGGACAACCGGCCTCACCAACGCGACTGGGTAAAGAACTGCTCGTATTTGTTGAACGGATTGAAAAACAACTGGAAATACTGTCAGCTATACCGACAGCGGCCAAATTTGGTGGGGCAACCGGAAATTTTAATGCTCACCTAGTCGCCTATCCAAAAGAAGACTGGAAGAAATTTGGTGATAAATTCGTCGAAAGTCTGGGAATGGTACGTAGCGAATTTACTACGCAGATCGAGCATTACGATATGCTGGCTGCTACGCTCGACGCATTTAAGCGCCTGAATACCATCCTGATCGACCTCGATCGGGACATCTGGACGTATGTGTCCATGAATTATTTCAAGCAAAAACTGAAGGCGGGCGAGGTAGGCTCATCGGCAATGCCGCACAAGGTGAACCCAATTGATTTTGAAAATTCGGAAGGTAATCTGGGTATTGCCAACGCCATTTTTGAGCACCTGTCTGGCAAACTACCCATCTCGCGGCTTCAGCGCGACCTGACCGATTCAACGGTTCTGCGGAGTATTGGAGTACCGTTTGCTCATTCGATCATTTCATTGAAATCGACGCTGAAAGGGTTGGATAAACTGGAATTGAATCAGGCAGCCATCAATGCTGATCTTGAAGATAACTGGGCGGTTGTGGCTGAGGGTATCCAGACTGTTCTTCGTCGGGAGGGGTATCCGCAACCTTATGAAGCCCTGAAAGCGCTGACGCGGACAAACGAGAAAATAACGGCTACTACCATCCGGCAGTTTATTGATGAGCTGAACGTATCGGATGCCGTGAAAACGGAACTTCGAGCCATCACGCCTTTCACTTATACAGGAATTTAACGTAACGACCGTGCTGGCTTTCCATGTAAATTATAGGAGCCAGCACAGTTGTTACGTTGGATTATCCCTTCGATAGTTCGGTAGCGCGCACCTGAGCAGCCTTAATGCCCGTTACTAACGTATCGGCCAACTCGCCTTTTTCAAATTCACGCAGAGCCGCTTCGGTTGTGCCACCTTTTGACGCTACAGCTTTGATAAGATCATCCAGGGATTTATCCGCGTTATTAATGAGATGATACGCGCCGAGCATCGTTTGCTTAACCAGCAAAGCTGATACGGCGTCATCGAAACCCATCTGCTTGCCAGCATCAATCATCGCCTTCACTACGTAGTAAAAATAGGCCGGACCGCTGCCACTAAGCGCCGTTACGGCATCGATCATCGATTCGTCTTCAAGAAAGATGGATCTGCCGGTAGCGTTAATAAGGTTTTCGACTTTGCGCAGGCTGGTTAAATCAACCTCTTTAGCGGCAGTAAATCCCGTAATGCCCATACCCAGCATGGCGGGTGTATTTGGCATGGCACGTACGACCAGTGGATGAGCTAGCTTTTCCTGAATTTGTGCAATGGGAATGCCGGCCATAATCGATAGAATGATTTGACGCGGCTGAATGACGGCACGTAGTGATTCATAAACACTGTTAAAATCCTGCGGTTTGACCGATAGAATGATCAGGTCCGTCTCGCCAACATGTGGCCCAATCGTATCGACAACTACACCTGCTTTTTCCAGTCTCAGTGTATCAGAACGATCCGTACTTTTTTCGATCAGGAGCAGATCGTCTTTTTTTACAAGATCATACTGAAGAAAGGACTTGGCAAAAGCCATACCCATATTGCCACAACCAATAATTGCGATTTTCATAAAATAGCCGGGGAATGAACCAGACGGTGAGTCAAATAGATATAAAAAAGGGTCAGGTTTATTGGCCTGACCCCACAAAACTACAAAACGAATTCGCTACTTCAGAACCTCTTCCAGTTTCTGCTCTAAGGCATCTCCTCGCAGGTTCTTGGCAATTATCTTCCCGTCTTTATCGAGCAGAAACGTAGCCGGAATGGCTTGAACGCCGTACTGTTGAGCCGCTGCTGATTGCCAGAATTTCAGATCCGATACATGTGTCCAGGTCAGATTATCGTTTCGAATGGCTTTTGTCCAGTTGGCTTTGGCCTGATCGAGCGATACGCTGTAAATCTCAAAACCCTTATCCTTGAACTTATTGTACATCCGAACAACGTTTGGATTTTCGGCCCGGCAGGGTCCACACCACGAAGCCCAAAAGTCGATCAGTACGTATTTGCCACGTAGCGAAGACAACGTAACCGATTTTCCGGTGGTATCGCTGAGAGCAATTTCGGGAGCCTGTGCGCCAACCGATACCCCTTTGATACGAGCCACCCGACCGATTAGGGACTTGGCATGTGGGCTGTTTGGGTTTTCTTTTTCAAACCGTTGAGCCAGCGCATCATACGTAGCGAAGTCGCTGTCGATATTAATAAAATTAAGCGCAAACAGCGACACCAGCGAGGTGCCCATTTCAGGAAGCATCGCTTTTACCTTGTTGACTACGTCGGCTTCAGCGGCTGTGTATTCCTGCTCAATCTGAGCCATTTTTTTATTGTCCTTTTTCTCTGTTGCCGCAGCAGCCTGTTTATTCCAGTTGGCCACTTTAGCGTCCATATCCATACGAAGTGCATTCAGCTTTTCGTAGTACTCCATATTTTTAGAACCAGAAACGGTCGATTTTCCCATCTGGCCCGTTTTGGCGTCCATCCGGTATCCATCCGCTGTTACGTTCAGCGTTTCGCCCCCTTCCAGCAGGAGCGCCATTTTCTGGCCGCCACCAACGTTCAGAATCAATACCTCACCACCATCGTTTACTTTATTGCTTAGTGTGAAGCTATGGTCGGCGCCGACTTTAGTGGAGTCGATTTTGCGGGTAGGCTGGCTGTTTGCTTCCAGGTAAACGTAGCTGCCCGGTGCGGCATTTTTGACGGTTCCTTTTACTGTAAACGGCTTGGTGCCCTGAGCATTTGCCGTCAGGCCAATAACCAGCAGAACGGCAATAGTCAATATTGAATTTTTCATAAGGTTAATCTATAACATCTTCGCTAACAACTGATTCACCAATTTTGGGTCGGCTGAACCTTTTGATTTTTTCATCACTTCGCCGACAAACAGGCCCAGCAGATTTTTCTTGCCTTTGCGGTATTGCTCCACTTTATCGGGCCAGGCTGCCAGTACTTCTTCTACCAACGCTTGTAATGCATCCGTATTGCGATTCTGCACCAAACCGTTTGTTTGGGCGAGGTCGGCGGGCGATGCATCTGGTTGTTCGATCATCAATGTAAATACCTGATGAGCTGCCGTTTGACTTATTGTCCCGTTGTCAATCAAGGAAAGAAGGGCCGCTAATCGTTCGGCCGATACTGGAAACTGCCGATCACGTAACGTTTTTTCGTTCAGATGACCTTTTACGGGTCCCATAATCCAGTTCGACGCAGCTTTATAATTGGTAGTATGGGCACAAACCGCTTCGAAATAGTCAGCCAATTCTCTGGCGTCGGTCAGCAGAGCGGCATCATAATCGGGCAAGCCATAGTGAGTTATGAACTTCTGATAAAGGGCAGCCGGAAGCATAGGCATATTGGCCTGAACATCGGCCAGCCATGCATCCGAAATAACGACTGGCGTTAGATCTGGATCGGGGAAGTACCGATAGTCGTTCATGGTTTCTTTCTCGCGCATGGCGTAGCTCAAACCCGTTGCCGCATCGAAGGTACGGGTTTCCTGTATGATACGTCCACCCGACTCTGTAAGGTCCACCTGCCGCCGAAATTCGCTTTCCACAGCCCGCATTACGTTTCGAATGGAGTTCAGGTTTTTGACTTCAACTTTTGTGCCCAGGTGCGTTGCGCCTTTCGGTCGGATAGAAATATTTACATCGCAACGTAACGAACCTTCTTCCATGTTCCCATCACAGATATCCAGATACCGAACCAGCCGTCGGACTTCGGTTAGGTATTGACCGGCTTCATCGGCAGTACGGATACACGGGTCTGTTACCATTTCGATCAAGGGTGTTCCGGCCCGGTTATAGTCCAGTTGCGTAGCCCATTCATCACCATCGTGGATGCTTTTTCCGGCATCTTCTTCAAGATGGATATGATGAATCTGAATCGTTGTTTGATACGTTTGGTGTGTCTCGGGGTCTTTGGCTTTTACCAGAATGCCGCCCCCAACGCAAATCGGGCCTTTATCCTGCGATAGCTGATACCCTTTGGGCAGGTCTGGATAAAAATAATTTTTACGGGCAAAAACGTTGTGGCGTGTGATTTCACTACCACAGGCAAGGCCCATCCGAATAGCATATTCAACGGCTTTGCGGTTCAATTTAGGCAGTGTGCCCGGATGTCCTAACGTAATGACACTGATGTTTGTATTCGGCTCCGATCCAAAAGTATTGGCGTCGGCGGCAAAAATTTTGCTGTGAGTCAACAACTGGCAGTGTACTTCCAGTCCAATAACGGCTTCATAACGTGCCAGGATTTCCGGCGAAAGGGTCGCTTCGACTACCATTGTCAGAAACTAAAATGATTCGGGACAAAGATAGCGAAAAGGCGCGGAGGGCTAACCGTTTGATACGTTACAACTTAATCAGGAAGGCAAGGTATGGGCTATATCACGTTCAGCCGATACTTCAGATACGTTTGGGCCAGCAGCGCTATTTTTTGTGGATTTGGAACCCGAACCCGTTCGGACTGTATGCGGGAAGCCGATAAGCGCTTGATCTTATTGAAGAGTTTTAAATAATATTTATAAGCCAGATAGACGCCCATCCGTGCACCACGCGGCAAATTCATAATACCGATATACGCTTCATCAAAATCACTCTGTATATCCACTTCAATCCGCTGCTTGGCATCACCACTAAAATCATTGAAATCTACACCTGGAAAATACGTGCGCCCTCGCTCGACAAAGTCACTTTTCAGGTCGCGTAAAAAATTTACCTTTTGAAAGGCGGACCCCAGTTTTCGAGCGGGTTCACGTAAATGATCAAATTCGTTACAATCTCCTTCGCAAAATACCCGCAGACACATCAGCCCCACCACTTCAGCCGACCCATAAATGTATTCATTGTAGTTACGGGCATCGTATTCCTGATAATACAGATCCATTTCCATGCTTTTTAGAAAAGCATCAATCAGTTCATGGTCAATATTATACTCACGAACCACCCATTGAAAGGATTGTAGCACTGGATTCAGACTGATCCCTTCTTCAATGGCCTGATACGTATCGTGTTTGAAACGCTCAAGCAGGGTTTTCTTATCATATTCATGGAACGTATCGACGATCTCATCGGCATACCGTACAAAACCATAGATGGCATAGATGGGGAAATGGAATTTACGGTCAAGCGTCTTAATACCCAACGTAAACGACGTACTGTAACGCTCAGTAATTAATTTACTGCATTCCAGTGCGGTTTTATTGAATAATGCCATCATATGAAAAAGAGGGTGGGTTAAGGTGGTAAATTAGGGAAATTCATTGGCAACTTCATCGGCAACGACCAATCCTGAAATGAGGGAAGGGGGACACCCGGTCCGGGAACGGTGAGTTGACCGGTGTAGAACAAGTTGTTTACCCTTTTGTTCTTTAACGATGGTTTTAGTAATGCCGTCTGTTTTAGTGTATTTGCCAGCCCATATGCATTGCCTCGAAAAGCATTATAATCCTGTTTGAAGTCACTGTGTGCATAATCGCGTCTGAAAATTAGATGATTACGGATACTTTCTCCTACGTAAGCTTCAAGTCGATCCATAATGATCTGAAAATATCGTTCGCGCGTTTCGGGGTCGTCGGTCAGGTCAGGGGCAACGGGAATTAGCAGAAATAAATTTTCACAGCCGTCAGGCGCTACGCTCGGATCTGTTTTGGAAGGGGCTGATGCATAAAACAGGGGTTTGCTAGGCCAGCGGGGCGTTTCGTAAATTTCCTGAGCGTGAAGGGCGAAATCTTCGTCGAAAAAAAGATTATGATGTTGCAAGCGTGGAATTCGTTTCCCAACTCCCAGATAAAACAAGAGCGAAGAGGGCGCCATTACCCGACTTTTCCAGTACGCGTCGTCGTAGTTGCGATAAGCGGGGTCGATTAGCTTGGTTTCGACATGGTTATAATCGGCACCAGCAACAACAACGTCAGTCTCGAATATGCATTGGTCTGTAACAATACGCCGGGCATTTCCCGCTGTGACCTCTATTTTCTCAACTGCCTGGTTGAGCAAAATTTTAACACCCTTTTCTTCGGCCAGGCTAACCATAGCCTTAACGATTTCGTGCATACCGCCCATTGGATACCAGGTACCCAATGCCATTTCTGCATAGTTCATCAGACTATACATGGCAGGCGTATTTTGCGGAGTCGCCCCTAAAAAGAGAATAGGAAACTCGATAATTTCGAGCAGACGTGGGTTTTTGAAGAACTTGCGGGCGTGATTCGCAAACGACTGAAACACATCCAGGCGGGTTACGTCATAGAGTAATTTCAGGTTCAGAAATTCTGTGATCGACCGGCTTGGCTTCCACACGAATTTGTTCATGCCAACATCGTACTTATATGCAGCCTGTTTCAGAAACTCCCGAAGCCTAAGCCCACTACCGGGTTCGAATTTTTCAAAAAGTATTTCTAATTCATCTAAACCGGCGGGAATATCAACAACTTCATTCGCTGCGAAAATGACACTATAGGAGGGATCAAGCCGAACCAGGTTGTAATAATCGGATGGTTTTTTGCCGAAGCGAGCAAAGTAGGTTTCAAAAACATCAGGCATCCAATACCAGCTCGGGCCCATATCGAACGTAAAGCCCTTTGCCTGAAACACTCGTGCACGGCCACCTGGGGCGTTATTTTTTTCGAGAAGAGTAACGTCGTAGCCTTTATGAGCGAGACTGGTAGCAGCAGCCAGACCAGCAAAACCAGCTCCAATAACAAAAACGCGCTGGGGCATTATAATTGGGTTAATTGACTAAGTAGGTAAATAATTGATGAAGCAATTTGTTTCCTAAACGTACTCAATAACCTTTGGTTTATTAAACCCTAATTTCTCTGCTAAATGGTAATTGCTTGTCTATCAATGGGTATAAAACAAAAAAGTTGGGCAGAACTCTACCCAACTTTTCGAACCTTCCTCTTTTTTAACCAAAAACTACTCAATCAATATTAATTAGACGGAAGGTGTATAATGAGGTCTCGCCAGAGGCAAAAAAAATTTTATTTTTTTTGATGCCCTCCTTAGGCGTTGAAATATGCGTAAACCTTGAGTTGATCTTTTAATTCTTTGCGCGCAATATGAATCCGGTTTTTCACCGTTCCAATGGGGATATTTAGTTTAGCTGCGATCTCGTGGTATTTAAAACCACGGAAATGCATCATAAATGGGGTCTTATACGTATCATCAAGGCCATTTACTGCCCGATTGATATCATCCTGAGCGAACGAGGAATAAGCCAGATTTTCCGTGCTGCTTTCTATCGAATTAATATAATGCAGGTTATCGGTTGTATCAATGAAGGTGTTTTTACGAACCATACGTTGATAGTTGGTGATGAAGGTATTCTTCATAATCGTATACAACCAGGCTTTAAGGTTCGTGCCATCCGTATATTTATCGCGATTGGTGAACGCTTTCAGTAGTGTGTCCTGTAAAAGATCGTTTGCATCTTCAACATCTTTCGTTAAACGAAGTGCAAATGGACGTAACGATTTTGACACTTTACCAATATGATTTGTAAATTCAAGAGCGGTCATGGCTGTTTACGTTTTTTTGTTAAACCTGAGTCTGCATATCATTTATACAAAAAGATAACCAGTCTTGCCGGAAATCGGGGAAGGAAAAAAGTCAAAAGCTTAAATCCTTTAAATTCAGTCATTTAACCTTTAAATAATTCGTTCGCTACTATCTATACGTTGCGGTAAAAATAGACAAACTGTGGAATAATTCCCCCATTGTGTGGAATTTGAGGTGTAGATTTTGTTTAAACTTTGTGGAAAAAGCTTGAACAGCTGGACTGAGCGCTCTACACAAAGAAAACAGGCTGGCTTACGCACCTTTCTGAAAGGTTGTAAACCAGCCTGTACGTGTCTGATAATCTATAGAAAAAGTTTACAGTAGTCCCTCTTTCAGTAAGTCATGCAAGTGCACAAATCCCTGAACGTAGCCCGTTTCGGCTACTATAAGCTGGGTAATGTCCCGCTCTTCCATCAGTTGTAGGGCGGCTACGGCATATTCATCGGGCGCAATACAAACCGGCGATGGTGTCATGACATCCTGCGCACACAGCTGCCAGAAGGAATTTTCCTCGTAAGCCACACGTCGAATATCACCATCCGTTATAATACCTTTTAAGAGGCCATCTTCATCAACAACGGCCGTAGCGCCTAAGCGATTTGCCGAAATTGTGAAGATCACATCCCGGATCAACGTACCAGGCAAAACCTTTGGGCATTGATTGTTGGGGAAAATATCGGACACTTTTAAATAAAGCTTCTTGCCCAATGATCCACCCGGATGATAACGGGCAAAATCCTGTCGGGTAAATCCGCGAATTTCTAATAAACTAACGGCCAGCGCATCGCCAAGAGCAAGAGCCACCGTAGTGCTGGTCGTAGGAGCCAAGTTAAGCGGGTCTGCTTCGTGTTCGGCATGAGCGTGAAGCACATAATCAACGTGCTTTGCCAGATAAGAATCGCGGCTGCTAACAAGGGCAATCAACTGAACCCCTGTACGTTTCAGCAAGGGTAATAAAACCTTAATTTCAGCAGTATTCCCACTCTTTGAGATAATCAGAACAACATCATTGCTTTGAATCATGCCCAGATCGCCATGAATGGCATCGGCCGCATGCATAAACAGCGACGGTGTGCCTGTTGAATTAAGAGTGGCCACAATTTTCTGCCCGATAAGAGCGCTTTTGCCAACCCCTGTGACCACCACACGTCCAGCCGTGTTGAGAATCATTTCGACAATGGCATTGAATTGTTCGTCAAGCAAATCCACGGCATCACGGATTGCTTTAGCCTCGGCCAACAATACCGAACGGGCAATAGTCTGAGGATTTTTTATTACTTTCAATGTCAGTTTTGATAATCACGAATACTTTGCTTTGTATATTCGCTAACTTTATAAAGCAAAGATACGGCAAGCAAACAGAGTAAAGTAACTTTTGTACGATTTGTAGAATGATGCAGGTTGATCAGTCAGTTCATACTACCCTCAAAGAACGACTTAAAGAAATATTCGGGTATGGTCAGTTCCGGGGAGAACAGGAAGCAATTATTTATAGCATTATGGCTGGGCGTAATACGTTCGTTATCATGCCTACCGGGGCTGGTAAGTCACTATGCTATCAACTGCCTGCTATTGTCAGCGAAGGCACAGCCGTAGTGATTTCGCCCCTGATAGCCCTGATGAAAAATCAGGTTGATCAGCTAAATGCGTTCGGAATAAATGCCCAGTTTCTGAATTCGACGCTCTCAAAAGCCGAAATGAATAAGGTTAAGAAGGACACTTTAAATGGTTCGCTTAAGCTTCTTTATATTGCTCCAGAGTCGTTGACGAAGGAAGAAAATTTGGATTTTTTAAAGAAGGCCAATATTTCGTTTGTCGCCATCGACGAAGCTCACTGTATCTCGGAATGGGGACATGACTTCAGGCCGGAGTATCGAAAAATACGTGGGATTGTCGATAACATTGGTAACCTGCCGGTGATCGCGCTTACCGCTACCGCTACGCCCAAAGTACAGCAGGATATTCAGAAAAACCTGCAAATGGAGGACGCTAATCTGTATAAGTCGTCTTTCAACCGGAAGAACCTGTACTATGAAATAAAGCCTAAGGTAGACGCCAAAAAGCAGCTTATTAAATATATAAAGCAGAACAAAGGCAAGTCGGGGATTATCTATTGCTTAAGCCGCAAAACTGTTGAAGAGATTGCCGAGCTGCTGAATGTAAATGATATAAAAGCGTTGCCTTATCATGCTGGTCTGGACCCGCAAACGCGGATGAACAACCAGGATGCCTTTCTGAATGAGGATGTAGACGTTATCTGTGCTACCATTGCGTTCGGGATGGGGATCGATAAACCAGATGTTCGGTTTGTTATTCACTACGATGCCCCCAAATCGCTGGAAGGATATTACCAGGAAACAGGCCGGGCTGGTCGGGATGGACTGGAAGGCAACTGCGTTATGTTTTACAGCTACGACGACATTCTGAAGCTGGAAAAATTCAATAAAGATAAGCCCGTTACCGAACGCGATAATGCGAAACACCTGCTGACTGAAATGGTATCGTATGCCAATCTGGGTGTATGCCGTCGTCGTCAACTGTTGGGTTATTTCGGTGAATTTCTGGATAAAGACTGCGGCTTTTGTGACAACTGCGTAAAACCAACCGAAAAATTCAAGGTTCAGCACGAAGTAGTATTAGCGCTGCAAACGGTGTTGCAGACGGACCAGCGCTTCGATGTAGCTCACTTGGCTGATGTACTCACAGCAACCGGAAATCAGTACGTGACCAGTTATGAACACGACAGACTGGCTGTATATGGTAAGGGACTTGAGTTTAACGAAGACTGTAACTACTGGTGTTCGCTGATCAAGCAAATCACGATATATGGGTACCTCGAAAAAGATGTCGATAATTATGGCGTACTGAAGCTGACTCAGCGCGGTATGAATTACATCGAAGATCCATACCCAATCACACTTGCTAAGGATCATGATTACGAACAACTGGGTGCTGAGACGAAAGAAGACGACGATAAAGACGTAGCACCCTCATCAGGTGGTGTGGCTTATGACGAAGAATTGCTCGGGCTGCTGAAAGCGCTTCGGAAGAAAATTGCCAAAGAAAAAAATCTGCCGCCTTACGTTATCTTCCAGGAAACGTCGATGGAGGAAATGGCCACTACGTATCCTACTACGCGGGAGGAAATGGCTCAGATCAACGGCGTCGGGATGGGCAAGGTGCAGAAGTTCGGACGTCCTTTCATTGATCTGATTACCAAATACGTAGAGGACAACGAGATTGAAACGGCGAAAGATGTCGTCATTAAATCCACTGTCAATAAATCGAAGGTTAAAATCTTTATCATCCAGCAGATTGACCGTAAAATTGACCTGGATGAAATTGCCGAATCGAAGTCGCTGTCGATGGAAGAGTTAATGGAAGAAATTGAGCATATATGTTACTCCGGTACGCGACTCAATCTTGACTACTATATCAATCAGGTAATGGATGAAGATAGGCAGGACGAAATCTATGAATACTTCATGCAGGCCGAAAGCGATAATATCGCTGTGGCGATGCGAGAGTTCGGTGGGGATGATTTTACTGAACAAGATTTGCGATTGATGCGCATTAAATTCCTGTCGGAAGTAGCTAATTAAATGATGAATGATGAATGATAAATGATGAATTGGTTTCTGCCAATCGTCATTCATCATTCATCGTTCATCATTCATCATTATTTATGAATATACTTATACTTGGGTCGGGTGGGCGTGAACATGCCTTTGCATGGAAGTTGGCGCAAAGCCCGTTATGTGATACGTTGTATGTGGTACCTGGCAATGCTGGAACAGCACAGGTAGCGACAAACCTTCCTATTAGTTACAATGATTTTCCGGCAGTTGCTGATGCTATTCGGGATAAAAAGATTGATCTCCTTATTGTTGGTCCAGAGGAACCTTTAGTAAAGGGCGTTGTTGATTTTTTACGGAATGAACCCGATCTAGCTACCCTCCGGATCGTGGGCCCAGATGCAAAAGGAGCTCAGCTGGAAGGAAGCAAGGATTTCTCGAAACAATTCATGCATCGTTACGGAATCCCGACGGCTGCATCGAAGACTTTCACCGCTGAAACTCTTGATGAAGGACTGGCATACCTGGAATCACATTCGCTGCCAATCGTTATTAAAGCCGATGGACTTGCAGCCGGGAAAGGGGTAATCATCGCTGAAACAGTAGCCGTTGCCCAAACAGCACTACGTGATATGCTGGATGGACAGAAATTCGGTGAGGCCGGTAGTAAGGTGGTGATCGAGCAATTTCTGCGAGGCATTGAGTTATCGGTATTTGTGCTGACAGACGGTGTCAATTATAAAATTTTGCCCGAAGCGAAAGATTATAAACGCATCGGTGAGGAGGATACAGGGCCAAATACGGGGGGCATGGGCGCCGTTTCACCAGTAGTATTTGCCAACAAAGCGTTTTTACAGAAAGTTGAAGATAAAGTTGTTAAGCCAACGCTGGCAGGGTTGCAGCAGGAAGATATTCGTTATCAAGGCTTTATCTTTATTGGATTAATGAAAGTAAATGGGGAGCCGTTCGTTATTGAATACAACGCGCGGATGGGTGATCCCGAAACTGAAGTTGTGTTACCCCGAATCCAGAACGATCTGGTTGACCTAATGGTGGCTACAGCTGATGGTGAACTAGACAAAATTGCAGTGCAGGTGTCTCCCCAAACAGCTGTTACAACAGTTTTGGTATCGGGCGGCTATCCCGGGGACTATGTAACTGGTAAAATCATTTCTGAACTTGAACGTTTAGAAGATGTAACGGCCTTCCATGCGGGTACGTTAGTGAAAAACGGTCACGTGTTGACCAATGGTGGACGGGTCCTGGCAATAACTGCCCAGGCCAACTCACTTGAAAACGCCGTCAGGAAGTCGCAGGAAGCGGCCCGGGCTGTGCGATTTGACGGCAAACAGTACCGAAAAGACATCGGGGTTGACCTGATTCGGTACGCCGATTAATCGAGTTTTAAAGTTGTAGATTTCTGTACTTGTTAACGTAACCCGATGGGTTCATAAACGGTAGAAGTCTATAACCGTACAACTCAATAACTACATATACATATGAGTTGTAAATCCTGTGCAACCGGTGGGTGTGGCACCCAACGCGGAGCATCCGATGGCCAGAAAACGGCAACAACAGGATGCGGAAGTGGGGGGTGTAGCACTGGAGGTTGTAATAAGTTGAATTCGTTCGACTGGCTGAGCGATGTCGTTATGCCAGGCATGCAGAAGTACGATGTTGTTGAGGTGAAGTTTAAGGGTGGACGTAAAGATTACTACCGGAACGTTCATCAACTCGATCTGACAACTGGCGATTATGTTGTGGTCGAAATGCAATCAGGCTTTCATATCGGTGCTGTTTCGTTGCAAGGAGAATTGGTACGGCTGCAGGTAAAAAAACGAGCCGTTAAAATTACCGACGATACAAAGGTTATTCACCGAATTGCTACGCCCAAAGATCTTGAACGCCATGATCAGGCCATTTTGCGCGACTTACCGGCGCTTTACCGATCCCGTGAGATCGTTCGTGAATTGAACCTGAATATGAAATTGTCTGACGTTGAATTCCAGTCGGACAACACGAAGGCTACGTTTTATTATTCGTCTGAAGAGCGCGTTGATTTTCGAGAGTTAATCAAAATGCTGGCTAGTGAGTTCAAGGCACGTATTGAAATGCGGCAGATCAGCCTTCGTCAGGAAGCAGGGCGACTTGGCGGAATCGGCTCATGCGGTCGCGAGCTTTGCTGCTCTACCTGGCTTACCGATTTCAAAAACATTGCGACCTCGGCGGCCCGATATCAGAACCTATCGCTAAATCCAGCAAAATTATCGGGTCAGTGCGGTCGGCTGAAGTGCTGCCTCAATTACGAACTGGATACGTATATTGACGCGCTTCGCGATATTCCGACGATTGAGAAACCGCTGGAAACCCAAAAGGGGAGAGCTTTTTTGCAGAAGACCGACATTTTCCGCAAACTTATGTGGTTTGGCTATAGTGCCGAAAGTACATGGCATCCGCTAACTATTGCGCGCGTACTGGAGATTGTGGAACTGAACAAAAAAGGAATCATTCCAGAATCTTTCGAAGTACTAACGCCAATAGCTGAAAAAGAGCCTGTTACGGTAGCTACACTGAACAGTGATCTGCAAAAATTAGATGCCAAATACACATCGAGGGCATCGAAAAAGAAAAAGAAGAAGCCCAAAGGACCCGAAAATAATATGCCTAAACCGGCACCGACTGGTAAAGCATCCTAACAATAAACCCCGATCATTACAGTCGGGGTTTATTGTTTAAAAATCACCTGAATAAAAGGGGCTGAAAACGTAGTAAGTGCTATCTCGTTTGGCGCGTGTAGGCGCTGTCTGGATAAAGAGCGTAAAGCGATGTTGTCGATTCGGACCGGCCCATTCCTCAAAAGGTCGTTCGCGCGTATAGAGCTTGTCTACTTCGCGTACATGAACCGATTCAATATCTTTAGACGTAACGGGTAAGCCATTGATGTATAAATCAATATCAGTAGCAAACTCATCATAAAGTTGTAAGTAATCTTTTTTTGTTCGCTTTACAAAGGCAAGTTTATTGCTAAAGAACGTTGCTTCGAGTAACTGATTCATCGAAAAGGAGCTTGAATGACCCAGCGGGTGATCAGATATAGCGTTAGCCAGTAAAAATTGCTTCCATTTAATACGTGTCAGCGTTTCTCTTGGCGTTTTGTGATTTGTACTAATTAAAATCCGGTACTGTTCTGGATATTGATCAGCGTCAGGGAAATCGTCCCATTTCTTATAGACAAACAGATCGTCAATCTCCTCAAACGTTAAGGCTGATAGGGAAGCAGGAGAAGCCTCCTGACCGTTTACGAATACTTTTGTGAGTTGTGCATCCGTATTCTTTAGGGTAAGGTGATTGTTTTTCAGGCAGAGTACGTCGGGATAGTTGAATAGGGGACTTACAATAACCTCGGCGCCCATTGATAATGACATTTTTGTTGGGTGCCAGCAAACCTGCCTGACGGAACCACGGTATTCCCGGTCTTTCAAGTTCACCTGCCAGAGCCCTTGTCGCATTTGTTATCTCAAAAGGTGATTTTGCTCCTCTGAAAACCATTCCCTCGTAATCGGTATTCTTATGCCGGCAGGCTAAAGCCATTAGGCTCATTACCAGTGCCCAGGTTACGTAACGCCACCAGACCAGCGAACCAGAGGGCTGTTCGTTCATCATGCCGATACGTTGACGTAAAGTGGGGCCGCTAAAACGATTGGTAAACGAATACATACCCGATTTTAGTTAACATAAAAAAGAAAGTAGTCTACCCCCGATCGTTTTTGCAGAGCTGAGTCATAACCTAATATGACAGCGAAGGTATAAAGCTGAGAAATCTTCAACTTTCGAACTTCATCTATTGTGACGGGTACGTTGTTAATGAAAGCCTTAATGACCCAGGGGCCTGGTCCTTCATTGATAACAAGTGAGCCGTCAGACGTAACGCTCAGGCTACTAGTAGGCGTAGACTGCTTTATAATTTCCTTTTGGCTGAACTTACGGAAACCCATTCCTAAATGGCCATATTTGCGTTGTCCCTCTGTTAATAGGGCTTCCATCTTTTGGTCCTCAACCGGCCTAATTAAAGGCAGCTCTTCATTGCGGGCAATTTGTACGAGCCCTGGTGGGATGTGCAGAAAATCACTCTTAAATGGATAAGACCCCACGGCGGCAACCGCTTTTAATGTATTGATGCCATTATACCCCCCATGTGATCGTATTGGTCCCCCGTCTACACCCGTTTCCTCGAAATCGCTTACACCTGCTGTTGGCCTAATGATGGTTATCTTAATGTCTGAGATGTAGACATTCCGCGGATCATATTTCAACGTTTGAACCAGCATCTTATACCCGTGACGCTCAAATTCCTGTTTCATGATCGCTAAATCATCGAAGCTTGTTTTCGGTGTAATTATCCAATACAATCTATCCCCTTCATATTGCATATATCGCGACGGACTAGCTCGTACCGTATCGGGTTGAGGAACATACAATTGTGGGCTACGCTGCTCTTGTACGAGTCCTGATTTACTCGATTTATCCTTGACGAGCTGTTCGTCTTTATGGATCGGTTGAAAAGAGACCTTTGCCGGTTCAACTACAGCCTCTAGCGTTTCTGCAATAGGTTTTGGCACAAAGCGCAGCAATTTCAAATGCTGCGGGCGGGCAAATGCCGATGCTACCGTCAGAGCGGCAATGAAGAAAACAGGATACTTTAGCCAACTGACTTTTGAAGATTCTTGTTGGTTGAGCATGGCAATCCGGGATTTGAGCTGCGACCGGCCAAAGTAATTTGTGAGCCGCGAGTGGCCCGACGAAAGACTTACTTTCAACAGGTTATACTGATACACTTTTGCATCGACACCTTCGGCCAGTACGGCATGATCGGCCCGGAATTCGAGAGTTTGATGAAGTAAATAGCGGAATAAATAAGCCGCCGGATTAAACCAGGACAGAATACAGATAAGCTCCGCTCCGAGCATATCAAGACTGTGCAATTCCCGAACATGAACCCGTTCATGCCGCAGAATATGTTCCAGCTCATTTGGGGTGTGTTTAGCTGGATTTACGACAACCCACTTGAAAAAAGAAAATGGCGAGGTAACGCCCTGATTCACGACCAGTGTAAAATCGTTGTATGATTCATGTTCCGATCCCCAGATAAGTCGCTGCAGTGAAACTAGCTGTATACCAAATCGAACCAGCAACAGCAGAACGCCAACTGCATACAAGGCGATTATACTTAATTGCCACGACCAGACGTAGCGATTTTGCTGTTTCTGAAAAGCCTGATACGTTTTTTTATTAGGAAATGTAATCGTTATGTCTGGCGATGAGCGTTGTGGCGCAGGCAGCACCTTCGGAACGATGACCTGTGCTGTACGCTGCATAGCCGTTCGGATGGGCTGTGGCCGCCAGTCTGGTAGTTCGAGCAGCGGAAGTAACAGAGCCCCCGCCACCCCAATCCACAGTGCCAGGCGATTTGTGCGGAAATAAGTTTCGCGCCGGAGCAGTACGTAGTACGCGATGCTCACAACTGCCAGCAATCCATTGGCCAATACAACGTAACGCAGTGTTTCCATGATTTGTGAAGACATTCAGTGGCACTCTCTCCGTCATCTTGTTGTCATTTATCATAAGACCAATGCATGAAGCATGACATGGAATGACTATTAATCCCTATTTTTTCTCGATCATAGCCAGGATCTCACGTAATTCGTCGGCGGAAATTTTCTCATTCTGAGCAAAATAGCTGACCAGATTCTTGTATGAGTTATCGAAATACTCGTCGACTACTTTCTTCAGAACAAACCGGTTCTGATAGGCTTCCTTCGTAATGATTGGGTAATACTCGTGTGTATTGCCATAAGCCCGGTGGCCTACATACCCTTTTTCTTCAAGGTTACGGACAATGGTCGAAACGGTATTATAGTGGAGAGGGGGGTCAGTGAAATGCGGAACCATGTCTTTTACATAGCCCTGTTCCATTTTCCAGAGCACCTGCATTACTTCTTCTTCTTTGGCTGTTAGCTTTTCCATAAAGCAAACTTAAAACTATTTTCGTAGTTTAAAAACGATTTTCATAGTTTTTTATCGCTTGAAAAGCCAGTAGACCCGTCGTAGCTTTGTAGCTTATTTTGTGTAAGGGATGAAACAACTTGGTTGGATACTGTGCATAATGCTGTTTGTCTTTGGCTGCGATACCAATGCGGTCTATAAAGAGTATACGGATATTGAAGACGGAAAATGGTACATTAAAAATGCGCCCTCGTTTACGTTTGAGATTAAAAACGCAACCATACCCTATAACATCTACTATAATCTGCGAAATAGTTTATCGTATGGTTATTACAATTTGTATCTGACTCGTTACCTGCGTGATGCCAGCGGCAAAGAAATTGAATCGAGGCTTGACGAACTGATTCTAATGGACCCTAAAACCGGCAAACCAAATGGCGATGGACTTGGCGACCTGTTCGATCATAAATTTCTGATGAAGCGCAACTATCGATTCCCGAAGCCCGGTACCTACACCATGCAGATTCGGCAGTATATGCGTCAGGACCCGCTGCTGAATATTCAAAGCGTGGGGATAACGGTCGAAAAAGCAGCGCCAGCCTCCGCCAAAAATTAGTGGATAATGTTTCTCGAATTACTGCGTAAAAACCGGTTCTTTTTTATACCCTACGTACTGGCGCTGATTATTGTGGGAATCCTGCAATTCGTTTATACGCAGGAGCAATTGATGCAGTGGGTCAATTTTCGTAATAGCCTCCTTGCTGATACGCTGTTTCCGTACATAACGTACTTGGGAGATGGCGCTTTTTACGTTTTTGTTTGCCTGATTCTGCTGTTTTACAACCGTCGGGTTGGGCTGATGGGACTCGCTAGTTTTGCGCTCTCTTCGGGTACGTCCGAGTTTTTGAAAAAACTTGTATTCTCCGGTTCGCTCCGGCCCATGAAATTTTTTGAGCACTCAACGTACCATTACCACATTATTGAAGGATTAGAAATTCATACTATTAATAGTTTTCCATCAGGTCATACTACCACGGCCTTTGCTATGTTTAGCCTGCTAGGATTCCTGGATAAGCGGAAGGAGCGGGGCGTACTTTTTCTGGCTCTGGCTATTCTGACGGGCTATTCGCGTGTTTATTTATTCCAGCATTTTGTTGAAGATGCTTATGTAGGTTCTTTAATCGGAACGATATCATCGCTCATAATTTATTTACTTATGTACAGATGGGTAATAAAGAAAGAAAATTTAACCGGGAGTTAGCATCGCTTTTGTCTACCTTTGTTTAGTACTCCGCCGAACCATTGCCCAGGCGGAACCGTTACCTCATCAAGACTTCATTACTGACTACAATCAACGCGCTTCAAAAACTCTCTCATGAGCGACGCCATCAAACATGAGTGCGGTATTGCCCTAATCAGGCTACGCAAACCGTACCAATATTACATTGATAAGTACGGAACGGCTCTTTACGGAGCTAACAAGCTTTACCTACTAATGGAAAAGCAGGTGAACCGAGGCCAGGACGGGGCCGGAGTTGCCAATATTAAACTTGATGTTCCGGCTGGACGTCGTTACATCAGCCGCTACCGTTCTGTCGACCAGCGTCCTGTAACCGACATCTTTGAGAAGATAAACAAGAAGTTCCGGAAGGCATTCAAAAAAAATAAGGACAAAGCCAAAGATGCTCACTGGCTTCAGGAGAACGTAGCCTTTACGGGTGAAGTCTGGATGGGCCACCTGCGCTACGGTACGCATGGCTCGAACGAGATTGAAAACTGCCACCCGATGCTTCGGCTCAGTAACTGGCGAAGCCGGAATCTGGTCGTAGCCGGGAATTTCAATATGACGAACGTAGACGAGTTATTCGGTAAACTCGTTTCGCTGGGTCAGCACCCGAAAGATAAAGTGGACACCGTAACGGTGATGGAGAAAATCGGCCACTTTCTGGATGAGGAAAACCAGCGCGTTTTTGAGCGATTTAAAGGCATTTACGAAAACCCGGACCTATCGGACATCATTGAAGACAATCTTGACCTGCAACGGGTTCTGCACCGCTCCTGCCGCGATTTCGACGGGGGGTACGCCATGGTTGGGATGACGGGTTATGGAGCTGCTTTTGTTGCCCGTGATCCGGCAGGCATTCGTCCGGCTTATTACTACGCCGATGATGAGGTAGTAGTGGTCGCGTCCGAGAAACCTGCCATCAAAACCGCTTTCAACGTCGATTATAGTGCAATTCAGGAAGTAAAGCCTGGCCATGCGCTGATCGTTGATAAATACGGTGAATATGCCGAGCAAAAATTCGTAGAACCTATCGAGAAAAAATCCTGCAGCTTTGAGCGGATTTATTTCTCCCGTGCTACCGACCCCGATATTTATAACGAACGTAAAATGCTTGGGAAATTGCTGATTCCGCAAATTCTCAAAGAAATTGATTACGATCTCGAAAATACGGTCTTCTCTTACATTCCAAATACAGCTGAAACGGCCTTTTTTGGTATGGTAGAAGGGCTTGAGGATCATCTGGCCAAGCAGCGTAAGAAGGCCATCATGGAAGGGATTCTGTTTGAAGAAGAACTGGATCGAGTACTTTCCTTCCGGCCGCGTATTGAAAAGCTGGTTGCTAAGGATGTAAAATTGCGAACCTTTATAGCAGATGATGAGCAGCGCGACGATATGGTGGCCCATGTCTACGACACAACCTTTGAAGTAATCAAAAAAGGCAAGGATAACGTAGTAGTGGTCGATGACTCTATTGTTCGCGGCACTACGCTTGAAAAAAGCATCCTGCGTATGCTGGATCGACTAGGGCCTAAAAAAATTATTATTGTTTCGTCGGCTCCTCAAATACGCTTCCCCGATTGCTACGGGATCGATATGTCGAAGTTTCGGGAGTTCATTGCTTTCCGGGCCGCACTGGAATTACTCCGGGAGCGTGGCCTCGATTATCTGCTTGACGAAGTATATGCCGAATGCGTAGCCGCAATTGAGTCGGGTAATGCTTCCCAGCAGAATCACGTGAAAGCCATATTCGAGCCGTTTACAAACGATGAGTTATCACGGAAAATAGCCCAGATCGTTACGCCTGGTGATTTACAGGCTGAAGTAGCAGTAGTGTATCAAACCGTCGAGAATTTACATCGGGCTTGCCCATACCATACCGGCGATTGGTACTTTACCGGTAACTACCCTACACCGGGTGGTAATAAAGTCGTCAATAAAGCCTTCGTCAATTTTATGGAAGGCAAGTTGGTCAGGGCGTATTAACGAACAGAGATAAGGGAGAAAGCAAAAAAGGAGTAAAGAAGTAACCCGCTTCTTTCTCCTTTTTGCTTTCTCCCTTATCCTTTTCCCTAAATTTGGTAACTCTAAGAAAATTGTTTGCCAATGCGTATTCCTGAAGAAACAGTTGAGCGGATTCGTCAGTCCTCCGATATTCTGGAAGTTATCAATGATTTCGTTTCACTCAAGAAACGAGGTAGCAACTACATAGCCTGCTGTCCGTTCCATAACGAAAAGACGCCGTCGTTCAATGTCAATCCCGTACGCCAGATTTATAAGTGTTTTGGGTGCGGAAAAGCCGGTGATGCCGTTCGGTTTGTAATGGACATCGAAAACATTGGTTATGGCGAAGCGCTACGTTATCTGGCCAAAAAATATGGCATCGAGATTGAAGAGCAGGAGCAAACGCCGGAAGATCTGCTTCGTCAGAACGAGCGGGAAAGCTTGCTTATCGTACTAAACTTTGCCAAGACGTTTTTTCAGGAAACGCTGCTAACAAGCGATGAAGGCAAAAGCATTGGCCTGAGTTACTTTCGTGAACGCGGATTTACCAATCCAACCATTGAAGCTTTCGAACTGGGTTATACGCTCGATCAGTGGGATGCGCTGTTGCAGGAAGGCCAGCGCCGGGGTTATAGCCGCGATTTGCTCGAAAAAGCGGGTCTGATTCTGATCAAAGAAGCTGAATCTGGCGGAAATCGTAAAATTTTCGACCGGTTTCGGGGGCGGGTTATGTTCCCAATTCATAATGTATCGGGTCGGGTGATTGCCTTCGGCGCACGAATTCTAAAAACGGATAAGAACCAGCCTAAGTACCTAAATTCACCTGAAACGACTGTTTATCATAAAAGCCAGGTTCTTTACGGAATCTTTCAGGCGAAGCAGGCGATACGTCAGGAAGACGTTTGTTTTCTAACAGAAGGCTACACGGATGTTATATCACTGCATCAGGCTGGAATTAAAAACGTAGTGGCTTCGTCGGGTACGTCATTGACGACTGAGCAAATTCGCCTGATTGCCCGTTTTACCACGAACGTAACGATTCTGTACGACGGTGATGCTGCAGGTATCAAAGCGGCTTTGCGCGGCTTAGATATGGTACTGGAAGAAGGCTTAAATCTTAGGCTTCTGCTGTTGCCGAATGGCGAGGACCCGGATAGCTACGTTCATAAAGTTGGAGCGGAGGCTTTTAAAAGCTACATAAAGGAGCATGCTCAGGATTTTATTGATTTCAAAGCGGGACAGTGGCTGACCGAAGCTGGCGACAATCCGTTAAAGCGGGCTGAAGGAATTTCTGACGTTTGCGCCAGTATAACTAAAATACCAGATCCTCTTAAGCGACAGACGCTTTCGCAGCGTGTAGCGCAAGTTTTCCACGTCAGTGAGCAATCTGTCATTTCGGAGATAAATCGTTTGCTACGGAAGCAGCAGGATCAACATAAGAAAGATTCTGAACGAAAGCAACGCCCGACGGAATCTGGTAAGCAGCCACAGAACGTTTCACCGACCGTTCCGAACGAACCATCCCTGGACGATATAAACGCCTTGCTGGATGGATTAAGCGTGAGTTCTGTAGACTTCTCAGCACCAAGCGGTATTACGCCTAGTCAACCTGATACTCCGCAACACACAAAGGCTGTCAAGACGCCTTTAACGTATCAGGAAGAGGAGTGTATTCGATTACTGATGAATTACGGTGCACGGGAACTGGAGCCGGGAATTACGCTATGCCAGTACGTTTTGAGTGAGTTGCATGAAATTGATTTTCAAACTCCACCATTTGATCTGATGTTGACTATTTTTCGGGAAGCTTATAGCCGTGGAGATATACTAACGGCCGGTGATTTCCTGAATCAACAGTCAGATACGACAACTCGTTTTGGTGATATTGATATTCAGCAGCAAGCCATCCATTTAACTACCCCTCGCTACGAAATTAGTGGAGGGTGGCTAAAGCATGAAATCTTTGTGCCATCGGAAGAAGAGATTGGGATTTTGGCCGATGCTGCTTACCGAAATATATTACGAATCAAAAAAATGCTGGCTGAACAACGTATGGCAACACTACAGCAATTACTTCGTGAATCGGCAAATAAGACACCTGAGGAAGCGGACCAACTGCTAACTGAGTTCATGCACTTCAAACGAATTGATATTGAAATTTCCGGACTTCTGGGGACGGTTATTTCGGGGTAAAATAAAAAACCCCAATCACGTAGATCGGGGCTTACCTTTATCATTTGGGAGGGTGAACACTACGCTTGGGCAACCGTTGTTGTTGTGACACTAACGAGTTCTGCATCAATTTTCCGATTCAACTCATCCAGCAAACAGGCATGAGAATAGAGTTGACCGGGTTTGGAAGACTGAGCTGAACGATCTGGCCTTGGGCCCGACATATCCAGAAATAGAGTCATGAGAACGTCGGTCGAATGCTGACGCAATTCGATTAGCCGATGCAACCGTGTGCGATTTGGCGACGAAGGTCGACGGGCCGACTTTTGTAACGTATTGATAGTTTTATCAAGTTTGGCATATCGAAGGTGAAACGCTTCAGTCGCTTTTACCCACTTCATAACCAAGCTTTGCACTTCTTCGGCCGATGCATCGTAGCCGGATAGGGTTATTGATTTGTCCTGATTCATTTACTCTACGTTCAAATACCTGTTTGCGATCAATGATCAAAAGTATGCTCAGCATTAAGCTGAATGCAAGTCTATTTGTGTGAAATCACCATTTTAACGGACGAAATCACCCATAAACTTTTATCTAATTGTGTGATTTCGTCCGGAAAAACAGTGATTTCATCCTTAAAGTATTACTTAAAGAAAATTATCAATATTACATTCAGCCACTAATGCGCTTTATGACCATGAATCAATCGATCAATGATGAGGAAAATACGAAAAGGTTTGCGCTTAGACGACGGGATTTTTCGATCCTTGTTGCTCAATCTGAACCTTTCAACTGTGAAGTTTTAAGTCAACTGTTAAAAGAAAAAGGCTACAATGTAGTAGGAAGAGCTGTTGAGATGGAGGACACTCTTCAGCAGATTAGAGTGAAGCGACCACAATGTGTAATCCTGGAATCTGAGATTTCCGGGAAGCAGACTTTCGATATTGTACAGCAGATGCAGCAGTCAAATCAGCAAACGAAATTTATTTTATATACGCGTCATGCTGATATGCGAATGGTAACCAGTGCTATGCAAATGGGTTTCTTCGGATTCCTGTATGCTACGGATGGTCTCGATGAATTATACCGCTGTTTCCAGACTGTCAGTAGCGGGGGGTGCTATTATAGCGATGGATTTATGAGACTGCTTAGAAATTTCGGTATGGAGATAATTTCTGATGCAACTCGTGAAGAGCTGGGTCGTTTAACAGACCGGGAACGGGAAGTGTTACGAATGATTGCGAACGGGCATACATCAACCGATATAGCTGACTTATTAAATATAAGTTACCGAACGGCCGTAAACCATAAAGCGCATATTGCTAAGAAGTTGCAATTGGATAGTTGTCGGCAGCTGCCGCGTTACAGTATTACTGTAAAGAATTTTCTGTAGAACGGGTCTATAACAGCGTGACGTGTTCCTCCGGTGCGTCATCGTAGCGCCCTTGTAACCATTCCCTGAACTCGTGCATACGAGCACGGGGAACAACAATATTATACTGATCAGGCGTATTGAGACGAACGATATACTTTCCATTTTCCCAGTAGGCATAATTCAGAACTGCCTGCCGGTTAACAATATAATCGCGCTTAATTCTGAAAAACTGAGTTGGGTCCAGCTCGGTTTCTAGCTCGTTTAAGGTTTTGCTGACCAGATGCCGTCCCTTAATGGATTCTGCATAATAAAAACGGTCTTCGATAGTGAAATAATAAACATCATTGACCGGAAAATCTAACTCTCCTGAGGCATTCTTGCCTTTCAGGTAACCTAAGTAAGGGGAGGGTGTTGTGGGTTTGGGTGTAAAGGTGGCTGATAGCGCCAGCGCTTTCTGCATGGTTTGTGCTGCTTCAGCTTCAGCGATGTCCTGGGCTTCCTGCCGTTGTCGTAAATAGTCGGAAACCAGCGAAATATTGATAATTAAATAGCCAAGAATAAAGACAGGCATCAAATAACGAAAATACATCGCTTTTGAGAACGTACCACTAAGGTAATATTTCCAATAAACAGCAAACGTATACGCTGGAAACTGTTCCATCAGAAAGCGGACCGTTTGAGTGACCGGATTAAAAGCAAAAAAAGACAACAAGATGATCGGCAGTAGGCTCAACTCATACAGGCTTATGTCACGCGCGGTCAGTTTTATTGATGAAAGCCGAAAGCGTACATGAAATTGATTGATTAACGCCACCAAAATAAAAGCTGTACACGTTTCCGGCAGAATGTAACCGCGCAATATCATGATTGTATAGGGCCCTAAGCCACCAAAACTAGCAAGGATGTTTACTTTCGCCGTATAATTAACTGTCCAGGCCAAACCCTCCACGAATAGAAGAAGGCCTATAAATAGGCACACGCTGTAGAGCGGTTTCTTCAGAAACGTTCTGGTTAGGTAGATCTCCTTCATGCTGCCTTAGCAAAAATATGGACTAAGATAGTGGTAATATTTAACTAAACCCAACACGCTAATGTGACTTTTTCATGATTGATGACCCTTATGGCAGCTAGTAGCTTTGTATCAACAAAAGGCGCTAAAAAACGCGCTGACAAAATAACTAGAAATCAATCAAGCCAATCAATCATCATGAAAAAGCAATTCAGCATCAACGCCACTCAAGTATCTAAAAATATCCTTTTCGCTGCTGCTAAAAACGAATCCGATAACCTGCTCAAACTGATAGCCGGCGAAGATACCGTATGCTGCCCCTGGTTGAGCAGAATTCAGGGCCTATCTCCAAAACCAACTTTAGCGCTCTAATTCCTCTAGCGTATGTCAACAGCACACCACCCCAACTGGGAGGTGCTGGCAATATATCTACAAACCAATCAAAACAAACAGTCATCATGAAAAAGCAATTCAACATTAAAGCCGCTCAAACATCTAAAAACATTCTTTTCGCTGCTGCTAAAAATGAATCAGACAGCTTACTCAAACTGATCGCCGGCGAAGATACCGTATGCTGCCCCTGGTTGAGCAGAATTCAGGGCCTATCTCCAAAACCAACTTTAGCGCTTTAATCCTTTAGCGTATGTCAACAGCACGTCAACTTTATCGGGAAGAATTGAGTCGCTGTCGCGACTCATTCAACCAAGTCGATCTACGCAGAGAACGTGGATATTTAATGAAATTAACTACGTTCTCTGCGAACATCGAGAACATCTTACCTTCCATCCCACGCAGTAACCATGAAAACCTGTTTCGTGAATTATTGTTGCAGCGGATTTTTACCTCCTTCGACCAGAATTTTCTGTCAGCAGGTGAACTGGTAAAGTTACGTGGATCAAATGTACTATTTAAGAAATCAGACGGGCCCAAAATTTATTGTACGTACCATCTGGGCTCGTATCGTTTACTAACAACGGTTCTATTTCGCCAGGGTATTGATTGTGTTCAATTGCTTGGGAGTAATATGAATCGGGATCAGGGAGGAGAAATCACGGAGCTATTTGACAGAATACGCCAAAAATATGGGTTAACCAACGTTTTTAAAATCGTTGATGCTGGAAGCCCATCGGCTGGTCTGACTATGCTTCGTGAATTAAAAGCCGGGAGGTCGTTAGTCGTCTATATAGACGGTAGTCCTGAAACGGCCCCCGAACCGGGTGAGGAAGACAAATTTCTCTCGGTCCGCTTTGGCCAGCGACGCCTGCTGACTCGTAAAGGAGTTGGTTATCTCTCACACGCTGCCAAAGTACCAATTGTACCCGTAGTAAGTTATCGGGAGCCAGATATGACCAACGTGTTGCATTGTCTGAAGGCTATTAAGCCAATTCCTAAAAGTGATCGGGAGATGTACTGCCAGGAAGCCATGCAACAACTTTATGATGCATTCTGGCCCTATTTAGTTAAGTATCCGGAACAGTGGGAAGGCTGGAATTATATACATTCCTTCTTAGAGCCTGAATCACACGGAAATAATTTTTATAAGCGCCCTTCCAAACGGCCAAGCTTTAATGAAGCGCGCTATACGTTATGTGACCTTGAAACAGCTCCTATTCTGTTCGACCGTCGGCTTTATCAAACTTATGAAATTACCGAGGACTTACGAGATCTGCTACTGAACTTGAGCACTGTAGATTCCATATCAGATGTAGTTGGTCAGGAATTGTTCAGTGAATTACTAGATCTTGAGGTGCTTCATTAAGATACCAGCAAGGTATATATAGATAAACGGTCAACCTCAGCAAAGAGAGTTGACCGTTTATCTATATATACATATAGTAAAATTTTACTATATGGTCATGCGATGTTACTAACTTCAATTTCTTCTCCTGACTTATGGAAAAACTTGAAGTTAACCATACCAAGTGAACTGTCCTTAATTAGTTTAACCCAGGTCTTATATTTGACGTACCATTGCATCTGCTTAGAGTATACACCCTTGGTATAATAAGCATACAAGAATGGATTCATTGCAATGGAGATGCCCCGTTCATTCTGTTTCGTCAGAATATAATCGAGATTGTTTTCGATGATATCCGTTACCAGCACACTCGCCTGAATCGTACCCGTACCTCCACAGGTCGGACATACCTCACGTGTTACTATATTCATTTCAGGCCGGACACGCTGACGAGTAATCTGCATCAGACCGAATTTTGTTAACGGCAAAATCGTAAACTTCGAACGTTCAGGTTTCATCTCATCACGCATGATATCTTGCAGAAGCTTTTTATTTTCTGCTTTCTTCATATCGATGAAATCCACGACAATAATTCCCCCATATCACGCAGTCGGAGCTGACGGGCAATTTCTTTAGCGGCTTCACGGTTTACGCTGATGGCCGTGGCTTCCTGATCTTCTTCGGAATTGGATTTGTTTCCGCTGTTAACATCAATTACGTGCAGCGCTTCGGTGTGCTCAATGATCAGATAACCACCACCCGGTAAGCTGACCGATCGGCCGAACAAGGACTTGAGTTGCTTTTCTAACCCTAACGCTTCAAAAACCTTTGTTTTGCCAGAATACAATTTGACAATTTTTTCCTTATCTGGAGCAATTGTGTGGATATAATTGCGGATATCGTCAAATGATTCTTTGGTATCGACCGTGATACTCTCAAACGATTCATTGAGCATATCACGCAGGATAGACGAAGCCCGATTCATCTCACCCAGAACCCGATCGCGCGGTTTAGCTTCGCTAAGGCTTTTGATGGCCTGATCCCACTTGGCTAATGAGTTTTGCAGATCTTGGTCGAGTTCTTCAACGTCTTTATCCTGGGCTACAGTCCGAACAATAATGCCGAAATGTTGTGGCTTCAATGACGACATCAATCGCATTAGCCGCGACCGTTCAGCGCGGTCAGTAATTTTTTTGGAAAGGTTTACGCCATCTGAAAATGGCACAAGAACTAAATAGCGACCCGCAATAGAGATGTCGCAGGAAAGGCGAGGACCTTTGGTTGAGATGGGCTCTTTCACCACCTGAACCAAAATCGGAGCATTTTTTGTCAGAACCTTATCGATCTTTCCAATTTTCTCGATAGGAGGCTCCAGTTGAACATCGCTGAGTCGTCCGGTAGTGACGCGTTTAGCAATTACGTCTTTAACAAGCTTGTTGAGCGAATTGATATTCGATCCCAAGTCCTGATAGTGCAAAAAACCGTCTTTTTCATGGCCCACATCCACAAAAGCGGCATTAAGACCTGACGAGAGTTTTTTAACTGTTCCTAAGTAAAGATCGCCAACTGTGAAGCTGCTGTCTAACTCTTCTTCGTGATACTCCAGCAATCTCTTGTTCTGCAAGAGCGCGATCCGATCACCTTTCTGAGTCGAACTGATAACTAATTCATTACTCACAAGATGAATGTACGGTTAAGAATGGCTATAAAAAAGAAAAAAGCCACGTACGGGCTTTGCAGACCGGCACGAGGCTTCAACAAATGAGCTAGAAGTTTAACTATTTCATCCAGGCCGCCGATGCGGTTTAAAGTTAGCTGATGCGAACCATCAAACCGCATCAGTAGCCCGGATGAACCGTTAAACCTCTAACTATTTTTTCTTATGCCGGTTTTTTCTGAGCCGTTTCTTCCGTTTGTGGGTGGCAATCTTGTGCCGTTTCCGTTTTTTACCGCAAGGCATAGTGCAATACAGATTAATAGTTAAATACCTGTCGGCCGACCAACCGGTCAAAGCCCTTACAATCAATGTATAATGGCAAATGTAAAGCGGGTAAGGTGAAAGAGCGAACTAACTGGTCCCACCCGATTTTCACCATCTACTTTACACTATTCATTCAAACTCGTTACTTCAGCCGCAATTCGTATTCACGAACAGCCGCCAGAATTTGTGGATCTTTCTCCCGCTGTTTTACCTGTGCCAGTACTTTCTTCGCTTCTTCTTTCTGGCCCGCTTCGGCTAAGCTAACACCCAGATAAAATTGGGCTTTCCGACTTGCCGGATTCGTGACCAGGATCTGGCGGAAGCGCTCAATAGCGCGTTCGTACTGATTTGACCGCATCGATAGCATACCCAGATTAAACAAGGCAAGCTCATTGGTGGGGTCTTGCTGTAACACCTCTCTCAGCATCATAATTCCCTGCATTGGTGTGTCGGTATTGACGTACGTCATGGCCATATTGGCTTTTGCCGATAGCAAATTCGGGTTCTTAGCGAGAGCCTGTTGGTAAAATTCGCGGGTTTTCTGACCCAGTGTTGCCGTTTTCTTACTATCAACGGCAAACGTGTAAGCTTCAAAATACTGATCACCTGCCCGCAACAGATTTTGCTCTGTTGGCTGAGCTACTGCCAGTACGTCCGCATAATGGGCAGCACTGTCATAGCGATTAATTTCATGAAAAAGCGTAATAAGCTTTTCGCCAACAGTTACTTTCTTTGACGAACCGGCGGCTGCAAACTCAGCTTTAAGAGCGGCTAGCTTCTTTTGCTGATCGGCCGAAATTGGCTTTTCATGCAAAGCTGTAGCGTCTGTTTCGGCTGCATTTGCTCCCGTGCTGTGGGAGTCATTAGACCCAGGCGTTTGTGTAGTGCGTCCTCCAAGTTGTTTGTTTTCATTTCGCACAACTCCCTTCGGAAGGGTATACAACCCTGCGGTTAAGGCAGCTGCCAGAATAACAACAAACAGCACAGATTTATTCATAAGAAATGATCGTCACGAAGCAAACGCCTGGGCTGACGCACCAGCGCGTAGCCATTTTGAGGCAACTTGTTTACTCAGCCGTTACTTTGGCTTTGTCACTGGTTTTTACCTGTTCCACAAATACCTTAGCGGGCTTGAAACTCGGAATAAAGTGCTCGTCAATCACCATAGCGGTGTTTTTCGAGATGTTCCGGGCTACTTTTTTGGCTCTTTTCTTGTTGATGAAACTGCCGAACCCTCTCACATAAATGTTCTCTCCCTCGGCCAGCGAGTCCTTAACTACTGAAAAGAATGTCTCCAGCGTGTTTGTTACTTCTGCCTTGTCAATTCCGGTCTTATCGGAGATCTCGGCAATTACGTCTGCTTTTGTCACGACTTCTTAAACTTTAACGTTTACTATGTTGTTGAAAATTGGGGCCTCAAAAATGGGAGCACAAAGGTAGGGGTTTCCCATAAATTATAAAACTCTATGCTTCCGTTTTTACAGGTAACGACGTATTTTTTTGTTTTATTTTGAGTTGGCAATCAGACCTTAAGCGTACCGAAACCTCGTTTGCACCTACCCTCGAACAGTGGTACGAGCATCACAAGCGCGATTTACCCTGGCGTCACACACGCGATCCGTATCGGATTTGGCTGTCAGAAATAATTCTTCAGCAAACTCGGGTAGCGCAGGGAAAACCGTATTATGAACGGTTTGTAGCTGCCTATCCAACGGTATTGGACATGGCCCGTACCGACGAACGCGAATTGCTTAGACTTTGGCAGGGACTCGGATATTATTCACGCGCCCGAAACCTTCACCAGACTGCTCGTTACGTAACTAATGAGCTTGGCGGTAAGTTCCCCGGTACGTATCATGACTTGCTGAAAATGAAGGGCATAGGTACGTATACGGCAGCGGCCATCGCAGCTTTCGCCTTTGGCGAACGAGTGCCGGTCGTAGATGGTAATGTATATCGGGTATTGGCGAGGGTGTTCGGTATCGACGAAGATATCACCACAACGAAGGCTAAGAAACTATTTGCCTCCCTAGCCGTACGGCTGATTGAATGGGCTGCCGATCCGGCTACGTACAATCAGGCCATCATGGAGTTTGGGGCTATTCACTGTACACCCGTTGCCCCCGACTGTCTAATATGTCCGCTTCAGCAGGAATGTGTAGCGTACCAAACCGGGCGGCAGCATCGGTTACCTGTTAAGGCGAAAAAAGCACCCGTTCGGGAGCGGTTTTTTACGTATCTGGTCTTTCGAAACCAGGGTAAGCTAGCGTTACGCGAACGGACCAGCCGGGATATCTGGCAAAATTTGCATGATTTTTACCTTGTAGAAACCGACGAACCGAAAACCGAACTGCGGGATTTGCCGCTCCCGGAAGCAGTCAACTCAGCCGTGCAGCAAGGCTTTCTGGCGGCTCTTCCAACGGAGTCGATGCAGCTGCTTTCGCACCAGCGGATACGGGCTAAATTCTTTATAATTGAGCTTCCTGACTCCGCTCTTGGAAGCTTACCAACAGATTTACAGTGGTATACGCTAGCCGAAACTAATCACCTACCGAAGCCGGTTTTGATCACAAACTATTTAGAAACGTTACTTGGATAAGCCGTTAGATTTTAGTATCTTTATTCTTCATAACACGCTTATCGTTTCATACGTAACCAACAAAACAAACAGTATGGCAAGTCTTAATAAGGTGACACTAATCGGTAACTTAGGTGCCGATCCTGAAGTCCGGTATCTTGACGGTGGTGCTGTGGTAGCTACATTTAACGTCGCCACTACCGAAAAATTTACTAACCGAAATGGTGAAAAAGTAGAGCAGACCGAGTGGTTTCGGGTTGAGTTATGGAATGAACAAGCCAAAGTCGCTGAAAAATATCTGAAGAAAGGTAATTCTGTTTATGTCGAAGGTCGACTGCGGACAGAATTGTGGACTGATAAAGAAGGAAAAGAGCGGACCTCGTTGCGGGTTCGGGCCAATACAATGCAACTGCTCGGTAGCCCTAACAGCGACCGTATGGATGAGGGATACAGCGAAGCGCCCCGCCAACAGGCTGCGCCAGCACAACCGACTCCGCAGCCAGCCCCCGCTGAACGTCCGCGTCAGCAAGCTGCACCGGCCGCTCAGGCTGCGCCAGCCCCCCGGCGCCGTGAGCCGGACCCGGTACCTTTCGAGAGCAATAGTGGCGATGACGACCTACCGTTCTAATCCGCCCGATAGGCTCTATTGTTGAACGAGATTTAATATACATGGACCCTGGTGATCCTCTTCCTCGACAGGTGCTCCCAGCTGTAGATAGCTGGGGCACCTATTTTGATTTATACGGACCTTATACAGCCCTGGTTTTGCTGCTGTTGGCACTGGCAGGTCTGGTATCGGCTTCCGAAGCCGCATTCTTCTCTCTTTCGTCCGACGAAAGAGCTTATTGTCGTATCAGCAGTCAGGCTGATGAGCAACGTATTGCTACTCTCCTCGAACGACCTAAACGACTGCTGGCCTCCTTAGTCATTTTCAATAATTTACTCAATATCGCCATTGTCGTTATTGTTACGTACCTCACTTGGTTATTCCTCCAGAAATCGGATGGATCAGGCTGGGTACTGACAGGCGCTACGTTAATTACTACTGTAGCAATTGTACTTTTCGGTGAAATTATTCCGAAAGTATATGCTAGTCAGGATAACCTGACTGTTGCCCGGCGGACAGCTCCACTGGCCCAACTTGGTCTCCTCGTGTTTCGTCCGCTGGCAGTTATGCTGGTTAATCTGAGCAACCAGGTTGATAAACGTATTGAGCGCAGAGGCTATAAATTGTCGGTAGAAGAAATTAGTCAGGCGGTAGAGCTTACAGGAACAAGTGCCACTGTTGAAGAGAAGGAAATACTAAAAGGTATCGTCAACTTCAGTAATTTGACGGCTCGTCAGGTTATGCGTACCCGATTGGATATTTCCGCGATAGCCGACAATCTGCCTTTTAGCGAGCTTATCAACCAAATTAATGCGTCGGGGTATTCGCGGGTACCGGTATTTCGAGAGTCGCTCGATCAGGTAGAAGGTATTTTATACATCAAAGATTTGCTGCCGCATATTCATGCTGATGATTCGTTTCGCTGGCAGTCATTGCTACGACCAGTTTTCTTTATTCCTGAGAATAAAAAAGTTGACGATTTATTGCAGGACTTCCAGAAACGACGTGTTCACATGGCGATTGTGGTGGATGAATATGGAGGGACACGCGGGCTGGTAACGCTTGAAGATATTATTGAAGAGATCTTTGGCGAAATCAACGACGAATTTGACGACGAAATACCTGTTGGATACCGGCGTGAAGATGAGCAGACGGTAGTATTTGAAGGTAAAATGTTGCTGACCGACGTTTGCCGGATACTGAACGTCGACGCAACAACCTTCGAAACGGTACAGGGCGATAGCGAATCCTTAGGAGGATTATTGCTTGAGCTATTTAGCCGGTTGCCCCAGGCTGGTGATCATACATCGTATGCCGGATTTTCATTCGAGGTGTTGTCGGCTGATGATAAACGGATCAATGAAGTACGTGTCAGAAAGACAAACGTAGTCGCTCAATCATAAAACGCACTGACCTTACTTGTAATAACTATCAGCGCTGAATCAAAAGCTGTTTACTAAAATAGTGATCCGCATTTTGAAGTTGAAGCCTGTAAACGCCGGTTGCGAGTTGTGCTGACAGCGGAACCGTTACAGCCTGATTGGCCGATGTAGTGATCCGTTGCTGCCAAACGTTCTGACCATTCAGGTTGGTTAATGTTAGATTCCACTCTCCGCTACGTGGCAACGTCACCGTTAATGCCGTACCATTGCTTGGATTAGGGTAAAGTGCAGGTTGTGGTATGGGTTCATCAGCCGTTGCCAGTACTGAGTTACGGCTAAACTGAATCGTACCATTGGGTTGCTCAAGCCGAATACGATACGTATTTACGCCCGAATTTCTGAGCGTATCCGTAAAGGAGTAGAGATGACTCAACTGACCATCATTCGAGGCTGTCAGCGTTCCAATAGTTTGATAATCGCCCGCATTCGTTCTCCGTTCGATATAAAACCGGCTCCCTGACGGTTCCTGAGCCGTCAGCCAATACACCTGTGTATTCGATTCACGTTCGTCAACCTGTACATCGATAAACGGATTGATTGACCGATTCGATGGGGTGACCTGAAAGGAGAGGGAAGGAGAACCCGTCAGAAATGGACTTGTAGCAACCACCCGAAGTGTGTATCGCCCGTTGCTGAGCGTATCGGGTAACGTAGCACGAACTGAACCGCTACCATTACCACGTCCGACTTCAGCCACAAACCACCCTCTTTCATTCAATAAGTGAACCACTGCCTCCGGATTGGACGCGAAGCCGATCGATTCGTATGGAACGGTTAAGCTCGTACCAGCAGGAATCTCGGAGGGCACCAGGCCCGTTTGAATAAACTGATGCGGTTGATGCGGTACCGACTCACTGAAGAACTGATCCGTTAAATTCTTATTCCAGGCAGTCGCACATTCCGATATGCCCTGAATACCGTTCGGGATATTTTCAAAATGACCATGTGTGGGTCGGGGTGATTGAATCGGATCGGTATCAGGGCCTTTCCATACATTGTTACCCGACGTTTGAGCCAGCATTTGCTGTGCCTGAATAATATCTGCACTAGGCGTAGGGCCAGCAGGCGTAATGGAACAACGGGCAACAACCCAGGTCATGTTACGCCCAAAATCAGCTCGACTTTTGTTAATGAGTTCCTGAACATCGTTGCGGTACGTATCCGTTGGCGTACGTAGCGGAACCGCGTCGGATTCGCCATGATGCCACAATACCGCACGGATGCCAAACTGACTGTTGTAATACTGTAACGTGTTTCTGAGATTGGAGTAGGGTTGCAGAAATGGCCAGATCGTACTGTTAAAAATATTTTTGGCGGGTATACCATTGGCCGTATTGCTCCAGTTTTCGGCCACCGTTGCCGGAATCGCTACGTTGAAAAAAGCAACAGGTACGTTATACCGATCCGCAATATGGTCGCCCAGTTCACCCCAGTACCAGGCCGTTTCGCCCGTTGGAAATACCTGACTGGTGGCACTTAAGGTTGAAAAAGCTGGTGTTGGGAATGGTTTGTCCGACGATTCAAGGGCATCGTCTTTATTCCAGAAGCGATTCCAGGCATTGAAGGCAACAACCCGCTCAGAAGCCCCTTTTGCACCCAGGTTTGGCAGCCCCATTGCATTCGACTGGCCAGCTATTACAAATACTTCGCCAACACCAACCGATGAGACAGACGTACTGCTAACTACCTGCTCACTACGTACGCCACGAACTTCCAGCCGAAACAGGCCAGCCGGTGCTGTGATACGACCCGCATAGAAGCCATTTTTGGGTTGATCCTGCAAAACTGTCCAATCGACAGAAGTCCGACTTGCTGATGAAGTAGACAAAAGCCGGACGTCAATCCGATCGACAGGAAGGGAAAATGTACCCAAGATATAAAGCGGTGCCGTATTGTCATGATTGCGCTGAACAACCATGCGTGGGAAGGGGTAAGTTACGGATAATTGAGCGTGTAAAGATTGGGATATAAAAAAGCAATAACCAAAAATCAAAACAGTTTTCCAGAAGAGAGGCATGCCCTAAATTTGTGAGTAGCTAATCTTACAAATTTACGTAATTCATTCAAACAGAACAAGTTCCTTCTGTTGTCGAGGGTGAGTGAATATGTTATAGGCACGATCAAAAAACAGCACAAGCCGTTTTGATCGATATTAGCAGCTAAAAGAAAATTGCAGATTTCTGAAAAGCAATGGGATGGCCAGAAGCCGGATGTAGCGCGGTTCTGATACGTGGGTTATACCCAGAGACCACGGCCCTGGTTGTAGGCATTACCCAGACGCTGAATCTCGCTGGCTGAATAGGTAAGAAAACCTTTACTACGTAGAGTCCGAAGCCGCTGTTTCTCAAGCCAGGAGAGTTTACCATCTACCAGTACCCCAAAAATAATGAGCCGTTCCAGGCTTTTTCGTATGGCTGGGGGAGCAGTAAGAACCTGTTCGGGAAAATTACCGGTCAGTGGTGCATCGAACCGCAGTTCAAAGCGGTCCATCAGCGTCTCAGTTAACAGGAAGTGCGCGTAATTATATTGTCGTTTCAGGATGGCCACGTACTGCAGGGCTTCCAGAATCAACGGTCGGAATTCATCGTTCTTGCCCCATTCATCGTAAAGTTCACTCACAAACTCACGAATAGTCGTTGGGGCCATAACCCGGACCTGAGCTTCGTGTAATACCTGCCACGATGCCCAGGCATTCCATAAGGCATAGATGGGCATACCCAACAGATCCGTCACCTGACGAAGTGCGTAGCGGCCAATAAACCGTTTCAGAACAAATTTCAGAACCAGATTACTGAGTGCTGCTTTTATGATGTTCAGCAGAAAAAAAAGGCCCAACCCCCAACGAGGCAAATTCAAATACGGATCGATACCAAATCGCAGGATGCCCCGGTTGTTTTTTTCAAGAGCAGCATTAGCCAAAGCCTGTAAATGACGATCGTATTGAGCATCATGCGCCCGAGGGAACTGACAAACCTGCATAATCATTTTCACTCCCTTCAGATTCAGAGCAATGAGCAGATTGACCTCCAGATAAACCAGTAATATACCGTATAACGTAGTGATAAGAGGCAGTTCATACACAGTACCGCCCAATTCAATCGCCGTGTTGCTAAACAGGTCTGGCCAGGCGTATTGGGGCCAATACAGTAATAGCACACCCATGATACCAAGTAGAGCGGCCATCGACAGAGTTACGATTTTTGTCCGTCGGATGATACGGCTCTCAACAGGATTCAATACGTACGGCTCATCGGTTGGATGGGCCGAATCGAGTGCCTGGCGGAGGTAGCGCAGTGCGAGGTGGTCAAATGGACCCATGCTATCGTTCGGTGGGCGACTAGACATCATTGAAGTCATTAACTGTAACAGGGTAGCTTTCTAGTAAACTGCTAAACCACTACGGTTGTTAACAAATCGGGTGATATAATTAACTATCGGAACAGGTAAATGCTGACCTGTGATTGCTTTATTCGCTGCATACTAAGCCCCTCGATATGAAGCAATTTCTTTTTTCTGGCTCCTCACCGGGCAACTCTTTGCCCAGGCCGTTTCTACGCCAAAAGCATCGCCCGCCCAGCAACGGGTAAAGGATGATATGCTGGATGCTGTTACGGCGTTTTTAACCAGCCTTTCGCCCGATCAGCGTAAACAGGCTACCTACCCGCTGGATGATGCCGAACGGTTCAACTGGCACTTTGTACCCCGTGAACGTAAAGGCCTACCACTGAAACAGATGACGCCCGATCAGCGAAAAGCAGCCATGGCGATGCTTAAAACCGGACTGAGTGATCAGGGCTATGAGAAAGCAACGTCAATCATCGATATGGAGAATGTACTGCGGGTGATTGATAACCGGCCGCCCAACGATACGTACCGCGATCCGGAAAATTATTCCTTCACCGTATTTGGTGAGCCCGATGCCAAAAGCCCATGGAGTTGGCGTATTGAAGGGCATCACCTGTCCTTACAGTTCTTGTCGTTGACCGGGCAGGTGCTGGCTCAGACCCCCACCTTTTTCGGCAGTAATCCGGGTGTGCTAAAATACGACCCGCAAATGGCTGATAAACGGATGGCAGACCCACGGGTAAAAGAGTTACCCCAAAAAGGTAGAGAAATTCTGAAACAGGAAACCGAAAAGGCGTTTGCTCTCCTCAAAACTCTGGATGCCGACCAGCGCAAAAAGGCGATTCTGGCTACGGTAGCTTATCCCGAAATTGTTACAAGCAACAAGCGGACCGCATCTCTGGAAAAAATGGATGGTTTGATGCTTTCTGAAATGAATGCCGATCAGCGGAAAATATTTCTGGACCTTCTGCAAACGTACCTGACGAACTACCGCATTACGCTGGCTAAACAGCAGATGGCCAAGCTGGAAAAGTCCGGCATGGATAGCCTGCGGTTTGCCTGGGCGGGTGACCTTACCCCCGAACTGGGCGAAGGCAAAGGATGGTACTATCGCATACACGGTCCTACCATTCTGATCGAGTACGATAATACCCAGACAAACGCCAACCACATTCATACCGTAGTGCGGGATTTGACAAATGATTTTGGGGAGGATTTGTTGCAGGAGCATTACAAAACGACCAAACACACCAAACCCTGATGGGATTATTCGGGCCGTTTAACAATTTTTAAGCCTTAACTAAACCAGTTTCTTCTTAATTTGTAAAGATTTTTTGTTATCAATTCATGAAGAAACTCCTCATAAGCGCGTCGGTTAGTCTGCTCACACTGGTAGCATCGGCGCAATCACCGCAGTGGTACCTGCAGGATAAAACGGATAAAACCGCCGGTATAAGTGTTGACCGCACCTATCGCGAACTCCTCAAAGACCGTAAGCCTACGCCTGTTGTTGTGGCAGTAATTGATGGCGGTATCGATACCGCCCACGCGGACCTCCGTCGGGTGCTGTGGACAAACCCGAAAGAGATTGCCGGAAACGGGAAAGACGACGACAAGAACGGCTATGTGGATGATATCCACGGCTGGAATTTTATCGGTGGAAAAGATGGACGTAACGTTACGTACGAAACGGCTGAAGTAACGCGGCTGTATGCGCAGTTGAAGCCAAAATACGACGGTAAGGATCGTAAAACGCTCAAGCCGGACGAGCAGAAAGAATTCGATCTGTACACAAAAACAAAGGCGGAGGTCGAGAAAAGTCAGGCGCAATACAAATCGCAGTATCAGGGCATCAACCAGTTCTACACCCAGTATACGACGGCGGTTGATAACCTGAAAAAAGTACTGAACGTAACGAAACTGGATACGCTGACGCTGCGCAAAGCCGCCGATACGTTGTCGGACGCTAATATGAAACGCCCGGTAATGGGTATTCTCCGCTTGCTCCGTCAGCAGGGGGCGGCTGATACGGATGTGGTGACGAGCGAACTTGAAAAAGCAAACGAACAACTCAAATCACGGGCTGAGTACAGCTATAATCCCGATTTCAACGGACGGAGCATTGTTGGTGATAATCCGGAAGATGTCAATCAGCGGGATTATGGCAATGCCGATGTTTCCGGCGCGCGCCCTGATCATGGTACGCACGTAGCGGGTATTATCGGCGCCGACCGGACGAATAATCTGGGGGTTATGGGCGTTTCCGACGCCGTTCAGATTATGGGCGTGCGGGCCGTACCTGACGGCGATGAGCGGGATAAGGACGTTGCCAATGCCATTCGCTACGCCGTTGACAATGGTGCACAAATCATTAACATGAGTTTCGGGAAAGGCTATTCTCCTCAGCGCAAGGCGGTTGAAGAAGCAGAGCGGTATGCCCTGTCGAAAGGGGTGCTGCTGGTACAGGCTGCCGGAAACGATGGTAGCGACATTGATACTGCAGCCAATTATCCATCGCCCCGGTATATGGACGGAACCACCATTCCGAATGTGATTACTGTAGGCGCAAGTGCCGAATATAACACGACCGATCTGGTTGCCGGTTTTTCGAACTATGGTAAGAAAACAGTAGACGTATTTGCACCTGGCAAGGATATTTATTCGACTGTACCGGGTAGTAAATACGAAAACAACAGCGGTACCAGCATGGCGTCACCGGTTGTTACGGGTGTAGCGGCTGTGTTGAAATCGTATTTCCCGAA
Source organism: Spirosoma sp. KNUC1025 (assembly GCF_045160025.1). Lineage (GTDB taxonomy): Bacteria > Bacteroidota > Bacteroidia > Cytophagales > Spirosomataceae > Spirosoma. The sequence goes on from NZ_CP087139.1 coordinate 2,153,519, forward strand.
ACTTACCTACGCTGATATCAAACGGATTATCCTTCAGTCAGCCACGCCCTATACGACCAAAGTACATCGGCCGGAATCTGACGTAACGGTTGATTTTGCTTCGCTATCGAAAACGGGCGGTATTGTTAACCTGTATGATGCGGTGAAACTGGCGTTAGCGCAGGAAGCCGCTTCTGGAAAAGCGAAATAAACGCAACTCATTCAAACGAATCAGCCCCGGTACTACGACTGTGCAGTACCGGGGCTGATTCGTTTTTTACCTATTTACTGTTTTCTAATTTGCCTGACGCCAATACGCTGGGCTTTGTCATCTTCAATAACTACGAAAAAGGCACCGCCCGGCAAGCTCGTTACGTCCAATATGGCCGAATAGGTCTTTCCATCGCGCTGCAACGTAGCGGTTTGAATTGTCAGGCCGCGCAGGTCAGTCAGCCGAAGTGTTGGCGTACCCTGAAGTGACGTTGAGGATGAAAGCAATACCGTTACCTGCTGCGTCGCTGGATTGGGAAAAACGTTCAACGTTCCATCAAGGGCAACGGGCTCATTGGCCAGAATGGTCAGGTAAACTTCCTGGGAAATTAATTCACCACAACCGTTGACGCTTCCTTTAACAGAATAGCGCCCTGTTTTTGTCGCACTGTAACTTGCTCCGGCAGCCCCCGAAATAGCAATACCATCGAGTAGCCATTGAATGTTGGAGACAGCGTCGGTAGTAAGAATATAACTGTTAATGGTAATGGATGGTGTCTGCGCTGTTTTTACCGTCAGCGTTACTGCCGACGACCGAACCGGCAAGCAACTGTTGGCGACCTGAACAATGTAGTTACCGGCGGTAGCTGCCTGTAATGTACTGCTGGTAGCGCCGGTAATAGCCTGATTATTCAGATACCATTGGTAAGAAAGACCGTCGCCGGTGTTGGCCTGAAGCGTAACGCTGGCTCCCTGGCAAACGCTCGTTGAACCATTTGGTGTAATCGTTGCCGTAGCGCCCGTACCGGTAGCGGGTGCTACCGCCGTTCGCTGTGGACTGGGGCAATCGAGTGAGCGAACTTTCAGGTTGTACAGGTAATACCAGGCGTCCGTTAATGTATCCGTTACGGTTGAGGTTCGCGCGTACAAGGAACCTTTGATCGTGACAATTGGCGTACCTGACTGCGTTTTAAGCTGGTAAGGAAATCCGCTTACAGATACATTACTCCGGAAAATTGAGGCTCCATTGCCATAATCAATCGTGATTTTATAATCACCTGCCTGCGGAATCTGCAAGTGGAGCGGATAAACGGCACCCTGATCGTTCGGATCATCTACCAGTTGGCTATTGACCGTAGCGGTCAGGCTTTGATTCCGGGTGGGCGTTACGTCCAGAGTAACACTCGACACTACGGTATTGTCGTATTTGCGAACCGTAAACGTCAACTGACCCGCTGTGCCGATGTATAGCCGGGCGCTCTCGATCGTCAGTGGTACAGCGGTCGAGATAAGCGGAGATGGACCAAAATTGCCGCTGTAACTCCCTCCTCCAAATACTTTTTTGTCAACAGGACCAATGGTTCCCGAAAAGTCATTTAGCGTAGCGTAGAACAGCCCAGTGGCCGGAGTTGCCTTAACGGACGTCTGATTGCCTGCTGCCAACAAATTGCCACCCGTAGGCGCATTATACCAGAACGCCGTTCCGCCACCCGTATTTCGCAGGGAAATCAACGTATCACTTCCACAGCGCGTTGCCGTGAAAAGGCCTGTGATGGCGGTTGCCGTTGTTCGGGTTTCGGTAACGGTATTATTGGCCGCATTCTGATCAGTGCTGAGGTTGGTCGAAATAACAAACTGATACGCTTGCCCCGATGCCAGGGTAATTCCGGCGGAAGTTGTTACGGTCAGAACCGCGTCGCTGAACGGGGCCAGCGTGGGAACGGTTCCCGTTAGCGTACTAATGGTCGTGTTGGTTGCATCGATAATTTTGATCGTGACGGGCACATTCGTTTGTGTAGCACTGCCGTAGTTGCGAACCCGCACCGATACGTCGATCTGACTGTTGGTTTGTCCGCAGAAATTGGCTTCGGGTGAGAGTAAGGCTACAGCGCTCACATCATTGCTGATCTGCACTACGTTCAGTACGTAATCCTGTGTTTCGCCGTTACCATAAGCTCCGCACGGACTAACGGAGGTTGGGTCGGATGTTTCGCTGGCAACAATACGCAGACGGATCAACTGCCCGACCGTTACGCTGGCCGGAATCGTTATGTTGGCCGTAAACTGGCCCGTATTATTCAGTACGCCCGATGTAGCCAGTGTTTCGCCCGTATCCGTAAAATTTCCATTAGCACTCCAGTCAGCAAATACCTTTACAACTGCATTTTTCTGAGCACCGCACGTACCGAGCGAAACCGTTAAAGGTAGAACCTGACTGGCCTGAACCGTTGTCGTTGTTTTGGTGAAATCACTGTACGACGTACAGCCGTCTGCGCCCGCTTGGTTGATAGACCCAAACTGAACCCGGCTAATTTTCGTGTCGGCGGTCGATGCAGGCGCTGATGTGCAGTAAGTAACACCACCTATTCCGCTGACAATCAGAGCGTAGTCCTGCTGATTGTTTCTGAGGGTGCTTTTGTGCGATATGGCAACGGTGTACGCCTGTCCGGGCACGGCATTGTCGATACGTATCTGTTCAATATTGTCCCGAATATTGTCGCCGGAAGAAGCAGCATTGGCCGGATTGTTTGGATCGAGTATCCAGGGCTGGGTGGTCGTTTTTCCGTCGCTTACCCGCACGTCCAGATCATTTACCAGGCGAGGAGTTCGGTCATTAAGGGTACTTGTCGCAGTACCGGCCGGGTCGTTCCAGCAAATGGTTACGACCAGTGGTCCCCGCCCCGAAGCTACGACCCGTACCGTGTCGCGCTGGCCCTGAGCGAGTGTCCGTTCGCTCAGCAGATGACTTTTATCGCTATTCCCGATCACACGAGCCGCCTTTTCGGTGTTGAGCATTCCCCAGCCGTACTTATAATCCGGTCCGGGCGTATCACCGGCTTCGTTTGTCGTGTGAATTGCCAGCCCGCGCAACGTAGAGGAGCGCATATATTTACCCGGATTGAGCTGAGCGTAATATTCCTGCAAGAGCAGCATCGAGCCCGACACCGTTGGCGACGCCATCGACGTACCACTTAAGCTCTCATAGGCGCTGTCGCTGGCGGCATAAGCTGAAAACAAACTGACGCCAATACTGACCAGATCAGGTTTGATACGGCCGTCATCGGTTGGGCCCCAGCTGCTAAACTCCGCCAGTTTTACGTCTGCCGGTACGTTGTACCCGTTCGACAGATTGCTAATCGCCCCTACCGTCAGGATGTTCTTGGCGTTCGACGACGTACTCAGCTGATCGTAGCCAGACTGATTATCACGTGGAGCCGTACTAACACGTTTATTGTGATTCACCAAGATATACGGCTGCCCGTCGCCCGGATAACTACCGTGGTCATTACCCGCCGACTTCACAATCAGATAATAAGGTGCGTTGTTGGCAACCTGATCCCAGTTGCGCGTATCGGTGGCATATAAGCCGAATTTATAATCGTAGGTTTTACTGATAGTTGTGTCGCCGTACCACTCCCACTGTGTTGATCCGGTTAAGTCAGGATTGTACTGAAACCCTGCCGTAATACCATACGAGTGGTTGGAAACGAGCAGATTTGGGGCAGCCGTTGTCATTTCTGATACGTCGCTATTAAAATCCCATGCCTGTAATTTCGCACCATAGGCCATTCCCCGTGCCTGCGGATTGACACCTGCGCCAATCATGGTTGTTGCTACGTGAGTAGGGTGTTCTTCGTCGGAAGCGACGGTTGATGCTTTATCGACCTGCGTAATACGGCCCGTCAGTTCAACGTGAGTGGCACGTACCGCTCCGCCATCCCAGATACCCAGTTTATTCTGTACGGATGCGCTGCTGCCTGACAGATTCAGACCCAGGCTTCCGCCCGCATACAGGGAGGCTGTACCGATTGAAACCGCAGCCTGCGAATTACCGACATGGGTGGTGTAGTACAGCAGATTTCCAAGCGTATCAATACCCGCCAGCGCAAGAACTTGTCCATTAGAACGTACCTCGCGAAGTGGCCGACCCAAAATTTTTGCCAGAGAAAGGGCTCGGCTATACTTCGGCTTCAGTCGATTTCTGGATTGTTTGCCGAAGCTGCTCAATCTGCTGACGTTGCGCGGCTGAGTAGGGGAGTGGCTGGGCCTGCAGGAGCGTAAGCCCAAGCAAAAGAAAAAGCCCGCTGAGAAGCCACCCTTTAAAAAAAAGTAAACGTTGTAGCATAAAAAACAGGTCAGTCTCTGACCTTATATGAAAATTATATAGTCAATACGAAAAACGGGTAATGACTGTTGCGTTGTAACTTACCGTAGCAACGGATTAACACTTTTTTAATAGCCGCTTGTTTAAACCTTCTGATTTAGAAGCAGTCATAATAACCTATCGGACCTCTTTTGGGATGAATATTTTTAGGAAACAGCCGCACCGTATTTCCAGAGTACGTTACCTGTACAGCCGGGCAGGTTTTGGCGCTACACCCGCCGAACTGGAGAAAGCATCCCGGAAATCATTACGCAAAACGGTTCGTCAGTTTTTTAAAGACAGCGAGGGAATTACCGATCTGCGCGTAATCGAACCCGATGATTTTGAGTCGAAGAAGCAGCTGAAAGGGATGGTACGTGATGGGCAGCTCGACAGGGAGATGCTTCAGGAGCGTATTCGGCAAAATGCGGAAAAAGTGCGCGAACTGAATCTTCAGTGGCTCGACCGGATGGCGGCCGGACAGGGAGCCCTGCGCGAAAAGATGGCTTTATTCTGGCATGGGCATTTCGCGTGCCAGACACAGGCCCGGAATCTGGTGTTTTTGCAGCAGTACGTAAACACCCTTCGGCAGCATGCGTTAGGAAATTTTGGCGATCTGCTGATGGCCATCTCAAAAGGGCCATCTATGCTGCAATTCCTGAATAATCAGCAGAACCGGAAAAATGCGCCCAACGAAAATTTCGCCCGTGAGGTGATGGAGTTATTTACGTTAGGGCGCGGCAATTATACCGAACACGACATTAAAGAAGCCGCCCGCGCCTTTACGGGCTGGCAGTTTACGCCCGAAGGGCAGTTTGTTTTTCGTGAACGTGCGCATGATGAGGGCGAAAAAACGATTTTCGGTAAAACCGGTACGTTCAAGGGCGAGGATGTTATGGCTATGTTGCTCGAAAACAGGCAGACCGCCCGATTCATCACAGCGAAAATTTACCGCTATTTTGTCGCGGACGGACCAGTCAACGCCCCCGAAATTCAAAAACGCGTTGACGGGCTGGCTGATCAGTTTTATAAAAGCAATTACAACATTGCCGAACTGATGGAGACGATTTTTACTGCCGACTGGTTCTACGATGCCGTGAACACAGGTGCCCACATCAAGTCGCCGGTGGAACTGCTGGCGGGTTTACGGCATACGCTTGGTGTGCAGTTCGATCAGCCAGAACCACAGGTTTTTGTACAGCGAACTTTAGGCCAGTTGCTTTTCTATCCGCCCAACGTAGCGGGCTGGCCGGGCGGCAAAAACTGGATCGATTCGTCGAGTTTACTGTTTCGGATGCAGTTGCCGGATTACGTATTGAAAGCCGCCGATGTGAAAGTGAGGTCAAAGGATGAAGGCGATGTAAATACGCAACTGCTGGCCCGAAAAGGAAACGCTAAGTTTCGCACTACGATCAACTGGACAGATTTCGAGCAGGCATTTTCAAAAACTTCAGATATCGAGCTGACCGATGCCATTGCCATTACGTTGCTACCCTTTCCGTTACGTAGCGACCAGCGAATATTGCTTGAAAACCAGCTCAAACCCAATCAGACTCGTTCCGAGCGCATCCACATTCTGACAGCCGCACTAATGAGTTTGCCGGAGTATCAACTGACTTAATTTTGAGTGATCGAATGAACCGCAGAAACTTCCTTAAGCAATCGGCGTTGACAACGGCGGGAACAATGTTGATTCCGCATTTTCTGAAAGCATACGAACTTCAGACCTTCGGTCAGGAAGTACCACCAACCGGAAAAATTCTGGTGATTGTGCAGCTCTCCGGCGGGAATGATGGATTGAACACCGTGGTGCCTTACCGCAACGATATTTACTACCGTGAGCGTCCAACTATTGCGATACGGCCCGAAAAGGTGTTACCGCTGACCGATGAAGTGGGCCTGCATCCCGCCATGCAGCCGCTGAAAGCTCTGTATGATGAAGGGCTGGTTACGGTAATCAATAACGTTGGCTATCCAAACCCTGACCGGTCGCATTTTCGCTCGATGGATATCTGGCAAACCGCGAGTGATTCGGATCAATATGCACATACGGGCTGGGTTGGTCGATATCTGGATGCTGCCTGTTCAGGTGAGGCACAACAGCCGTTTCGCACTATCGAAGTTGATGATACGTTGAGTCTGGCCATGAAAGGCAACGAATTGAATGGACTGGCTGTACTTGATCCCAGAAAGTTGTATAATCAGACACGTAGTGGATTGGTGACGGGCCTGAGTAAGGTACATGACGAGCCTGGCCATCAACCGGAGTCAGTTGCCTATCTCTACAAAACGCTGGCCGAAATGGTATCGTCGGCCGACTTTGTGTATGAGAAGGTAAAAGTCTATAAAAGTGCTGCGACTTATCCGGCGAATGAGTTGGGCAATCGGCTGCGAATCGTTTCACAGCTCATTCAGTCGGGAGTCAGCACCAGTGTGTATTACGTATCCATCACAGGTTTCGATACGCATATCAACCAGTTGGGACAGCAGGAACGTTTACTGAAGCAATATGCAGAAGCTGTCGCTGCATTTATGGCTGACTTAAAAACTACTGACCGCCAGAATGACGTACTGCTGATGACATTTTCGGAATTTGGCCGGCGGGTGAAACAGAACGCCAGCAATGGAACCGATCACGGGACGGCTAACAACGTATTTCTGATCGGTGGAGGATTGCCATCGAAACGGGTGTTGAATGAAGCGCCCAACCTGACAAAACTAACGGACGGCGATCTTACGTATTCTGTCGATTTTCGGCAGATCTACGCTACGCTTCTTCATGACTACCTGGGTGCCGATGACGTAGCCATTTTGGGCCGCAAATTCGAGGGGGTTAAGATTGGGTAATAAGACCGGCGAAACACCAATAGATGATAACTCCTTGAGTCAACATCTATTGGTGTTTCGCCGGTCTGTAAAACTTGCTACGTCTACTAAAAGCAGAGTCTGTTTGCCTGCATAGCCGTGCTACGTTGGTAGGGCAGTTATACAGGCAAACAGCATCGTGCTATTGGTTTTTAATCACTTTAATCGTTTTGCTCTGAGTGGGGCTGCTCACCTGCAACAGAAGCAGACCTGCGGGCGCATGACCTACTTTCAAGCCCTGCCGCTCGACACTGCCAGCGCTCCCGATGCTTTGTTCGCCAACCAGCTTACCGCCCGTATCCCGCAATTGAAATACCAATGGCAGACCTTCAGCTCCGCGTACTTCCACGACCATCTCAGAACCGATTACCGGGTTTCCCTGTACCGCTACCTGAAGTCCCGTACCTTCAGCCAGGAAAGCCTGACGGGCAGAGCCACAGCTACCGCTACCCGAGCTGCAAAACGCATCGAAGTCACCACCTCCTGGTAAGCCCGGATTCCCTTTTATATTAACCAACTTGCCACAGAATAGGCTGAGCGAAGCAGGAATGCAGCCACTCAACTGGTTCTTGTTCAGATACAGCACTTCTAGTTTGGTCAGATTTCCAAGACTAGACGGTATGGAGCCTGAGAGCTGGTTGTCGTTCAAATACAACGCCAGCATTTCACTTAGCACACCCAGACTGGCAGGAATTTGCCCCGTCAGCTTATTTTTTCCAGCGGAGAGCAATTGCAATTTGGCGAGCATCGATAGCTCATTAGGAATAGACCCCGTCAGTAAGTTATCGTTTAAATACAGAACCTGTAGGTCGGCTAACATACCAAAGCTGGGTGGTATCGTACCTGTGAAGAAGTTTTTGCTGAACGCTAACTGTTTGGCCTTCGTCAGGGCTGACAGGCTAGCCGGAATGGTTCCTGTAAGCTGGTTTGCGCTCACATCCAGAAGCAGCAATTCAGTCAATGCCGAAAATTCGCTGGGTAGGGTACCCACGAACTGGTTATTGCTCAGATACAGCAGCTGAAGATTTACCAACTGGCTCAGATTAGTGGGAATGGTACCCACTAACTTGTTTTTGTGCACATTAAACACCTTAAGTTTCGTCAGCAGCGGCAGCGTGGTTGGTAAGCTGCCCGTCAGGTTGTTGTTGTGCAAATCAAGGCCAATGACACGCCCGTTAGGCTGACATACGATTCCATACCAGCCGCAGGGTGAATCGCCCGTGAGCCAGCCCGAATTATTTGTCCAGTTAGGACCGTCGGTTGCATTGTACAGGTCAACCAGCGCCATAAAATCTTGGACTGCCAGTGCATTCGTTTGCCCGGAAGGGTTTTTAGCGAAGCCTGGTAAAGCCATGGACAGCATTACGAGCAGTCCCATTATGGCCGAACGAGCGGCTTGAACGATGTGGAGATTGAGACCTGAGAGGCTACTCAAGCCATGTGCCTGAGCCAGGCGGGTGGACGAAATGGGTTTAGATAAAACTAGTTTCATGATAGAGGTAGTAGATTAAAAGGATAAACTGTTGCTGAAAAATTATACATTGTACTAAGCGCAAATAAATTGGTATTAATTGGGTTTATTGACTAAAAAATGAGCGAAAAGAACGAATATTTACTAAAAGGTGGTAACATAATTTAACGGTCAAAAAAAGGTTGAGTGAGCGGTAGTTTGTCACGTGGTTGATCGTTTGGTGTTCTTGTAAATGCACTGGGCTAGCGCGGAAATTTCAGACTAATAGCTACCGAATGATCGATTAATTAACGCACCAGGTGGATCGCGGGAAGAACGTAATGCGCTTTGTCGGCTGATAGCCACGGCTGTAGCCAAATAAATTTTAGCATCAACGGTGTATGATTCTGCCCTATTCTCCGTTATTTCGCAGATAAAGTAAATTTCAGTCCGCCGAATGGTAGGTATTATCATGGGTAGCCTCTCCGACCGCAAAGTCATGCAGGAGGCCGCCGACATTCTGACCGAGTTAGGCGTAGCGTGGGAAATGGATATTGTATCGGCCCACCGCACGCCCGAAAAAATGGTCGACTATGCAAAAGCAGCCCGCAATCGTGGGTTACGGGTTATCATCGCCGGAGCTGGAGGAGCTGCTCACCTGCCCGGTATGGTGGCATCACTGACCACATTACCCGTCGTTGGTGTTCCGGTCAAATCAAGCAACTCCATCGACGGCTGGGACTCTGTTCTGTCGATTCTGCAAATGCCTGCTGGTGTACCTGTAGCAACCATGGCGCTCGATGGTGCTCGTAATGCAGGCATTCTGGCTGCCCAGATTATCGGAACGTTTGATGCGGAAGTAGCTCGTCAGTTAACCCGCTTTAAAGAAAATCTGAAAGAAAAAGTGGCCGACATGAGCCGCCAGTTAAATGAATAATGACGAATAGCGTACAGTTCAAGAAACCTGATACGTATATTTAATAGTCCGCATTCCAGATCATCCATTATTCATTATATAATATGGACACCGATAACCAACCATCTAATCCACGTCAGTCTGGAAATTCCAGTTTACCCGCTATTACGCTAATTGCACTGGTAGGGCTCATTGCCGCTTTGCTTTACATTGGCTATGGCTACGTTACCGATGATACGGATGGGTCTGATGAGTTAACCAATGTAGCACTCGATACAACGTCGCAGCAACCCATAGCGCAGGATGAACCCGAAATGCTAATGGCTCCTCAGGAGGCTGATACGTCATCGCAACCGGCCCCGGTTGATCTTTCGCAGGCCACCCCACCCGGCGATGCTCCTGAAGCCAAAGCGGAAGAAGTTGCCGAAGAGAACCGCGAAACGACCGATGGCAAACCCGGTCCGGCAGAAAAGCCGGTTGCCGCGAAACCCAAGGTTGAAGAGAAGCCTAAGGTGGAGGTGAAAAAAGAAGAAAAGAAAGTAGAAAAACCAAAGGAAGAAAAACCGAAGCCGGAAGTTGCCGTCGTCAAACCAAAGGTTAAGGCCGGTGGTGTTGCCAGTACGTATACAGTAGGGAGTGGCGAGACATTCTATAGCGTAGCAAATCGCTATAATATGAAAATCAGTACGTTAAAGGCGCTGAATCCGGACGTATCGGAGAGTAACGTAAAAGCTGGAGCGCAGCTTAAAGTAAAGGCGATGGCCGTTCATACGGTTGGGCCGGGCGATGTACTGCGGGTTGTCGCTCAGAAGTATGGCGTAAGCAAAGAAGCCCTGATGCGGGCCAACAAAAAAGCAAAGACATCGCCACGCGTGGCGAAAAACTAATTATTCCTTTCCCGGATAAGCAATAAAGGGGAGGGAGGAAAGGGAGTAGGGGGAAGAGTGGGACGAAAGGGATTGCTGTTTCCCCTTATTCCCACTCTTCCCCTACTCCCTTTCTTCCCTATTTCTTCTCATAAACCAGACCCACCGTAAAGCGCAGATCGTTGTTTCTACGACCGGGCACCACCAGACTTTCGTAGGCGTTCGCTAGCGTACTCTTCAGGCTGGTAGCCGATGTCAGTTTTATTTGAAGACTTACACTGGCGTTCCAGCGTACATTATACTGGCCTAAAGCGGGCTGATAAAAGGCCGTGTGCGTAACCGTGAAACGGTCTTTGTCAAAAGTATACTCACCATACAAACGAGCCGAATTTCGAACGATGTTGATGTCGTCCAGTTCAAGAAAGTCGGTGTATTCCTGCATTAATACGTCGGTAATCGAGATATAAGCGCGCTTTCGGTTCAAGACCTTATAGCCCGCCCCTGCCGCAATCGTCCAGCGGTGGTTAATCTGGCGCAGATTGCTTCGCTCATAGGAACCAAAGGCCAGATAATACAATCGCTTTTCGTACTGGTACGTCGTTCGTAAATCGCCGAACCACTCCCGCTCAGCCAGAATTCCACTTTGCTGGCCATACACGAAAGAAGGATTGCTGGAAAGCTTGAAATAATTACTTAATTGATAATCAACAGCACTGGCCAGTTGCAGAAGCGCCCGATTGACATTGCCCGACGTAAGTGTACCATCGGCCGTAAAGCGGTAGCGAAAAACAGGGGTAACCGGCTGTGCTTTTTTGGCAGAATCAATCTTTAGCTGCCCAGCGGTGGTTTTGCTGGAATCCTTCTTACTTGTCTTTGCTGAATCGGGTAACGAAGGACGTAACGGATCGGGTTGCTCAACAATCTGAGCTACAGCAGTATGGGCGAAAAATAAACAGAGAAGAAGAAGGCATAGTTGAGTGTATTTCACAGAAAGAGGCATTGGTGACGCTGCAACTTATAAAAAAAGCTACATTTGGCGGCTGACCAAATGGTTAAGTTACTGAATAGCCTCTCAATCAAATTATCCGTTTATCATGACTCGCTGGGGAATATTAGGATCGGGCCGCATTGCCCACAAATTTGCTCAAGACCTGCTTACTTTACCCGATGCACAACTTTACGCGGTTGCTTCTTCCGACCAGAGCCGTGCCGATGAGTTTGCCCGCGATTACTCGATTCCCCACGCTTTCGGTTCATACGAAGACCTGCTTACGCTGACTGATCTGGACGTTGTGTATGTGGCGACTCCACACGTAAAGCACCACGAGAACGTAATGATGCTTCTGAATGGGGGCATTAGTGTATTGGGCGAAAAACCGTTTGCCATGAACAGTAAGCAGGTCCGGGAAATGGTCGACACCGCGCGTTCAAAAAAGGTCTTTCTGATGGAAGCCTTGTGGAGTCGGTTTATGCCAGGTATTCAGAAAGCGCTCGAACTGGCGCAATCGGGGACCATCGGTAACGTAGTTTCCGTAAAAGCTGATTTTGGGTTTAAAGCGCCGTTTTTGCCTGATAAACGCCTTTTCAACAAAGAATTGGGCGGTGGGTCCTTGCTCGACATTGGCATTTATCCGCTGTTTTTATCCTACCTGTTTCTGGGCAAACCGACGGCCATTAAAGCGTTGGCAAAATTTGGTTCGACGGGCGTTGATGAGCAATGTGGAATGGTTTTGAGCTATGCCGATGGACAACTGGCTCTGCTGGATAGTACGTTACTGGCAAAAACAGACTGTATTGGATTGATTCAGGGTGAAACCGGACAGATTCGGATTCATAGTCGCTTTCACGAAACAACGGGCGTAACACTTCAGCCTGAAGAGCAGGAATCCACTACGCTTATGTTTGAACGACAAACGCATGGATACGACTACGAAGCGCAGCACGTAATGAACTGCCTGAATGAAGGACGTACCGAGAGTCCTCTGTGGTCGCTTGACGATAGCCTGAATCTGATGGACCTGCTGGATACTGTCGGGGCCGAAGCGGGAATTGTGTATTAGCGCAGAAGGTAAAGTCGATGTTACGTTATGAAAAAGGCGCTGGGACTCTCAAAAACGTCGTGGATGCTGATTGGCGGCCTGTCGATCCTGCAGGGCTGTCTGGGATTGCTTGACCCCAATGACCATAATCGTGGCCTGATCGTATCGGACTACCCAACTACGGCCCAGGCTGATAAATGGTCATGCTACGTGCCTGATACGTTTGATGGCCGTCAGCAGGTAGCGAAGAATAATGTCGTAATTGACAGCGATAGCGCCCTATATGCCTACTTCAGTTATGATACGACTCAACATTCACTGAACAGTCCCTGCCGAAACTACAAGCCTGAGCCCATCGACTTTTCGCGGTATACGCTGTTAGGAAATTATGCGTCTGGGGGTTGCAATGTAGCCTTCACGCGAACAGTCGAACGCGATGAACATGCCAGACAATACGTCTATACTGTAAAGGTGCGTGAGGCTGGTTTTTGCAAAAAACTGGAATACAGCATGAACTGGGTGCTTGTGCCGAAATTGCAGCCCGGCTATCGCGTTGCCTTTCTGATACAATAGGGCATCCTGTTTTTCTTTATGCTCCGCTTCCCTCTCATGCCCTTCCTGCCTACCTTTGCACCATGACTGATCGCTATGCGCAACGCGGGGTTTCCGCTAGTAAGGAGGACGTTCACAACGCCATTGCCCAACTCGATAAGGGCTTATTTCCCAAAGCATTTTGCAAAATCGTTCCCGATACGTTGGCGGGCGACCCGGATTTCTGTACGATCATGCATGCCGATGGAGCCGGGACGAAATCGTCGCTGGCCTACCTGTACTGGCGCGAAACGGGCGATCTAAGCGTCTGGAAGGGTATTGCGCAGGATGCAGTTGTGATGAATACCGACGATCTGATCTGCGTTGGTGCATCCGGTCCGATGCTGCTCTCATCAACCATTGGCCGGAACAAAAACCTGATTCCGGGTGAGGTTATCGCTGAAATTATCAAGGGTACCGAAGAGGTGTTGCAGATGCTGCGCGATCACGGCATCGAGATTTATAGCACTGGTGGCGAAACCGCCGATGTTGGTGATCTGGTACGTACCATTATTGTCGATAGTACGGTCATTGCCCGTATGCGACGCGATCAGGTGATTAGCAACGACCGGATTCAGGCGGGCGATGTGATTGTCGGGCTAGCCTCCTTTGGACAGGCAAGCTACGAAACGTCGTATAATGGCGGCATGGGTAGTAATGGCCTGACGTCGGCGCGTCATGACGTACTGGCGCATTACCTAGCCGACAAATATCCCGAAAGCTTCGATCCGGCTGTGGATAAATCGCTTGTTTACAGCGGTAGTAAGCCCCTGACCGACGTAGTGGAATCGGTTCCGGAGGGTGTTACGGTAGGCCAGCTTATTCTGTCGCCAACCCGTACCTATGCACCCGTAGCGAAGGTATTGCTGGATGAACTCCGTCCACAGATTCACGGCATGGTGCACTGCTCAGGAGGGGCGCAAACAAAAGTGCTGCATTTTGTGGATAACCTGCACATTATCAAGGATAATCTGTTCCCTATTCCTCCTCTGTTCCGGCTGATTCAGCAGGAGAGCGGTACAAGCTGGCAGGAGATGTACAAAGTCTTCAATATGGGCCATCGCTTAGAGGTTTATCTGCCGCAAAACGCAGCTCAGCAGGTAATTGATATAGCCACATCCTTTGGCATTGAAGCTCAGATAATTGGCCGCGTTGAAGCCTATACGGGTAAGCGGGTGACTATACAGAGTGAAGTAGGGGAATTTATTTATTAAGCGATTGAATGACTTTCTGATGAGATTGCTGTCGAATGGATAAACATCCATAACGACACTTTTCTATGGTGAAAGTTTACAAAACTAGTTTATTGCTTTTTCTTGGCGTAGTTATAAAGGGGTTTGGCCAGACCACTTATTTTCAACAAAATTTTTCGGCCGGGGGAGCACCAGCTTCTTACGTGAGTTCCTCACCCAACGATAGCCAGTTTAACGGATTGGCCGGCTTAAGTGCAACCGTAACAAATAATGCTGTTCAGTTTACGCGCCCAACAGACAGCGGCACTGGCTACATATCCCGCTCCACTAATTTTGCTGGGCCACCCACATCGCTGTATGCACAGTTTAGTTTTGAAGTAGTTTCTCATGATCCGACTGTATCGTCGACTAGTGCGGTTATTTTCTACCTGGGAAGCGCCTTTAACGCTGGTCCGCAAAACCCGGCTGTAGGCGATACGTATGCTCGCATTGCCTTTAACTTATCAACAACTACATCTGGACAATTCCTTGTTCATACATTACCATCAGGCGGTGGAGGGACTAATAGTGCTGCCTTCTCGGGGCGGCAGACGATTACGTTTGCCATGAACAATACAGGCAGTAATTTCAATTATTTAGCGCCTGATGGAAGCCTTGAATCACTACCAAACGATACCTATGATGTTTGGGTGGGTTTAACGAAAGTGTTTAATGATCAGGCGGTATTGACACCAACGCAGACTATTTCAAATTTTAAATTCAGAATAAACAATGGCGTTGGGGTTGTTCAGATTGGCGATTTGCTGATGCGCGATATCAATGGCGTCTTGCCTGTTACGCTCCTCTCATTCACGGCAAAGCCTACAGGCGATCGGGTTCAACTGGCCTGGTCAACGTCAATGGAACGAGATGCGGATCATTTTGTGGTTGAACGCAGTCGTGATTTAGGCGAATACGTAACGGTTGGCGAAGTAGTGGCCAGAGGTAATACAGACGAACGACAGAACTATGGCATGACCGATATGAATCCGCTGCTTGGCGTGAATTATTACCGATTGCGCCAGATCGATCACGATGGAACAACGCATAGTTTCAAACCAGTATCGGCCATAATTCGACCTGAGCAACTAACCGTAGTGGCTTACCCAAACCCGGCCAGTTCTAGCCATATTCATCTCCAGCTCTGGAACGCCGACAATGCAGTCATTCGGTTATTATCGCCCTTAGGAATTCCAGTCAGCTGTCGAATCGAGCGCCAGTCGGGTTCAGCAGATTTGTTTTTTGATAAGCCCCTTCCATCGGGATTTTATTGGATAGAGGCACAAACGGAAAGCCAAAGACAGACGGTTAAGGTTCTGGTTCACGAGTGAAAAATAAGCTTCCCGAACGTATTAATACGTTCAGGAAGCTAGCTTATCAAAAATTTACGCTAACTCAGGTTCTGGGGCCCGAACTTCCTTCACCTCTACGCGTGGTGGAAGTAATTTATACAATACAGGCGTAACCACTCGCGAAAGCAACGTACTGGAAATCAACCCCCCGATCAGCACCCAGGCCAACGGCGAATACAGCGGATTGCCTTCAATCGCCAGCGGAATCAACCCCCCAATTGCCGTCAGGGAGGTAAGTACGATGGGCACAAACCGAATTTCCCCAGCTTCCTGAATAGCGTCAATCAGCGACATACCTTCTTCACGTAAATGGTTCGTGAAGTCGACCAGCAAAATCGAGTTTTTGACCTCAATACCAATCAAGGCAATCAAGCCAATAACCGCCACGAACGAGAATGGGTTACCTGTAAAATACAGGGCCAGCACAGCGCCGATAACCCCTAACGGAATCACCGACAGGACAATCAACGTGCTTTTGAACGTACCAAATTCCAGTACCAGCACGGCGATGAATCCAAAAATAGTAATGAGAATAATGGTGCCTAAACCACCGAACGACTTCTCACGGCTCTCCAGCTCGCCAGCGGCTTTGTAGCTGAATCCATTCGGAAACCGCATCTTATCCAGCTTCGTCAATACGTCCGTAAATACATTATCGACTAAGTAGCCCGTTTTGACAAAACCCGTTATCGTTACGTAGCGATCTTTATCGTAGTGGCGGATCTGATTAGTGCTTGTTTCAAATTCCAGGTCGGCAATCTGGCGAAGGGGTACGGCGGAACCCGTTAAGGTATTGACGTACAGATCACTCAGAACGCGCTGATCGGCCACTTTGCCTTTCGGCATCGTCACGTTTATGATATAATCGTCGCCATTTGGCTCTTTATACGTCCCAACGTTAAGGCCAGCGATAGCAAGCCGGATAGTACGGTTCACGTCGGCAATGGAAATGCCCAGCAGCCCCGCTTTTTCTTTGTTGATACGTACCCGCAGGTCGGTTTTCTGATTGGCGAGGGGGTTATTGACGTAAATAAGACCGGGTGTTTGTTTGAAAGCGGTTTCTACCCGTGAGGCCATCACTTTCAGCGTATCGAGGTTTTCACCGAATACCCGAACGGCTACTGGTGCTTCTTGGTCGGGTCCCTGCTCAAAGTCTTTTACCTCGATTTTTGCGTTCGGATATAGCTTGAACCGCTCGCGCAGTTTATCGATCAGTACACGTTTTTCGGCAGGTTCAACATCCGTCAGCTGTACATAAAACTGAGCATAATTGGGCGACTCATTCCGTTGAATGATGTTGTAATAAATTCGGGGCTGCCCGCGTCCAACGTTTGTTGTGATGTATTTTACGTCAGGCTCCTGCTTGAGAGCCCCTTCAACGTAGCGGGCCACCCGGTCTGTTTCCGACAGACTGGTTCCATCCGGTGTTTCGATGTTAATCAGAAACTGGGGTTTTTCGGACGCCGGAAATAGTGCAAATCCAACGATTTTGAACATGTACAATGCGCCTGTAAATAGTACGCCAGCCACCAGCAACGTAACGACTGGATGACGTAACCCCCAGTGCAGCAGGCGGCTATACGACCCGCTGATTACCCGCTTCAGTGCCCGCATGAAAATGTTACCTTCAGGGCTGTGTTCTTCCTTTAGAATCCGGCTCGACAAAAACGGAACAATCGTGAGTGAGACGAATAAGGAGGCCAGAATAGTCGTAACAACGGCCATGGGGAGCGACCGGATAAAATCACCGGAAGCTTCGGGCAGAAACAGCAGCGGTAGGAAGGCCAGAACCAACGTAGTGGTGCAACCAATAACGGCCAGCGTAATCTGACTTGTGGCTTTTATAGCCGCTTCGCGTTTGGAGAACCCTTCGCGCAGATACCGCTCGATGTTTTCGACAACCACAATCGAATCATCAACCAGAATACCCAGTGCTACAATTAATCCGACAATACTTAACTGATTGATACTGAATCCCAGAAAATCGAGACCTGCCAGGCCAATGGCTAACGAAAGCGGAATCGAAATCATAACAACTATTGCCGCCCGGAGTCCCAGCGGGAGTAAGGTAAGCGAAACGAGCAGAATAGCCAGGGCGAAATCCTGTAGAAAATGATCGAGCCGCTTGTTGACGCTAACCGTCTGATCGAAGTTTTTAACGAGCGAAATATGAGGTGGTAATGTCTTTGTAAATCGATCAATAACCGGGTTAAGTTGCTCACCTACTTTGGCAATATTTTCCCCTGTTTTCTGTCCGGCCGTTACCAGTACCGCACGGTGTCCATTCAGGCGGGTGATGTGGGTTTCATCTTCGTAATTGAAATTCACGTCGGCTATGTCGCGCAGGTAAATAATTTTCTGCCCGTTAGTCGATACGATGGTATTTCGAATTTCATCCAGCGACTGGTAGTCTCCCGATGTCTTTACGTTGAACTTCCGGGTTCCGGCCTGGATGTTTCCACCCGGAATGTTGAGGTTTTCGGCCTGTAATGCTCCTATTACCCGATTGACAGCAACACCATTCTGCGCCATCCGCTCAATATTGAGTGATACGCGAACGGTTGAAGCCGGATAGCCCCAGTCTTCGGCATTTTTCAGGCTTTTGATTTTTTCAAATTCCTTTTTCAATTTATCGGCATACTCCCCTAACTCTTTAGAGGAAGCCACTTCCGAAAGCAGGGCAACCTGAACAATATTTACGTCAGTCGGTGAAAACTTCTTGATGTCGATGCGGTAAATATCAGACGGCAACTCCGCTTTCAGCGCGTTTACTTCCCGGATGACTTCCTGGTATTTTTCTTCGGGATTCACGCCATAATCGTAATCGAGCCGGAATACGGCCAGCCCATCATCTACGTTGGTGATGACATGGTTCATGTTTTCCAGCGCATTGAACCGGGCCTCACCCGGATCAACGACCAGTTTCTCCATATCGAGCGCATCAGTACCTGGGTAGATAACTGCTACAGCGAAACTCGGGGCTGTGAATTCAGGGTCTTCGCCCCGCGGCATATTCAGCAGTGAGTTGATGCCCAGCGCAGACACGCCCAGAAACAGCACCAGCATAAACTGCCAGTTTTTGACAGAAAAAGACGATAGCATAATGTATAATGGTTAATGAATAGCGTATTATGGTAAATGCAAAATGCAGGTAGCTAAGGTGTTGGTAATTCGTTGGCAATGGCTTAGCTCTCTACATTATCCATTATTCATTTTTTACAACCACGCTGGATGCTTCGGTTAGATAGGCTGAGCCCGCGGTTACTACGTCTTTAACACTTGCCAATCCGCTAGATAACAGGACTTTGTTTCCGTCCAGGAAGCCGATCTGAATAGGTGTTTTGCGGACGTGCTTCCGGTCGTCGGCCAGTACGTAGACAAAGCCTTCTTTACCGTTTCCTTCAACAATCGCTTCGACAGGAACCAGCGTATAGGTTCGGCTTTGCGCTGGAACGAGCGTTACTTTGGCAAATAAACCAGGTGCCAGTCTGGTAGCGCCCGGATTGATACGTACCTCTACTTCATAAAGTTTGTTGACCGGGTCAGCTGCCTGGGCGAGTTCGCTGACAGTACCCGTAAACGTCTGACCTGGATAAGCCTCAAGCGAAACACTCGCGCGATTGCCGAGCCGTAGGCGTGCCCAGTCCTTATCGGAAACGCCGACCCGAACAACCCAGTCGCTTTGTCGATTTGACGAAATCAGATAGACCGAAGCCCCCGGCGAGATGAATTCTCCTGCATTGGCAACTTTACGCGTTACAGTGCCATCCACCGTCGAATGAATTTGTGCGTAACTGCGGTTAAACTGGGCAATGGCTAAATTTTGCTTAGCTACGTTTGTTCCCGTGGTTGCATTCTGAAACTGTTCGAGGGTGGCAGCCGTATCGGCGTAAAGACTTTTTACACGGTTGAGGTCGCGCTCGGCTTTTTCATTAGCCAATTGTGCCTGACTAACCTGTGCATTGATTTCCGTTAAATCGAGCGTTGCCAACAACTGGCCTTTACGTACCGACTGGCCTTCTTCAACGAGCATCTGATTAATGATACCACCCACTTTGAAGGATAACCGCGCTTCCTGTGCCGACGATATCAGGCCAGACGCCACAACAGGTTCTGCCCGAACAACACGGCTGACGGGCGCAAGTTTAACCGGCACCACCGCTTCGTCGGCAGCCTGGGTCGTTGCCTGCTCTGCTTTGCTGCCACAGCCCCACAGAGCTACCAGCAATGCGAATGATAAAAGAATAGATAGTGCTTTCATGATCTTGAAAGGGGAAAAATCACCAGAAATGTGTTTATGCTTAAATGAAGCCACAGGGGCAAATAGAATCTGGAACGGCCACTTGACTATTGGCTGACGGCTACGGCCCGATCTAGTGCCGCTCGCTTCACCAATACGTCCATACGAGCCAGTGAGTGCTGAATTTCAGCCGTTAGCCGATCGTTCTGATAGCGTAAAAACTCGATGAGCAACGACTGACCATTCCGGTATTTACTATCGATGACGCGGAATGTCTGATCGGCGTTAATCATACCCGTTTGGGTGGCAGCAAGACTTTCGTTCGCTGCGTCGAGATCGTAATAAGCCTGTAATACTTGCAACTGAATTTGCCGTTGAACTTCAGTAAGCCGGGTTTGCAGGGCATCGGTCTGAATTTTTGCCTGCTGGATCTTAGATCGCTTTTCGTAACCCCGGAATAAATCCCACTGCAAACCAACCTGCGCTACGACATAAGCCTGATTCTGAAACGTATAGCCAAATCCCTGAAAACCCGTGTTAGCGCCCACATACACGTTGGGTATTTTTGCGTTAGCTTCGTTCAGTTTTACAGCTGTTCGGGCAGCATCGAGTGAACCCGCCAGCTGAGAAAGTTCCTGCCGCCCCCGAAGTGCCGTTTGTTGTAAATCAGCCAGGTTTTCTTTCGATTCGGGCAGTATTTTCGTAAGCGACGAATCGATGTCTACGCTTGATTTAAGGTCGCGGTTGAGCAGAAAATTGAAATAAGCACGGGCTGATTCGCGATTTTTCTGGGCTACAGCCAATTGCTGATCGACTTTACTGATTTCGTAGCGCGCTGAGGTTATTACTTCTTTCGTTGCTACGTTGTTGCTGATCAGTTTTTCATTGAGCCGGGCCAGGGCGTTCAGTACGTTTCGCGAATTTTCGAAAATACGAATGGCATCGAGCGTTTGCAGATATTGATAATAAGCCGTAGCAATGTTGTAGCGAAGTTCGTTCTCGACAACACGTTTGCGGGCATGCTGCGCAGAGAGTAGCTGTTTCTGAATAAGATAATTGTACTGAATATCGGTGTTGAAGATGGCGTAATTGATGCTGACTTTGGTATCATGAAAATTATTGGGCGCCAGCAACTGATTTACGTTCTCGATATTGGTCGGAAACCTGTCGGCGCCAATTAGCTGATTAAGCGTTTTGTAGGCCGGATTCAATAGATCACCCACCGGAAATTCAAGCCTACGTCCACCGGCTGCAACCGAGTAAGTAGGGTTGAAGGCAACGCGTGGATAAAACAGAGACTTCGCCTGATTGAGCGATTCCGTTACCCGATTAATTTCCAGTGACTCCTGCCGTAATCCAAGGTTGTTGGCTAATCCTTCACGGATATAGCTTTCCAGAACGAGCGACTGGCCCGTTGGCACAGATTGTGCCATTACCATTATGGGGAATAACAATCCCAGGTAACGGATGCGCTTGAGAATGAGTACCATAATCGTTTGTTAGTTAATGAACAGTGTTTAGTAAAGTGGCAAAAAAATTTATAACCCTCGGCGAATGGTCTCGCAAAACAGCTGGAATGCATCATCCATAATGGGCTGTCGGTCACATTCAGCAAACATCCCTAATCGTTTACGCAGAAACAGAGCCGTATATCCATGAATGGAACTCCAGATCATCATGGCTGTAGACTGTACATCATGTTGCTGAAAAATACCCGCGTTCATACACTCCTGTACAACTTGCACCAACAACCCAAAGGCCTGATCGCCTTCAACCCAGTCTTTCTTATCGAGCGTATCCATAGGGGCCGTCATAATGAACATCAGATCGAAAAGCTCCGGGTTCTCGACGGCAAACCGGATGTATGAGCGACCCATTTCAACCAGCCTTTCAAAAGGATCAGATATGGCCAGCAACGGCTGAAAGCTCTCAAGCATTTTTACGAAACCGCGTTGATGCAGCGCAAATAGCAACTCATTCTTGTCTTTATAATACAGATAAATGGTAGCCGGGCTGTATTCAATCTCATCGGCAATATTACGGACACTCACTTTTTCAAATCCATTTGCTAAAAACAGCTTTTGGGCTCCGTCAAGGATTAGTTTCCGCATTTCTTCCCGTTCCCGTTCTTTCCGTTCTACTATTCCCATTGAGTAATTTATTAACGTTGCAAACATACTAAACACTGTTTAGTAAACAAGAAGTGTTTTGCGTTTTTTTAAGGAATCTTGAGTAATCGGTATCTATATCGCTTAAAATGAGGATATTATATGCTTTTCGATTCGGTGTTGAGTAGCATTCAAGCGCAGGTCTTACTCATAGGTTGGTTCAGTAAATACTCCTCGTTAGCAGAATTAATCTTTTTGGTACGTTTGTTATCTAACGACTAAATGTTCAGACGATTTACGATGAAAGCATTCATGAGTTGGTTATTGACTGGGTTACTGGTTTTATCACTGGCTCAATCAGGTATACACGCCCAGGGTACCCAGGGTTACAACATTGGCGATGCCATAGCTAATTTTCATCTGAAAAATGTGGATGGACGTATGGTATCGCTTGGCGATTACCAGCTGAAAAAAGGGCTAATTCTTGTATTTACGAGTAATCATTGCCCGTTTTCAAAAACCTACGAAGACCGGATCATTGCGTTGGACCGAAAATTCGCTGCACAAGGCTACCCCGTTCTGGCTATTATGCCGAACGACCCAACGGCTTACGAACAGGATTCATTTGAGAATATGAAAAATCGGGCCCGTGAGAAAGAATATTCCTTTGCCTACGTAATAGACGAGACGCAGTCGACAGCCCGTACGTTCGGGGCGACGCGCACTCCACAGGTGTATGTGCTGAAACAAACCAACGGATCGTTTATTCTTGAATATGTAGGAAGTATAGACGACAGCCCGCAGGATAGTGCAGGTGCTCAGCGTCGGTACGTCGATGAGGCCGTCAGTAGCCTGTTAGCAGGTCGGCCGGTGCAATCACCCATGACGAAACCGATCGGTTGTGGCATTAAATGGAAATAGAACGTAGCATAAAAGATGCACGGCAGAACGAGTTCACTAGCCATTTGGCATATCATTTGCCAAAGGAGTTTGTGAAAATCAAACTACACAACCACAATGAAAAAGTCCTTATTAAATCTGAATCGAATCAAACACGTAGCAGGTACAATGCTGCTGGTAGCTTTTCTGGCATTTGTGCAGGCCTGTGGCTCAGACAACAGCAGGGAGTCGCGAACGGAAGATGCGCTGGAGAAAACGGGTGATGCAATTGAAGCTGATACAAAGGAAGCAACGGCAGAAGCCAAAGAGGATTTGAAAGAAGCTGGTCAGAAAGCCGACGCTAAAAGTGATGAAATTGCAGCTGATTTCAGACGTGAGCGTGACGAAGCTGTTGCCAAAATGAATGTGCAGAAGGAGAAATTAGACGCAAAAATTGACGAGCTGAAGGCTAAGGCGGCCAACCAAAGCGATAAAGCGAAAGCAGAAACTGAACGCCAGAAAGCAAAACTTGAAGATGACCGGAGAGAGCTTCGCGATGATATTGAGAAGGCAAAAAATGCAACGGCTGATGCCTGGAAAGATGTAAAAACAGGATTCAAGCAAGCTGGCCGCGAAATTGGCGATGCGTTTGATAAAGCCGGTGATAAACTTGATCGAAAAGACTAAGTATAGTTTATTACCGAATCAAAAAAGAGCCGGATCATTTTGTTGGTCGGCTCTTTTTTGATTTAGTCGTGGGGTAACATTTCCCCACTTTTGTTGATGACTGTTCCATACTTCCATACTGAACCACTAATCAGGAGGATTTGTCAGGGGTCGTCATGACAGCTTCCGATAAGGATTGCCAGGATTGATTTAGAAGCCTACGAATACGTTGCCAGTCGGCGTTCGTTATAGCTTTTCCTCTCTGGTCGCGAAAAAGCATGGCTTCGGTACGCAACAGGCCGTACTGAGCACAGTTTTTAACCGGAATACGGTATAAGTCCGCAGTTATTCTGGCCTGTAAATTAGCCCATTCGACGGGCGGGTGCTGGTCTCGTTCGCGTCGAATAACCCACCATTCCAATTCGTTTTGGGCTGCTTGCGTTACGTTTATTGGTTGCTCACTAAGTTGGTCGATACCAGCATAAAATTTCTCCAGATCGGGCAGAGCACGGTTGTAATCGGTGCGGGTTTGGCCATCTTTAAAAATAAACGCAGCCCTGGCGGCATGATACGCTATTACAAAGGATTGCCAGAAAGGAGCACGTACGTGAGTCCGGACCAACTCCGCTGATTGCCAGAATAATTTTAGTGGTTTACGTTCGTAATAAGACCGCCACATATCGGTGTCGAGCCGGGCCATCTCATTCGGGTTAAACTGTCGCAGATCAACTTTTCTGGGAATAAATAAATCGACCAATATCCAGCTAATCAGCAGCAACACAGCCAGCAGAAGAATCTTCCATTTCATGGGTTTAGAATTCGGTTGTTCGTTAGGTTGTGCGGGAACGTTGGTTGCGGTGGTTTGGCTACGTTGGCACCTCCCTGCCTACGGCGAAGTTCAAGTTGCAGACTTTCCAGCCCTTTCCGCATAGCCCACTCATGATTCAACGAAAAAATCGGTTTCAGCAGCCACGATAGTTTTTTTAGAATTGGTTTCTCGGCTTCAATCTGCCAATCGTACGTAACGTGCGTTCCTGAATTATCGGGCTTGAAGGTCCATATACCGCGACCGACAAAATCACCGAAGGCTTCCAACGAAAATCCATTCGGAAAGGCCGTTTGCGTTACGCGAAATTTCCAGCGTAGTGTGTAGGGCAGCCAGCCTTTGGTATATAACTCAACAACTTTGCCTACGCCACCAGCCTGTCCTTTTTCCAGCACTCTTACGTCAAGGTACACCGACGGCCACCAGCGAGCCAGGGCATCTACATCCTCAAGCGTGCAATAAACCTCTTCGGGTGTGGCCGTTACGTGCCATTCCGTTATAAAATGATAGGTATTCGACTGGAGAGAAGAAACCGGAGTTAGGCTATTGGTGGTCATAAGTAAAGCTAAAAAAGCAAAGACGGTATCAATTAAGCGGGGAAATCACATCCGTTCCAGGTCGTTTTCCGTATAAATGGGGTCGGGCATTGGAACCTGGGTCTTAAGATTTAATCGATCACGTGAAGAAAACATACGTCCTTTCTTTTCGACTTGAGGAGCAAATTGCAGAAAGCCAATGGTGTCGATATTCAGGTACACACCTTCCATACCGCCCTGCATACAGTAAGCTTCATGCCAGAATTGAGTACCTCGTGGGTCTTTCAAAAAATCTTTCCACCAGGTCTGATGAGGCAAGGAGCGGGTCCATTGCTCCATCGACTCGAAATCCCGCCAGTACTGTCTCATACCAAGATGCAATGGAAAGACGCTGAAAACCATTTGTTCGTGGCATAACAACCCATCCGGTTTGGCTGCCACAGCCTTCTGTATCTGGGGGCCTAGTTTAAGCAGCGTTCGTAACCCTCGGAACGACTCATGAGTCATGCCCAGATAAATAACAACCAGGTTCGGGTAGTCAGCGAGATTGGCTGCGAGTTGTGTCGGTTTCATGGCTTTACTGGGTTTAGGTGATAGCCATACGTACACAAAACATCCGTAGCTGGATTTAAGAAACTATTTTTCGTAATGTGGATGGAAGAGCGTTAAGCAACGGAAACCAAATAAGTAAATACTATACGGCTTGGCGTACGGCGAGAACTGCAAAAGTTGTTTGGTTTAGACCGGAAAAGCCTTGTATTCCAGCGTGGAAAATTGTTATTTTGCGGGCTAAATTGTCTGTTAAAAGCGAAATGTCTGTTATTAATAAGATTCGAGAACGTTCAGGATTGGCTGTAGGCATCATTGCTGTCAGTCTGCTTCTGTTCATTGTGGGTGGAGATTTGCTCGGCGGCCGTAGTATGCTGTTCGGCGGAAATCAGCAGGAAGTTGGCGAAATAGCCGGTCAGTCTATTGATTATCAGGAATTCAATGCCAAAGTAGATGAACTGCGGGCGCAGTACGAACAACAAGCGGGCCGGGCTCCTGGCGAACAGGAACTGAACCAGATCCGTGAGCAGGCGTGGAACCAATTCTTGTTTGACATTGCCTATCAGAAAGAGTTCGATAAACTGGGCCTAAAAGTGTCGCCTGAAGAACTTGTCGACATGGTGCAGGGTAACAACATTAGCCCTTCTGTTCGCCAGGCCTTTACAAATCCACAAACGGGCGTGTTCGACAAAAGCTCTATTGTTACGTACCTGAAAAACCTGAACGGGCCGAACATACCGCTTCAGCAGAAGACGGCCTGGGCAAGTTTCGAAAAAAACCTGAGCGCCGAACGGTTACGTACTAAATATCAGGAGTTGATGCTGCTGTCGACCTACGCAACCACTGCCGAAGCGCAGCGGGAATATCAGGCGCAAAATTCGAAAGCCAACGTAAAATTCCTGTTCGTACCGTACTACACCATCAACGACACAACGGTGAAGGTAACGGACTCGCAATTGCAGGATTACCTGAATAAACATAAAGACGATTATCCAGGCACCGATAGCCGTTCTATTCAATACGTAACGTTTTCGGTAGCGCCTTCGAAAGAGGATAGTGCAACCCTCTATAACGAAATCAAGTCACTGGCTCGTGGCTTGGGAGCAGCCACCAATGATTCGGTTTTTGCTCAGCAAAACAGCGACGTACGTATTCCTCTGTACATGACCGCCGGTGAAATGCCTGAACAACTCCGGGCAGCGATTCCAACCTTCTCACAAGGTGGAATTTATGGGCCTTTCCGTGAGCAAAATACGTATTTCATCTACAAATACGGCGGCACAAAGAAAGACACAAACTTCACTGCACGTGCCAGCCACATTCTGATTCAGACGAAAGGTCTGGCTGATTCTGCCAAGGTAGCGGCTCGTCAGCGGGCTGAAGCCATTCTGAAGCAGATTCAGGGCGGGGCTAACTTTGAAGCGTTAGCCCAGACGAATAGCCAGGATGGATCAGCGCAGGTTGGTGGTGATCTGGGTTATTTCAAAAACAATGGCCAGATGGTAAAACCGTTTGAGTCGGCTGTCTTCGGCGCTACGTCGGCAGGTTTAATTCCGCGACTGGTCGAAACCGAATTTGGCTATCATATCATCAAGGTAACGCAGCCGAAAACAAATACCTTATACCGGATTGCGGCAATTGGCAAAACGATAGCTCCAAGTCAAACAACCCGCGATGAAGCGCTACGCAAAGCGGATCAGTTTGCATCGGAAGTACGGACCAAGGAAGCTTTTGATGCGAAGGTGAAGGAAGATAAGTCGATTGTAGCCGCCACCGCAGATCGTATTCCGGAAGGCTCTAATCAGATTAATGCGCTGACCGATGCTCGTGCGGTCGTTCGTTGGGCATTCGATGACAAAACCGATCTTAATTCCGTATCAGAGCCCTTCGAAGTTGGCGATCAGTATGTAATTGCTGTGCTGACCGGAAAAACTCAAAAAGACAACGTAACGGTAGATGACTATCGGAACGAGTTAACCACCAAAGTACGTAACGAGCTTAAAGGCGAACAGATTCTGAGCAAACTGGGTAATCCGAGTGGCACACTGGAGAGCATTGCACAGAAATTCGGCGCCGGCGCCTTAGTAGAAACCGCTGATGATATTAATCTGGCAACGGGCTTCCTCAAAAGCGCAGGGGTTGATCCTGTTGCGCTAGGAAAAGCTTTTGGTCTGAAACCTGGCAAACGGTCGAAGCCGTTTGCCGGTGAAAGTGGCGTACTGGTAGTGGAAACAACAAACCTGACGCCAGCTCCGGCCGTTGCCGACTACGCACTTTATAAGAATCAGATTCAGCAGAATACTACGTCCCGGATTGGTTTCTACATCAACGAAGCGATTAAGGATGCCGCTAAAGTTGAAGATCGTCGGGCTAAGTTTTATTAGTCGCCGTTTTGACAAGACAAAAAATACCCCGGCTGATAATCAGCCGGGGGTATTTTTTTAAGACATGAATTGATTACGCTAATGAATTTGCTTTTCCAGATAGGCGATCATTTTTGCCAAAGCCCTTGAGCGGTGGCTCATGGCTGTCTTCTCCTCGATACGCATCTCCGCAAATGTTCGATCCTGACCGTCGGGCAAAAAAACCGGGTCGTAGCCGAAGCCTCCTGTACCACGCGGCTCCATCAGAATATGCCCATTTACGAAGCCTTCAAACTGGTGCTCAACGCCATGCAGTATGAGGGTGAAAACAGTTACGAAACGGGCGCTACGATTAGTTTGCCCCTGTAGATTCGTTAAAAGCTTCTGGATATTTTTAGAAAAGTCACGCGTTCCCGAATAGAAGGCAGAATCGACACCCGGCTCCCCATTCAGCGCTTCAACTTCCAAACCCAAGTCGTCAGCGAAGCAGGAAATACCAAAATGAGTCCAGACATAATCGGCCTTCTGGCGCGAATTTCCAGCAATCGTACCCGAAGTTTCTGGTAGTTCATCGGTGCAGCCAATGTCGCTGAGGGTTTTGAGAATAAAGGCATCTCCGAGTTGAGCGGAGACTTCTTCCAGTTTATGTTGATTGTTGGTAGCGAAGCAGAGTTCCATAAGGCACAAAAAAAGCCGTTCACAGGTATAACTGCAAACGGCTTTTAAAAGATGTGAAAATTAGCAGGTAATATTACCGCCCTGGCTGCGGCTGTGGTTGTGGCATTCCGGGTTGTCCCGTTTGGCCTTTCTGAATGTCCATCAGTTCAATGTCGAACAGAAGCACTGAATTGGGTGGAATCGCCTGATTGCCCCGTGGACCGTACCCAAGTGTTGATGGAATGATAAGAGTCGCTTTTTCGCCTTTGTGCATTTTCATTACGCCTTCTTCCCAGCCTGGAATCACCATGCCGACGCCAATCTGAAACTGAGCCGGTTTTCCGCCAGCCTGTGGATTCGTGCGGGAGTTGTCAAATTCCTTACCGTTCAACAAACGGCCAGCGTAATGAACCTGAACCACATCGCCACGCTGGGGCGTTGGACCTGCACCGGGTTGGGTAACTACGTAATTTACGCCAGATTCTGTTTTTTGTACTTTACCCGCCAGCCCATTTTTAGCTACGTAATCGGCAATGACTTTGGCGTCAATACCTTTTTGTTTTTCATAATCAGCTGCCTGCGCTTTCTTGTATTCTTCTTCTGTCTGAATATTCAGGATTTTGACAGCAATACCAATATCCGTTCCTTTCTGAACCCCCGGAGGGAAAGGCTGCATGGCCCGTGTAAACAACGAGTCGGCACTAACATAGAACGTAGCGCTGTCGCCTTTGCCAAGCATGGTCAAACCTTCTTCGTAAGAGCCTTTGAAGGGCGGAACCTGTAAAAGCATCTGAAACGGTGCGCCTTCCTTGTGCGTGTCGCGCAACACCGAGTCCTTGCTGTTCATCAGAGTCAGATGCAACGTCAGAATATCGCCGACTTTTCCTTTGCGCGCTGCTTCTGATTGTTCGTGAATTTTGTACTTCAGGCCGTTGTCCGTCACCTGTACGCGGTTTTTACCGCAAGCCGCTACAATAGCGACGATCAGGGCGGCTTTCCCGAAATGTTTAAGAGACATGAGAGATTACTTAATTTTTACAGATAAATGGTTTACGGTATTCGATTTATAACATTCAGGCTTCCATAGTCGTCGATTTACTACCGTAAACTGTAAACCGAATACCATATTTTCTAGACAGTTTCCAACAACTGTTGCTGATATAGTGGGATAACGGATAAAAGCTTTTGTTCAGTTTCGGCGAGTGACAATTTACTACGTCCGCCCGCTGCGTTCCGGTGGCCTCCGCCATCGAAATGCTTACTGGATAAATCACGTACGGAAAAATCACCAACCGAGCGGAACGATAATCTAATTTCCTCAACGCGGTCAATTAAGATGGCAGCCATAACAACGCCTTCCACAGCCAGCGCGTAATTGACCATGCCTTCGGTATCACCGGTTTTAGAACGATACTGCTTTAACTCTGAGTCTGTCAGCGTTATATAAGCAAATTTGTACTCAGGCAATACCTTTAGTTTCTCATTCAGTACGTAACCCAGCAACCGAAATTTATCAAGCGTTACGTTATCAAAAATGCGTCGGTGAATGCTGCTTACATCAATCTTAAGGTCAACCAAATCGGCCGCCATTCGATGAACAGCGCCCGTTGTGTTGGAGTGGCGGAATGAACCGGTATCGGTCATCAGACCTGAATAAAGACACTCAGCTATGGGAATATCAATCAAATTCCGATCGCCTAATTCCACCATCAGGCGGAACACCAATTCGGCGGTAGCAGCAGCGCCCGGGTCCCACAGGGATAAATCAGCAAATGATTCGGGTTCCAGATGATGGTCGATCAGCACCTTACGAGCGCGGGATTGCCTGACCATTGGCGCTAGCTCGCGGATGCGGTCCAGGCTGGAAAAGTCAAGGCAGAATATTAGGTCAGCTTCGTTAAATAATTGACTTACCGACACCCGCACCTTTTCTTCAAAGGCGATCACTTCATCATTACCGGGCAGCCAATGAAGATTCTGCGAATACTCAGTTGGCGTTACTACGGTTACTCGATGTCCTTTTTTGCGAAGATAGCCCGCTAATCCCAGAGATGACCCCATTGCATCTGCATCGGGGTTCTGGTGAGTCGTAATCACTACGGTTTGCGGGGGGCCGCCCGGCGGTTGAGCGATAACCGCGCCAATCGCTTCAATGTCTTGCATATACAAACGGCCAAAGCCACAATCAAAACGCAAAAGTACGAATAATTTGGATATCCGTTGTGGAAGGAATGTTCATGGCATTTCAGGGGAAATGTCCTTACCTTTGCGCCCGCCCGAATGAAGGCAACTCAAATTTGACACAAAAACATAGGATGGCCACGAATCGCACATTCACAATGATTAAGCCCGATGCGGTAGAAGCCGGGTATACAGGTGCAATTATCAAACAGATTGAAGAAGCGGGTTTCCGCATTGTCGCAATCAAAAAAACTCAGTTGACCAGCGAACGGGCCGGGCAGTTTTATGCAGTTCACCGCGAACGTCCTTTCTACAACGATTTACGGACGTATATGTCGTCGGGAGCCATTGTACCGATGATTCTCGAAAAGGAAAACGCCGTTGCTGATTTTCGCAAACTGATCGGCGCTACCAATCCAGCTCAGGCTGAGGAAGGTACCATACGTAAATTATACGCTAAATCATTGGAAGCCAACGCTATTCACGGCTCTGATTCTGACGAAAACGCCGAAATCGAGGGCAATTTCTTTTTCTCCGGAACCGAACAGTACTAGTCAGAACCGGGATTCAGGTGATTTTGCTGACAGACTCTGATTTTATTAGTAGATTCTAATTGAAAATAAGTTCAAAGTTTGTCAGCAAAACCACTTGCATTTCGGTTCTGATAATATTTACAAAACTCCCGCAAATCGCACACTTCGCATTTTGGCGAGCGGGCCAGACATACGTAGCGACCATGCAGAATAAGCCAGTGATGCGCTTTAGCAACGTACTCTCTGGGAATATGAGGCATTAAGGCCTTTTCAACGGCCAATGGCGTTGTGGCGGTCAGGGGTGCCAGCCCCAGCCGATGAGAAACACGAAAGACGTGGGTGTCAACCGCCATCGTAGGTTCATTAT
Organism: Spirosoma sp. KNUC1025; assembly: GCF_045160025.1. Lineage (GTDB taxonomy): Bacteria > Bacteroidota > Bacteroidia > Cytophagales > Spirosomataceae > Spirosoma. Next base: position 2,185,068 of record NZ_CP087139.1, read on the forward strand.
ACACGACAGATAAAATGACGTGTGCTGTTTTACGCCCTACGCCCGGCAACGTCTGCAATTCTTCGAGTGTAGCCGGAATAACCCCTCCAAACCGATCCATTAAGGCGTTCGCCATGCCTACCAGGTGCTTCGCCTTATTGTTGGGATAAGAAACGCTACGGATGTAGGAATACACCTCCTCGACTGAGGCAGCCGCCAGCGATTCCGGTTCTGGAAACCGGGCAAAAAGAGCAGGTGAAATCTGGTTGATACGTTTATCAGTACACTGGGCTGACAAAATCACAGCAACGAGCAACTCATAGGAGTTACCGAACTTTAGTTCTGTTTGTGCTTCGGGATAATGCTGAGTAAAGTAGTCAAGAAAGCGCCGAAAGCGTTCTTTTTTCTGCATAACAAAGGGAGAATTGACACAAAAGCCGTATAGCCGAAAGCTAATTTGTAGAGCAGATCAGTTGCTACAAATTGACTTTCGGCTACGCGGCTTTCTGACCACGTGCAGTTGCCTCACCTGTTCGTTACGTATGATGTAAACGAGCAGGCGGATTGGCTGGATGGTTTTTTGAATAATTTAAGATTGCCTGAACCGTATTGGTACGGGGCTGCCGTTCTATTTTATTCATCAAAGCTCTTAGTTCAAGAGCTTCCAGAAAGAACGTCATCAGATCCGGTTCCGACATCAGGGCATCTTCAATGAGCAGATTTTCTTCGGGTGAAGTCTCCTCATAGACATACCGGACTACATCATCTTGAGTAAAGGTTTTTATCATAACTCGGCGAACGTTTGCTCAGTTGTTTGCGCAGATTAATCAGCGCGTAACGCATACGTCCCAAAGCCGTGTTGATGCTGACACCGGTTGCATCGGCGATCTCCTGGAAACTCATTTCCTCGTAGTGCCGCATAATGAGCACCTGACGCTGTTGTTCCGGCAACCGCTGAATCAATTCGCGCAAATGCTCGTGTGTTTCCTGTCGAATCTGGAGCGATTCTACTGAATCTTCCGCAAACTCAAGCGTATTGAACACACTGCTTCCGTCTTCAAACACCACACTGGGGTAGCGTTTATCTTTTCGGAAATAGTCAATTGCCAAGTTGTGAGCTATTCGGATGATCCAGGGTAAGAATTTGCCCTCCTCGTTGTATTTACCCGACTTGAGCGTGTCCACCGCTTTGATGAACGTATCCTGCATCAAGTCTTCTGCTATATACTGATCTTTTACAATCAGATAAATAGTTGTGTAAATCTTCGATTTGTGCCGTTGCACTAATTTTGCAAAGGCTTTTTCATTACCACGGATATACAGGGAAATCAACTCACTGTCGTTTACCTGGGCTTTTTCCATTTTCAGTAAGACAATTAGGTAACGTAGAGTTGTGTTCCGATAGTGTACAGCGCGGTTATGTTTTTGTGAAAATTTCTTAAATCCAGCCTTAAAAATAAGAAAAAAAAACAGTTAAATGCAAATAAATGAATGAAAAAATGTGCTAAACGGTACTTCTTTCTTCAAAAAATTCACTTTACGTAAAAGAAAATTGCAACTTCCATTCTTTTTTCCAAATCTAGCTTATTCGTAGAATTAATTGCATTTACGTTTGATGGTGCAATATAGATTCTTTTTTAGATGCGTGCGTTTAAAAATAGTCTCATTTTTTTTTGCCAGGTAGCCGAACCCTTAAAAATATACGTGTGCCAGGTAAAGTTACAGCTAGACAAAATTTAATTACTGTCGTGGCCCGCCGAGCAAATACAGAGCTAAATTTCACGCAATCGATTGATTTACTGTACTAAATCGCTACTTTAGGCTTCAGATCTGCTCTATATATAGGCTCTACATGGGTAAGCGAGTAATTTGGCTTGGAATCCTGATCCTTGGCTGGTTCTTTACCTGCCAGGCACAGGTGCAGTTTACCCTGCCCGAGCTGAATTTCGACCGACGAGGTGATGCTGTCTACATGGATAGCTTACTCAATCTTGGTCGTGCTCATCAGCGGATGACAAAAACTTTGCCGCGTACCCTTCATAATGATACGCTACGTTTGGAAGGACTACGCTTCATGGCGTTAGTTTTTAAGCAAATGCGCGGTAATCAGCGCGATAGCAGCTTCCTGTATGCCAGGCTTCTGGAAGATCGGGCAATAGCCAAAAACAATATTCTTTACGCTGTTCGGGCTATGATGCTACAGGAGCATTACCTGCGAACCGTGAAAGGTGATTATCCAAAAGCGTTACAGATTAATCAGCGGGCATCGGAGCTATGCGGAAAATTACCGCGGGAAAGTTCTCCTCGCTGGCAGGTCCAGATGAATCTGGGCGACATCTACCTGCTGCTGAAAGAATATGATAACGCGTTGGCCAGCTACCAGCTTTCGCGAAAACTGTTGGGATATAATACGTCATTGACGCCCAAAAATCGCAAACTTCTGATTAGCCAGGCCATTACCCAAATGGGTGAAGTGTATGAACTCAGAGGGCAATATGACCTGGCCATCCAACAATACGAAACGAGTCGGCAGATAGCGGTTGATGCCCGCTCACAGGTAAATGTTGCCTATGCCAATGAGCGTTTAGGCGATTTCTTTGTGAATCGTCGCGAACCGGAAAAAGCAATCAAATACTTTGAAGAAGCATTGTTTGTATGGACACAGCTTAAAGATCAATTGGGGCAGGCTTCCGTTTGGGCCAGATTAGCCGAATGCCATACGCTGGTTAATCGGCCTGCTCTAGCGATTGAGTTTGGCGAAAAAGCTTTAGCCATAGCTCGTGAAGCAGGATATCAACGTATTCGCCAAATGGCTACCCTCGCTCTGTACAGGGCGTATCGCTTAGCAGGCCAGCCCGCTCAGGCATTAGCGATGTACGAAGATTACAGCACAATCCGCGATAGTATTGCTACCCTGAAACGGGTTGAGGAACTGTCGGCCTTACAGAAGAAATACGATATAAACCAGGTACGGGCGGAAGCTGATAAAGAACGGTTTATACAACATCAGCAGCTCATTAACGTACGACGACTGGCCGAAGTTGAACGGTTGAAATCTGAAGCTGAGCGCGAGCAGTTAGCTGGCATTACCCGGATGAGCCAGCTTCAGCAACGGCTTGAAACCGAACGTTTACGAGCCGATTCGCAAAAGAAACAACTGGAACAACGGGCACATATCGACAAACTGAACCATGATATTGAGCAGCAGCAGCTTATGCGCCTGTTTCTGGTGGGCGGACTGGCTATGCTGTTCGGGTTTGTGATTGTGTATTACCGTAAAAATCGACTAATCGACCGGCAAAAACGTGAAATTGAAGCGTTAAACCTCGATCTGGAAGATAAAGTAATTGCCCGAACGGCTGAACTGAAACTGGCCAATGATCAGTTACGTGCCAAAAATCGGGAAATAGAAGAAGCCCTGTTGAAAGGACAGACACTTGAGCGGAAACGAATGGCCGCCGATTTGCACGATAGTTTGGGTGGATTGTTATCGGCTATAAAAATGAGCATGTCGGCCTTAAATCCGGCTCATATGTCTGATCGGGAACAACAGATTTATCATAACCTGTTAACTATGGCCAAAGAGGCTTTTGCCGAAATTCGGTATTTATCCCATAATCTACAGCCTGACGAATTGGAAAAACAGGGCCTGGCTGAAGCATTGACACGCCTGGTTAATAAGCTCAATCTATCCCAAAAAACCACGTTCCGATTGGATATAGACGCTTTACCACGATTAGGCAAAACAGCGGAGTTTAATCTGTACTCAATCTGTATCGAACTGTGTAGCAACATTATCCGTCATTCAGAAGCTACCGAAGCCGACATTTTGTTCCGCCGTTTTAACAATGAGCTGAACATGATCGTCAAGGACAATGGATGCGGTATGAATCCTGCCGATGCAACCGGCATGGGCTTACGTAATATACAGTCTCGAATGGATCTTATTAAAGGCCGCTACGAAGTGCATTCAGGCGAAGGCGATGGTACTACGTTCATTTTTATATTACCCGTATCATCAAATCTGGCTACGGGCGACAGCCTGATGCATAATTAGTGCAATCAGCTTACTTCACATTCCCTTCTACCAGAAAATCATTCTTATCGAAATAGGGCAGCTTCTGGAATCCCGACAGCTTATAATGCTTCACCTGCCACTCGCGCCCGGCAATCGGTCCGCTTTCGAGTAACAAATGCCGTTCGGATGAATAAAGCGGATTGTCGGTATGCAATACGGCTTCGATCCGGCTGGGCTGATGCGTAACGGAATCAAGTTGCACGGTCAATTCCCGAACGGCCAGATTGTCTTTTGCATTTTTCAACCTGTATTGGTACGTCAACGAATCAGGCCGGGCAATCTGATAACTGCTACGTAAAGCGGGTTTATTAATATCAATCTGGGTAAATAATTCAAGCTCCCGCTTCCAGTTGATGTCGCGGGTGGTTTGCTGATTTCGGTTTTGATTCAGACCAACCGCTTTGTTGACAAGTGGTTTCTGAGCCGATAGACCCGCTATTTGCCGTTGAACAAACCCGAGCACATCGTAATAAACGTTGGGTTGATTTTGCTGAGCAGGGTTGGAGCAGCTACTGATGAACAGTGTGATTACAAGAATAAGTGGAAAAACGAAGCGCATAAACAGACCAAAACGACCTTCGGGCTAGAAGGGCTTATTGAGTCACCAACACGAATTTTTGCAAATCGGTTTAGGTAATCAAATTCTGAACCAAATTTGCAGTCGCAATGCTTTCTAAGTAAATAGTTTGTAGTTCGTGGTTTGTAGGTTGTTGTTACTGTCGTACTGGTAATATTCGAACTACAGACAACCAGCTACGAACCACAAAAAACCATTTCATTCATGGAATACGATGTTATTATGATTGGTTCGGGACCGGGTGGTTACACCGGTGCAATTCGTTGTGCACAACTCGGACTCAAAACGGCCATTATCGAGAAATACGCAGCTTTGGGGGGCACTTGCCTCAACGTCGGCTGCATTCCGTCGAAAGCCCTGCTTGACTCGACTGAGCATTTTTATAATGCAGCGCATACGTTCGCTGAGCATGGCATCAAACTAGCCGATTTACAGGTCGACTTAGCTCAAATGATTGCCCGTAAGGCCAGTGTGGTTGACCAGACCACGAAGGGTATTACGTTTCTGATGAAGAAAAATAAAATCGACGAAATTCACGGCGTTGGTTCGTTTGTCGATCCGCATACCATCAAGATTGCCAAATCTGACGGCACCGAACAGACCATCACCGGCAAAAATATAATTATTGCAACCGGCTCGAAACCCACGTCATTCCCGTCGATGCCGATTGATAAGAAGCGCGTTATTACGTCGACGGAAGCGCTGACGTTACAGGAGGTTCCAAAACATCTGATTGTTATTGGGGCAGGGGTGATTGGAGCAGAATTAGGATCGGTGTACGCTCGCTTAGGCGCCAAGGTATCGTTTGTGGAGTTTGCCGACTCGATGATTCCGACGATGGATAAAACGATGGGCAAGGAGCTACAGAAAGTCATTAAGAAGCTGGGTGCCGATTTCTATTTCAGCCACAAGGTCACCAAAGTAGAAAACACCGGTGATGAAGTTGTCGTCAGTGTTGATACGCCTAAGGGGGAACAAATTACGCTCACAGGCGACTATTGCCTGGTTTCGGTAGGTCGGCGGCCTTATACGGATGGTTTGAACCTCGAAGCAGCTGGTCTGAAAACTGATAACCGTGGACGTATTGAAGTCGATAATCACCTGCGTACGAGCGTTCCGCATATTTACGCGCTCGGCGACGTAATTCGTGGGGCTATGCTGGCGCATAAAGCCGAGGAAGAAGGGACTTTTATTGCGGAAACCATTGCTGGACAGAAACCCCATATTCATTACCGACTGATTCCAGGCGTAGTATATACCTGGCCAGAAGTGGCTTCAGTAGGGTATACAGAGGAAGAAGTAAAACAGGAAGGAATTCCCTATAAAGTGGGTTCGTTCCCGTTCAAAGCGCTGGGTCGTGCACGGGCCAGTATGGATGTAGACGGTCTTGTGAAAGTACTGGCACATAAAGAAACCGACGAGATTCTGGGCGTCCATATGATTGGTGCACGGGCTGCCGATATGATTGCTGAAGCGGTAACGGCTATGGAATTCCGGGCTTCGGCCGAGGACGTATCGCGGATGTCGCATGCCCACCCAACCTATACCGAAGCGTTTAAAGAAGCCTGTCTGGTTGCAACCGACAATCGGGCGATCAATATATAAGTGAACAAAACGAAACGGTATAAGCCCGGCTGCTGTGAGGTAGCCGGGCTTTTCAGTATCTTGCCTTTTTGATCGATACAGCCCAATTATGAAAAAAACACTTACTCTTCTCTTTACGCTTGTCGTCGGGTTTACACAGGCTCAGAATGCCGATTCGGTTACGATCCGAAAGATTTACAACGAAGCGCTCGCTAACGGAAAATCGTACGAATGGCTGCGGTACCTCACGAAGCAGATTGGGCCACGATTAAGTGGGTCTGCAGGGGCGCAAAAAGCGGTAGACTGGACAAAGCAAATTATGGAACAGCAGGGCTTTGACCGCGTATTCCTGCAGGACGTAATGGTGCCACACTGGGTGCGTGGTGCCAAAGAAGTCGCTTATATTCAGAACGGTAAGCAGAAAACGAACGTGCCAATTGCTGCCCTGGGCGGTTCCGTTGCTACCGGGCCAAAGGGTGTAGAGGCTGGTGTAATTGAAGTGAAAAGTTTTTCTGAACTACGGGCGATGAGTCCGGATAAGGTGAAAGGCAAAATCGTTTTCTATAACCGCCCGATGGACCCCACCAAAATCAATACGTTCGAAGCCTATGGCGGAGCGGTTGATCAGCGGGCCAACGGCGCAACCGAAGCGGCTAAACTGGGTGCCGTAGGTGCTATTGTCCGCTCGATGACCAACGTACACGACGATTATCCGCACGTGGGTGGGATGCGTTACGCTACGGGTGTTGCCCTGATCCCCACGGCAGCCATCAGTACGAACGGAGCAGATTTGCTGAGTAAATCATTGCAGGAGAACCCGAATCTTACGTTTTACTTCAAACAAAACTGTGAGAGCCTGCCCGACGCGAAGTCTTACAACGTAGTGGGTGAAATTAAAGGAAGCGAAAAGCCTGACGAGATTATCGTCGTGGGTGGTCATCTGGATTCGTGGGATCTGGCCGAAGGCGCCCACGACGATGGCGCTGGTTGTGTGCAATCCATCGAGGTGCTACGTATTCTGAAAACCTTAGGCATCAAGCCGAAGCGCACGATTCGTGCCGTGATGTTTATGAATGAAGAAAATGGTTTGCGGGGCGGAATTCAGTACGCTGATCTGGCCAAAAAAAATAACGAGAAAACAATCGCAGCCGTTGAATCCGACAATGGGGGATTTACACCCCGGGGTTTTGGCATTGTCGGCACGCCCGAACAACGAGCAAAGGTAATGCCCTGGAAACCACTGCTAGCCCCCTACGGACTGCTGGAAATCGGCCCTGGTGGAGGAGGTGCCGACATTGGCCCGCTGGCGCAACTGGGTACCGTTTTGTTTGGCTTCAAACCCGACTCACAACGTTACTTCGATTATCACCATACAATGGTTGATCGGTTTGAAACCGTCAGTCAGCGCGAGCTTGAACTGGGTGCAGCATCGATGGCTGCTCTGGTTTACTTGCTGGATCAGTACGGTTTATAAGCGTAAACGTGGTGTCGGGTTCTTAAACCCGACACCACGTTTACGGCAGCTAAAAAGCCTCACCTGTGAGGATATAGAACCCGATGCCTTCGCGTGTGATGCCCATGTCAGCCCGTAGAAAAACATCCTTTTTCTTGAACAGCAGGTAGCGAACACCAGTACCGGCTGTCGGGAGTAGATGATCAAGCTGAAATTGACTCAATGAGGGAGCCACGGTGCCAACTGCCGCAAAAACAACCGCGCCAAATCGACGGCTGAACGTGAGTGGTAACCACCGATACTCCACCTGGGCAGCCGAATAAAATTTGTCGCGATACCGACCCATATAATAGCCTCGCATGGTGTTTTCGCCACCCAGAAGTGCCAGCTGGTTAAACGGTACGTCGCCGGTCATTAGATTGCTATACACCTGCCAGGCCAATACCTGATTGGGCCGTAAGGTATGATACATCCGGACATCCGCGAACAAGCTATTGAACGACAACGATTGACTGCGTGACTGCCCGTAATTGAGGTAAGCGATTTCAGCAAAAAAACCTTTTCGGGGATTGAGCGCATTCGGACGGCTGTCGTAAATCAGCCCCAGACCTAAGCCGAGATTTGAGGTGCCCTGACTACCTATTGGCAAATCATGCGCATGCCCGTCGGGCTGTTGAAAGTCAATCCGGCTAAGCTGTTGGAAGTCAACCTCTAAACCGCCAAACAGGTTTGGCCGTAGCCGACGCATAGCACGCTCCCGAAACTGGATGGAAAATGCATCAACCGTAGCCGGATGAGATGACTCTGCATGTGGGCCAATGCCGTGGTAGAGCAGCGGAAACCGTTGGATGCGCCCCCGGCCTAAAAAATACCAGCGGTCGTTATCTCCGTAAATGGCATGATCGAGATTAATGCCATACTGACCACGTAACGTAAAGAAACTAAAAGCCTGAATTTCACTCAGGCGATTGTGCAACGTGTCGTTCCGGGCATGGTAGAGGTACAGAGCCGATAGGCCGAACTCAAAGCTTGTTTCGGGAGCGTAACCTAGCGTCGGATAAAACGATACGTGTGGTCTGGCCGCCGATGTGGTGTCGTTAAGGAAATGATCGACCAATCGTTTAACAAGACTTTGCGCTTCCGCCTGGTCTGACAGCCCGCCCAGGATTATAAGAAAACGTAATGGTCTGCAAAGTCGTTTGAAAGCGAGTTTCCACATAGGTCGTACAAATGCTGATCGTTATCAATCAAACGCTGCCAGACCAGATACGTTTGGAAACTACAGATTCTTGTCGATTATTTTCCGTGCTTCCTCAAAATCACCCGGCAAAGGCGCGTTTCGTCGGCTAATCTTACCCACCCGGTTGATGACCGTTGCCGACATATCGTCATTAGGACGTAACCGCTCAATAGCATCGAATAACTGTGAATCGGTAAGGAGTAAATGATCGCCCGCGAGGTTATAGCGAATGGCTATTTCGGGCCACAATGATTTGTCGGCACCGGCCATAGGTAGGTAAATCAGGGCAAAATCACGGGCGCTGTAGGCGTTACGTAACCGTTGAGCGTCCAGAGCCGCCTGACGACCGGCTTCATCGGAAGGCGAAAAAACTAGCGCGTAAATCATTTTGCCCCGGTTCGCGTTAATAACCTGGTCGAGTAGATTGGCGCCATTTCCGAAATCATCTTTTGTGATAAATATGCCAGACGAAATTTCCAAATTAGTAGTCCGGGTGGGAGCTTTACGTAGCGTTTGCATAGCGGCTTTAATGCGTGTACTATCTTTCACTTCAAGTCGATATAATTCATCGATTGATTCTGCCAGATCCTGACTTTTTAGCTGTGGCCGGGCGTAATCGTACAGCAATTCAGCGAAGTCGAGGGTGACGGTTGGTAAGGAAGTCCCTAACCAGTAAGCCGCCAAATAATCGACCGTAGTGCTATCGTATTGCCGAATTGCCCGCTGAATCAGCGTTTCATAATTGACAAGTCGCTGGAGCGTATCGGGGCTCCGCTTGACTAATCCATCGAAGAACCGCAGATCGGCCTGACGAGCCGAATTTGCCGTTGCGTACTCATGAAGGCGAAGGCGCTCTTCGGCGGTTATGTTTTTACCATAGCGTTCGAGGAGAACAGCCAGGGCACGTACCGTAATGCTATTGGCGCGGTTAACAGCCTGAGCCGACAGGCGTTGCGTTGCATAGGTGCCGAACCGATTCATGGCCGAAGCACGCGCTGCTGTGAGTAGCTGATCGTTTGCCGGACGTAGTGAATCGTCTAGTGTTTTGCTGATATCCTGATTTTCGTAAGCCGCTTTCTCATATACAAAGGTGGCTGCATTGTAGCGATTTGTGTAACCAATCCATTTCGTCAGCAGTGGAAACGGTTTTTCTTTGGCTGAAAAGGCCTGAAACGGTGCTTTATAGGCACTCGATACAAGTCTGTACACGGCATCATCGCCCAGACCACCCGTACCTGCCGATAGTTTTTTGCCATCGGGTTTGTTGGGGTAAACGGCCTCAAATGCTTTATAGCGGGCAAACTGCTGATTGATCTGCGCATTGACTCCTCCAAAACGAAACGGAACGGCAGCCGTAAATAAAGAATCGGCGTTTAGCTCGATTGTCAATGTGCCGGGCGAGGCCAGAAAAGCCGTCGAGATACGTCCATAGTTGAAATACATCTCTTCCTGGGCATAAATGATCGGCAGCGATACCCGAAACGTACCATCGGCATTAAGAGGAGAGGGTCTGACAAATTCGCGATTGGCCTGCAAAATATTGTTGCGGCTGACCAGAACCATTGGGGCTTCCCGATAAAGTCTGGCCGACAAATTTCGAACGCGCCCCGTAACAATAACAGAGTCGACGGCTTGGGCATGAGATAAGGTAGGGAGCAGCGAGCAGGCAAAAAGCAGCAGGTAGAAACAGTGCTGATAAGGGTTTTTCATTGCTTCAGTAAAAACAGATAAAGCAATAACAAACGAAAACGGCAAACAGTCAACTCCTTGCCGAAAATGCTGACTACTTACTTGGTTTTTATGCCATGATACTGGTCCTCTTCCTGATAATCGGTGCGAAGTGGATGGCCAACCCAATCGGTAGGCAGCAGAATCCGGCGAAGGTCCGGATGGTTGGCAAAATGAATACCAACAAGGTCAAAGGCTTCCCGTTCGTGCCAGTCGGCCGTTCGCCAGATAGCCGCTACGCTCGGTACCGACGGTAGACGGTTTCCCTCTGCCATTCGAGGTACGATGACTTTCAGCATCAGGTCGTGCCCATATGGTATCGACGTTAGATTATAAACGACCTCCATGGTATTGGCTTCCAGACCATTATCGATTCCCGTTACGCAAGCCAGCAGGTCAAAGAATAACCGCTCGTCGTTACGTAGAAACTGGCAGATGGCGACCAACTGATCCGCCGGAATGATCAGATAGGGCTGCGGATTCTGCGTATTGGCTTGTATGTCAACGCCAAACTGGGTAGTTAGAAGTTCAGCTATTTCAGAGAAAATCATTACGTAGAACTAGTTTGCATGGGTACAGGGTGATTATTGCCTTTCATCGCCTGATATTCAACTTTATTTATCTAAAGATACAACGAAATTGCTTATGCCTACGCCAGCCAGGCCAGCCACTGCATCCAGTTTTCGATCCAGAACAAAAATTTAGTGGCAAATTTCGCGGCTGGTGCCGATGAGGGTTTAAGCGTAAGACTATTGTTGTTGAGGTTCGTATCCATATAAATCTTCTGCTTCGGATCGACCGTTGCCCACAGAACGTCGGCGTTTTCAGTAAGCGTAAACTGATGCTGACGTGCTTTGCCATCCCAGAAAAACAGCCTCTCTTTGCCGTTTTTAAAATGCACTAATACGTCGACGGGTATTTTTCCATCGCCATTTCTACGTACCGTTATAACCGTCTGCGGCCGCTCCTCATTGATTTGATTTTTGATCGAAAGGAGCTCATAGTCAAATACATTGTCGCCGTAGAGCGCCTGTTCGAAAAACCAGTTCATGTCAGTACCATATTTACTGCCAAGCCGCTTCGGAACCAGTTCATTCACGATATCGATAAAATTCTGCCCGTTCGGATGCTTGAATTTCCAGCGGATGAAGTACGTCTGCATAATTTCATCCATAACGGGTTTTCCCACCAATCCTTCCAGCGTCCGCATCCAGGTGGCCGTTTTGGTATAAGTAAGCATACTGTACTGACCCACAGGTAATTGCCAGGTGTTGCCAAACGACGAGCCAAGCGCTATATCGTCGTTATGAACGTAATCATCCCGCGAGCTTTCGAGGTCGCCCATGCGGAAACCGAATAAATCAACGACCGCTGAGCGGGCTCCGTAAGTTTCATCCATGATCCGGCCTTCGTAGTACTGATTAAACCCTTCATCGAGCCAGGCTTCTTCAAACTCATTGGTAGCCAGTAGCTGCATAAAATATTGATGCCCAAATTCATGCACCACCACTTCTTCCGGAAAGCGTAGCCCCACCGGTACAAACCAGGCGGTTCCGGCCGTTATAAAGGTTGGGTACTCCATGCCAAAAGAACCCTGAGCATCCAGTGGGGGATCAACGATCGTGAGATTCGGAAAGGGGTATTTACCAAGATGTTTATCAAAATAGGCCAGAGCCGCTTTGGCTGCATTGATATACCGGATCGCCTGATCGGCATGTTCGGGCTGCATCACTACTTCCAGATCGACTTTACCCCCGAAGGGCGCTTCCAGCTGTTGTTCACAACCTTGAAATGGGGTGATGCTGTCCAGGCAAAATCTACTACCTCTTCGGCATGATATAGAATGGTTTTTGTCCCGTTTGGGTGGAGCTTCTCCGACTGAAAAAGCCCCGTAGCACTGACCCAAAAATCTTTCGGTGTTGTAATATTTACGTCGTAAACGCCATGATCGGCGTAAAACTCAGAGTGCGCATGAAACTGGTGGCAATTCCATTGTCCCTGGCTGGCATACCGGGTACCGGCGGGTTCGTACACGCCGATTTTAGGGAACCACTGCCCAACCAGAAAGAAATCCTTGCTGAATCCGGTCCGGGCAAAAATCTTCGGCAGTTTTGCCCGAAAGGATATGTCAAGAACAAGGGTTTCGCCAGGTCCAACGGGTTTGGTTAACGGCACGCGAATGACGGTACGATCGTTACGGTTTACGGGCTGGTCGGGTTGGAAAAACTCGTAGGCCAGCGCTTCCCCCGCCCGCGTTTTCATGGATACAATATCAATCGAGCCATATGGATTCTCGTCGGCATTTCGATCGAGCTGGGTGCCGCGCAACTGCCCGCCTGATTCGCGCATGAACGTAGTGTTTTCGTTCCGGAAGGCATTGAGATACAAATGAAACTGTAGTTCCCGAATCACATCATTCGAGGGGTTGCGCCAGGTTAATGTTTCGCGACCGTTCAGTTTTTTAGTTACTGGATCAAGCGTTACGTCGATCTGGTAATTGGCCAGGCGCGGACTTAATGGTTGCGGAAAAATAGGCTTTACTGTTTGGGCCTGAGTAGGATAAACAGCAATTACCAGAAACGATAGATAGAAAAGGTATTTCATTGGACGAAGCAGAAAACCTCACGAGTTGGGCACTGTAAAGATACTGGTTAAGGTAGCCAGAGCAATATGGGATTTCAGAACCTGTTAGGTTCTGTGCCGTAAAAGAGCCATATTGATACGTAAATCGATTGCCTCAACAGCCTGAATGTGTTTATGAAACTAAATTTTCTTCTTCTGATTTGTGACCTATTCATCGCTTTTTTTGCTCATGCGCAACCGTATGATCTGGTTATCAAAAATGGGCGGGTAATCGATGGGACGGGTAATCCCTGGGTCTACGCCGATGTTGCCATCCAGAACGGACGTATCGCGCGTGTAGGAACGATTGCGGCTAGTGATGCCAAACGGTCTATTGATGCAACCGGCCTGATCGTCGCTCCTGGCTTTATCGATGTACACGCACACGTAGAGGGGAGTCTGGAAGCCCAGCCGGGTGCGCCTAATTTTATTCATGATGGCGTAACTACGGTGATAACGGGTAATTGTGGCGGGTCGAGTGCCAACCTGAAAACCTATTTCGATAGCCTGCGGATGCAGGGGACTTCCATTAATGTAGGTTCGTTGATTGGGCATAACTCGGTACGTCTGAAAGTCATGAAAATGGCGTTTCGGGAACCCACCGCTCGCGAACAAACGGATATGGAGGCTCTGGTAGAGCAGGCCATGAAAGACGGGGCCGTTGGGTTATCGACGGGGCTGATCTACACACCCGGTACCTATGCCCGAACACCTGAAGTGGTGAATCTGGCTAAAGTAGCATCACGCTACGGGGGTGTATATGCGTCGCACATACGTAACGAAGGACAGAACGTAAAACAGGCTATTGAAGAAGCCATCCAGATCAGTCGTGAGGCTCACATTCCGGTTGAAATCTCCCATTTTAAGGTAGCCAGCAAACCACTGTGGGGAAAAAGCACCGAAACAGTTGAACTGGTGGAAGCCGCCCGGCGCGAGGGACTTGACGTAACCGTGGACCAATACCCATATACCGCTTCCAGTACGTCGCTGGAGAGTATCGTGCCTTCGTGGGCATTAGCTGATGGCGATTCGGCAGTGCTGGTGCGGTTTCGCGATCCGGCAACACGTACCCGAATCCGGAAGGAAATGCTGGACGCTCTGGCAAAGAATCTTCGCCAGAATTATGACTATGCAGTTGTTGCCAGCTATAAGCCCGACACTACGTTCAACGGATTGAGTATCAGTCAGATCAATCAGAAATTAGGACGAAAAAATACGGCCGATACGGAAGCTGATCTGGTTATGGAGTTGATGGAGCGGGCGAATCTGAAACGAATTCAGATGGTGTACCACACGATGTCGGAAACGGATGTTGAGACCATTCTTCGTTATCCCAACACGATGATTGCGTCGGATGCCAGTGTGGCCAAGTTTGGCAGCGGGATGCCGCATCCCCGTGCTTATGGCACCAATGCCCGCGTGTTAGGCCGTTACGTTCGGGAACGCCATGTTATCCCGCTGGAAGAAGCCATCCGCCGTATGACATCCTTGCCCGCCCAGCGTTTTCGGCTAACCGACCGAGGCTTGTTACGTACAGGCTATGCCGCCGACATTGTTCTGTTCGACGAAAAAACCGTAGCTGACCGCGCTACGTACGACCAGCCACACGCCTACACGACCGGAATTTCCTGGGTGCTGGTCAACGGTACGCCAGTTGTTGAGAATGGGCAGCATACGGGCCAGCGGTCGGGTCAATTATTAATGGGACCGGGTTACGTAAAATGAGCGAACGCTTTCCCAAGCTACTTTATTTTGCATAAAAACGCCCTGCATCGGAGTCCGATGCAGGGCGTTTTTTTAGGATAGTGATCGGGTGCCTACCGACGGTAGCGACTTGGGTATTCACGTCCGACACCGAATCCGTAACCAAGCGTAACGGTGATGGCCGAATTATGAAGTGAGTTATTAGCGCCCCATAAATTCGATAGTCGGGATTGAACGTTACTCAGGCCGAGCGTATACCGGGCATCAATAAGAAAGCGCTGGCGGGGACCTGTTCCCCAGTTAAGCTGAAAACCACCTGTTGCACCCAGGTCAAGATCATTGAAATCGCCGGTGTTGTCGGCATTGACGGCTGTATTGGGACCACTGACAATTTCACCGTTGGTGCGTTTGGCATTGAGCTTTATCGCCAGCGAAGGGCCCACGAAAAGGTTTGGTCTGAAATTGCCGGATAAGGTCAGGAAATAACGGGCCACCACCGGAATTTCGAGGTAGTTGACATGCTGGGTAAACTTGTATCGGTTATCGGCAAATTTGGTACCCATCTGCGAATACAGCAGATCGGCAGAAATACCAAAGTGATTGAGTGAACTGTACATTAAAAAAACACCAGCAGTCACACCTGGTTTGAAACTCATGTTATCGGCATTACCCCAGTAATTGGACATATTTAAGCCAAGGCGGGGGCCTGCACTAAAGCGTTGCTGAGCAAAACTGCCTGATAAACAGCAGGAAACAAGAAGGAATGATAACGTAGTAGAGCGTAGCGAAAGTGTGCGAAACATAAGAACCTGTATAAGTAGTTATGCCCCGTTAACGTAGGAGGTTTGGCAAATGTTTTACGCGATCTGTATAAATGTCTGCTTGTTTTTGGGGTCTTATACCCGAAAAGTACTGGTAAAGCCGGTATGAGCCGTGGCATCGGAAGGGTGGTACCGGGTGTTATCAGACCAACTATGTGAGACTGCCTGCTTCGGTTGGAGCGCTGGTTTAACGGTACGTTTGGGCGCAAAGAAGATAAAGTAAATGGCCATCGCCAGCATGAATAGAATGGCGGCTGTGGTCGTTGCAATCCAGAGGGGCCAGAGCCGTTTTTTTGTGGCCGATTCATGAATACGCTGGTGCAGGGCCGTACGTAAATCGGCCAGTTGCTCAGCCGTGGGGGTAGCTGTCTGCTGCATCGCTTCCAGACCCGCCAGTGCATCGGCATAGATCGGGTTTTCCAGCAGGAGCCGTTCGACCCGATGGCGGGCAGGGCCACTCAGCTTTCCGGCCTGATATGCCTGTAATTCGTTGAAGGTAAGTTGTTCGTCCATTTTTTTAGGTGGTGGGTGCCGCCTGGCAATTCATATGCCGTTACAAATTATACAGCACATCAACCCACTACTTTTGCATACAAATTTTCAAATTTCGGCGGCCATTCTGCAAATAACTTTTCACTTGTTTTAAATCAAAGCCCGTTAGGTCAGCTACTTCTGTATAGCTTTTCTTTTGCAGATAGAACAATGTCAGGCAGGTTTGCTGCTCCGTCGGGAGTGTTTTCAGGCAGGCTTCCATACGGGTCAGATCTTCTTCCAGATCCAGCGTATCGGCTTCATCGGTAATTAACTTATGCAACTGCTCATCTTCTGTATCGCCGGTCGTATCGACAACCAACGAAGTAGTTGGATGAGCCTGGTGCCTGCGCAACTGCATCAGGCAGTAGTTGCGGGCCACACTGTGCAACCAGGGGCCAAACTGCTGAACATCGTGTCGTCGCAGATCGGTTATCAATTGTTCAAACAAATGCATTACGGCATCTTTGGCTTCGTCTTCATCGCGTAGATAATTGAAACAGACGGCGTAAATCAGTTCCATATGCTGCTCGTAGAGTTCACCCAGCACAGTCAGATCGCCCGTAGCGCGGTAGGCCGCAACATACTCCAGATCAGTAGTGGGTTTGGGTTTACGAAATCGCTTTAAAAACATACGTTAACTGCCTATATCAATAGATGCATCAAGGCGCTAAATTCCATAAAATGATCAGGTCGTTTGCTCAATAACACCGGTACCCAATAACCTAATGGGGCACCACGGCGTTAGATACGTATACAAACTCAATGTTATTATGAAACGAATGTTGTTGCTTATCAATCTATTAAGCCTTGCTTTTATTGTAAGTGCATCTGGACAGAGCAATCAGTCGCCAGCGATACAGCAATCGACGTCAACGACCGATACGCGCCAGGCCAATCCGCCCCAGCCCAAGCTGAAGAAAACGAGCCGTACTGAACGTATGAAAATGGAAACAGGCATGGATACGACGCTCCCTAAAAACCGGAAGCAACCTCGCCTTCGCCCTGATTCACTACGTAGGGGAGGAGCAACCCGCGTGGATACGGTTCGGCGGTAAACAAATGAAATGGTTTTGGCATTATAAAGCATAAACTGCGAAACGTTATGATTAAAGTATTAATAGCTGCCTTATTTGTAGCGACCACAAGCCTGGCCCAGACGCCATCACCGCCTAAAAAGGGACTCAACTCCCAGGCAATGTCCAGTTCTGCAACCTCCACGACCATGACGAAAGCAATGGCCGCCAATGCGAAGAAGAAAGGTCCGCTTCCGGAACCTACGCAAAAGGAAAAACTGGAAAGTGGCGATAGGGCCATACCTAGTTATAAGCAGGAGAAAGATGCGGGAGTACACAAAGGCAGGAACCGCTATACGCCACGGCGCACGAAATCAGGTGCCCGGAAAGATACCACGAAAAAAGTAGAGTTGTAAACGGTCAGCTTCCCGAAAGCTCAAAGCCTTCGGGAAGCTGACTAGCTGAATACACTTTCTCCTCAAGGCTCCCAAACCGCCTTACTACGTACCTACTCAGGCAGGCCTGTTACGTAATAGGCCTTCATTGACCTACATTTTACTACCAAGAACTGCACCCACTAATCCGATATCGAAAACGCCTGGCGACGTTCAGGCTTTGTTCAAAGCCGGTAATTTCGCGTGTGTTCACCAGCAATTCATAGCCAGTCTGAATCACGTTCTGAAGTTAGCCGAGCGCGAAAAAATGTAGCTACGTTCCGTTCTGCCCGCCTGCGCAAACGAGTTTTTTGGTTAGGACCGCTGCCTCACATCATCTACTTCATTAAAAGCCAGCCGTCGTCGACTAGTGTTCTCCATAGGTCAACACAAACAAATAAACTTGACGTACTACGTATGGAAACAATGGATGATTTTTTTGAGCACATGATTCAGGATATCTACTCGGCCGAAAAACAAGCGCTGGAATCGATGCCCCAACTCGTTAAGCGGGTTCAAAGCGACCAACTTCGGCAAGCGTTGCAGGTTCATCAGCGCGAGTCAGAAAGCCAGGTTACCCGCCTGGAACAGATTGCCAAACAATTAGGTATTGACCCGGATGGCGAAATCTGCATGGCCATGCAGGGGCTAATTGAAGAAGCTCAGGATTTACTGGATCAATTAGAAGATGGTCCGCTAGCCGATGCCGCCATCATTGGTGCTGCCCAGAAGATGGAGCACTATGAGATTGCCAGTTATGGTACGGCCCGAACCCTGGCTCTGCAAACCGGCCAGGAAAAGGTTGCCGATCTGCTGGAAACTACTTTGAAAGAAGAGAAAGCGGCCGATGAGAAACTAACCTTCATAGCGACCCATTCGGTTAATCAAAAAGCGGCTCAAGAGTAAACATATTCATCAAGACTAACTGTCAGGATGGTTTCATCTGCGTTTGTCGTATTCATAAACAGTTGCCCTAATCAAGTCGTTAGGCGACAAATAGTAAACTTTTATTTATCTCAACACAGCAATACGTTATGAAAATTCAGTCAATTTCTTTGGGCTTACTAATGACCGTGCTTCTAACAGGCGTTTCCGTAGCCCAGCAGAACAGTGGCGCCATGAGCGCTGGTACAACCACTCAGGTGGGAAAAGAAAGTAAATCGGAATTCGATAGTCAGAATCAGAAAGGAGCTGCTGCCGTGAGCGCTGTTTCGGCAACAAACGCAAAGCTTTCCTCGGCCGATCAGAATCTGATGATGGAAGTTGCCAAGGGAGGGATGATGCAGCTGGAAGTTAGCAAAGTGGCACTCCAAAAGGCAACTAATCCAGAAGTACGTGAGCTGGCGCAGGCTGAAGTGGATGAACAGACGGGGCTATCAGCGAAACTACAGGAAATTGCCAGTGCCAAAGGGATCACCCTACCTTCGTCTCCTGACCCCGAAACTCAGGCGATGTTGACCAAATTGCAAGGTATGTCGGGGGCTGCTCTGGACAAAATGTATGTGAGCGAAAGCGGGGTGAAAGGGCATGAGAAACTTGACAGAGTGATGTCGACGGTGGAGTCAACCGCTTCAGATGCCAGTTTGAAAGGTATTGCCAAGGCTGCGCATCCGCTGGTAAAAACTCACTTGACAGTATCGAAGCAAATTATGAGTAAGCTGTAAACCAGGCAGCTTTTCTTTATCAAAAAGGGGGGTGGCTTATACAGTCACCCCCTTTTTGGTATATACAAAATCCCGACCATCGAGAATTCCATGGTTTAAATCAAACAGGGCCATTGCCTCATAGAGGTTCACTCATTTTCAACTATAGTAACTGAGCCAGGTTGGGTACATAGATAAGTGTTCCAGGGTTTCTAACTAAACCATACGATTATGATTTTAAAAATGGACCGGCTTCCAATCGAGTTGCCCATACCCAAAAACCCATCGGCTAATGATGCCGCTGCTATTCAGGAACTGCTAGGTGGTAAATTCGGTGAGATGTCAACGCTGATGAATTACACCTTTCAATCCTTTAATTTTCGGGGCCGTAAGAAAATCCGTCCCTTTTATGATGTTATCTCCAGCATAGCCGGGGAAGAGTATGGACATATTGAAGTTGTCTCCTACGCAATCAATCTGCTGCTGACAGGTGTGACCAAACGAGGCTTCGACCCGGTTGCAGCACCCCTGGCGGATGCTGTCAATGCCCGGAATACGTATCATTATATTGCCAGTGGTCAGGGGTCTTTACCTGTTGATTCGATGGGTAACTTCTGGTCCGGTCAGAACGTATTCAGCAGTGGGAATCTGAAACTGGATCTGCTGCACAATTTCTTTCTGGAGTGTGGCGCCCGGGGCAACAAAATGCGCGCTTATGAAATGGTATCGGATCCAACGGCCCGCACAATGGTTGGGTATTTGCTGGTACGTGGTGGACTGCATATCGTGGCTTATGCGAAAGCACTTGAAAAACTAACGGGCGTAGAGGTCACCAAACTCCTGCCGATTCCGGATCTCAGCAACAATGCCTTTCCTGAAGCCCGGAAATTCATGGATCAGAAACTGCATTTGCAACTGTATACCTTCAGTCAGGAGGACTACAAGCAAGCTGGTCTGATCTGGAATGGTCCTCACCCTGATGATGGGCAGGAGTGCGTCGTGATAGAGGGCGCTATTCCTGGCTACCCGGTTCCTGATCTGGAGGAAGAGCCTCAGTTGAATGCACCGGGTGCCGATGATTTCGACCCGCAGGTATTTGCTGATATGGCTAAGAAAATGGGCATCAAGTACGAGTATTAATTCTTGAGCGACTGTATTTATGGCGCTTATCAGCAGTTATTTTCTGAAAACACCATAAAGCAGTCGAATCATAGGAGTCAATCAGGCACGGATGGCTACGTTTCTGCGTGAGTGATCCCAGATTGCATCGAATAGTAAGCGCCACCATTACGTACTTACTCGTGAAACAGTTGATATGTACGGCCTGAAAGCGCTGTATCAAAGCGAAACCCTTCCGTAGTATTGACAACTACTACAGAAGGGTTTCCTATAGCCGGGAACTCGGCCAGTGTCGTTCCCTGGATTGGGTACTAATTTCTCACACGCGCCTACTCCTGATTAGCCCATTGGTTACGTGCCAGTACGTGCTATTGATGATTCATTAAAAAGAATGATGCTAGGTCGCTAGGAATCTGGCGCATGTAGTGTCAGCAGCGGCAGGTAATTCTAACGTATTGATAATTCAGGGATTACGTTTTTTGACAAAGCAAAAAATTGGCGCTTAAGCCCGACCGTATACGTATTATGGAACCCTTTGATGCTGACAGTCCTCAAACCTTATCGGCCATTGTTGCCTATCTATATGCGCAACGGGAAACTATTCTGAACAACTGGCGAACCGCTTGTCAGGAAGATATCACCCTGGCGAAAGGTCTTACATTAAGCCGTAAAGAATTCAATGATTTACTGCCGCTGATTTTAGATCTTCTGGAAGAGCGACTGATGGGAAAGCCGCCCGAGGCTGATACAGCACTGACCGCTCAGGCGCATGGGCTGCACCGCTGGCAAAAATCGTTTTCGCTGATCGATACCATGCGGGAAGTGGCCCACTTGACGCAAATTCTTTACGATGAGCTTAAGCGTTTTCAACGCCTTTTTCCCCAGACAGATGTTCAGCTTCTGCTGAATGTCAACCAGCGAATTTCCCAGATCATGCAGGAGACTATGGAGGGTAGCGTTGTTAAGTATGATGAGCTACAGCGACTGGAAGCCGTTCAGCGGTCAGCCACACTTCAGGAGGTTGTCGAGAAAATGACCGCCTTATCTCAGGAGCGAATCGCTATGCTCCGATCGTCTGCGCATGACCTGCAAGGCGGGTTAGGTATCATCAACGGAGCGGCTTATATGCTAAAGCTGGAGGGTTTGTCAGACGAGCAGCGGGAACAGTATCTGGATATGTTGAGCCGAAATCTGGCCAACGTCGAGGTAATGTTGACAAGTTTAATGGACCTCTCCCGGTTGGAAGCGGGTGAAGAAAAACTTCAGATCAAGCCCGTAGACGTAGCGCCTTTCCTGCGTGAAATGGTGGAAAGTGGGCAGACACTCGCTGCCGAACGAAACTTGGTTCTAAGAGCCGACGGGCCTGTTTCGTTGCCTATTGAAACTGATCTGGTCAAACTACAGCGTATCGTACAGAATCTACTGCTGAATGCCCTAAAATACACCTCAAACGGGTTTGTATCGATTTCCTGGGCGTTGGAGAACGAAATCCATTGGATCGTGAGCGTTCAGGATTCAGGGCCGGGTTTGCCCGCTACGTTAACAGGTGTATTTGGTGATCAACTTAAGCCAACCGTAGAAGCGACCAGCGTACTATCCGTTGATGCAGGAGAGCCGGTGGCCGTTTTGCCAACCGACGTACCAACGATTCCTAAGGGAGACCAATTGGGTGAACTAGCGCATCAGGCCCGACAGGGAGAAGGGATTGGCCTACAGATTGTTAAGCGATTGTGTGAACTGCTGAGCGCTAACATGGAGATCGAAAGCATCACGGGCCGGGGTACCTTATTTCGTATTCGACTACCACGGCGTTATGCGACAAATACGTAGCGTAAGACCGCTCTCATCTCATGCAGAAATCAATCTTCCCGTACTCACAGGCTGCTTTTAATTATGAACACAGGTCTTCGTCGGACTGTACTAATCTGGCCTGAATGAGCAGCGAAATACAAATTGGCACATGCGGATTAAGTGGCTCTAAAGCCGCTTATGCTGAGTTGTTTTCCAGCGTAGAGGTTCAGCTTACGTTTTACCAACCGCCCCGGCTGGCTACGCTGGAAAGGTGGCGAAATGAAGTTCCGCCCGACTTTGAGTTCACGCTGAAAGCCTGGCAGCTTATTACCCACCCGGCCAAGAGCCCAACCTATAAGCGATTAAAACGAAAGCTATCCGAATCGGAACGTTCGGAGGTAGGCTATTTCAAACCCAGTTCGATTGTTGAGGAAGCCTGGCAGTATACGCTGGCCTGTGCCCAGAAATTACGCGCTAAAACTATAGTATTTCAGTGCCCTGCCAGTTTTTCGCAGACACCAGAGCATATCGCTAACCTCATCCGTTTCTTTTCGAATCTGGAACGTAACGGCTTAAACTACTGCTGGGAGCCACGCGGCCATTGGGATAAACAGGTTATAAACGATTTGTGTGAAGATCTCGACCTGTGGCATGTTGTAGATCCGTTTGCGCAGTCAACCATGACACCGGAACGTTGTTATTTCCGGTTGCATGGTCGGCAGGGATGGCGATATCAGTATGAACCTGATGAATTAGCTGATCTGGCAGAGTTGTTGCCGAAGGAAAAAGGCGGGTATGTTTTTTTTAATAATATTCACATGAAACAGGATGCGCTGAAATTTAAAGAGATACTCAAATCTACTTCGGATTAAGCAGAACATATACACGCTATTTATGGAAGCAAAACCATTAAGTAACCGGTAAAATCACCGATTCTAACCAGAACTGACGTAGTCGATCAAAATAGCTATTCCAGTTATTCATATCGGCGGGCTTACGGTAAAAGCTGCTGGCGCCTGCCTGGTAAGCCCGGCGAATATCGTCAGGGTTATCTGAAGAACTCATGACTAGAATAGGAATTTGCTGAGCTGAATAAGCCGTCAACTTAGCGCGTATTTCCTGCAATAGGTCCAAACCGTCCTTGAGTAAAGGGAGGTACAGGTTTTGAAGGATTAAATTAGGGATTGCCTGGGAATTCGTGATTCGTTCGTCAAGGTAATCTAAAGCCTGTTGGGCATTAACTACTCGGTGAAAGCTAACATTAGGCAACTGTCTTTTAAGCATCAGGCTGACAATCATCCAGATGTCGTTATTGTCTTCTATGATGAGGAGTGTAATCTGCTTGGTAGAATCATGAACAGATTTCGTACTGGCGTTGGGCTGCATACGTATAAGAGCGTTAGTATATTTATACCCTCACAAACGGTTTTTATTACTGTTTTTGTCTTCCCTGAAAAGTTCGTCTAAGAAGTACAAGGCACACACCTGCTTTTATTCCAGGGGCTTACCTGACTGTGTTTTACACAGTTTTATTGTCTACGCAGGTAACCTGATATTGGTTATGAACTAGCTTTTGAAGAACGTACTTAAGGGAAAGTTTACAACTTACTGGCCTGGTAGGTGAGTGCAATTAAGTTTCTGAAAGTTAATCAAAGCAAAAGCCACACCAGCGCTGGCTAATGCGGCTTTTGCTTACTAAAAAGTAACCGGGTTAGAGCAACTATTGGTCCTTAACCCTTTTATGAATAGCGGTTGGATGCTAATCGCTTCCTTCCACTTTAACTAGTTTGTTGTACAGGCCCAGAAGCAGGAAAGGCGCTGCCCACTGGCCTACAAATAAACTTGTTTTGCGGTCGCTGGTTGCCTGCAGATAGGCCGAAACGCCCATAGAAGCTAAGGCTGCCCACAGAAATAGATCGGAGGGAAGCTTAGCGGTCTGTTGTTCAATGGCTTTGGCTACTGGCCCTTCTTTGTGTTCCGGATTAGATGAGTCTGATGATTTCATAGGATTTGCGAATTGAATTGAGAATATATTTTCGGCGTTTACGCTTTCACTGGGCCTTTCTTTCTGGAAAGGAAAACAACCAGGGCGGTCGTTACTACGGCCCCAATCAATGCCTGTTTGAGTAGGCCTTGCCGGTTGTATTTCAAATCGGCTTTCATGCCCTTCTCGGCAAAAATATTGGGAATGTGACTTTGCTTTAAGTCATCAATGATGCCCTCCACTACGTTGACTCGATCCGCGAGCAGTAAGGGTAACCAGTGTCCATATTCTGATTCGCTGAATCGAAAGGCAAACCGGCGGATCTGACCACTAAGTCCTGATGGCGGAACGGACGTACCGAATACTGCACTTACGTTTGGTCGTTCGTTAGAGTGAAGTATCTCTATGTCAACGGGTTGTTGTTCCGGCCTCTCCCAGGTGTATCCCTTTTCATTAGCTGGTCCGTCAAGACGGTGTCGGATAGGGTAGGTCGGGTCATTTTTGGGATCAGCATCAATGCCCCAACCCGGAATATGAGCATAGGCTTTTGCCGTCGTTTCTAGTGTTTCCATAGTCGTTTTAGCTTTAGGCTGCATTCGGAATAAGAACAGGTTTAATACAATTGTCCAGCTTGTTGGCGAAGATGTTATAAGCCTCTGCTACCTCTTCCAGCGGCACCCGGTGGGTAATGATGGCTTTTGGGTTGAGAATACCATTTTGTACATGCTCGATTAGCCGCGGCAGCAGTCGTTTTACCGAAGCCTGGTTGGCCCGGATGGTAATGCCTTTATTCACAACGTTGCCAATCGGAACCAGGTTATCAGTAGGTCCATACACGCCCACAATCGAGACGATTCCGCCTTTTTTGACCGAGTTGATCGCCCAGTGAAGCGCCGTTGCAGATCCAGCCTGAATCAATAACTTTCGTCCGGTAATGGTTTGCAGGGCACTGCCTGCCGCTTCTGCACCTACCGCGTCGATACAAACATCGGCTCCCAGCCAGTCGGTTATTTTCTTGATAAATAACACCGGATCATCCATTTCTTTAAAGTTGTAAGCTTCGCAGGGGGCGTAGTTGCGAACAAATTCCAATCGGTAATCCACTTGATCAATGACAATAACACGACCGGCGCCAAACAACCAGGCGCACCGGGCGGCCATAATGCCTACCGGGCCGGCTCCAAAGACGACAACCGTATCGCCGGGCTGAATACCCCCCATTTCAGCTGCCTGATAGCCGGTAGGTACTACGTCGGTCAGTAAAACGGCATCGTCGGGGTCCATATCCGGCGGGATAACCGTAGGGCCAAAATTGGCATAAGGCACTCGAACAAATTCAGCCTGCCCGCCATCATATCCACCACCCGTATGTGAATAACCAAAGATGCCTCCTACAGCGGTGGCCTGTGAATTTGATTCGTGACAATTGCCATAAAGGCCCTGTTGACAAAATACGCATTTGCCACAGGCGATGTTGAAGGGAACCAGTACCTGATCCCCTACTTTGACCTTGTGCACCTCAGGTCCGATCTCTTGGACTATGCCGATAAACTCATGGCCGAATGTCATACCGACGCGAGTATCCGGCACATTGCCATTGTACAGGTGTAGGTCGGACCCGCAAATGCAGGAGCGCGTAACCCGTACGATGGCATCCTCGGGATGCTTGATCGTTGGCATGGGTTTATGGTCGATGCGGACCCGTCGGGGCCCCCGATAATTCATGGCTAACATTGAGTTATTCTGATTGAGTTTACGATTTATTGAATCTTTTCTCTTCCGGCTGCACTTCCTTTTTTTAGAACTCGTGCCCGATTGCATTCCTCTTTATAGCCACTCGATCCGGTACCGCATTTCTGGGTATGGAACATCCCCCGTGTTTGGCTCGTGTTGGCTTTTCTGACATAATTCGCAGAGTCAGTCCCCTATTATCGTCATCCAACTGAACATAGCTGTATCCGAACAGTAAAAGAAGGGCAGGAATTGAAAGGGTATCTTCATAATTAAATGACTACCCAGGCAAGTGATTGATCCAGGTAATAAACAAACCCGTTACCGAGGCCAGAAGCCATCTGCCGATGCTATAAATGAGGCAACGGGTTTATTGCAACCTATATTGACTGTGCATTGTCTCTGGTTAATGCACGCTCCGGCTTACGAATCGATTACAGGGAGGAGAGTAGTGTTAGTTAGTATTGCTGACAACAGACAAGCTACATAAAACTGGGTGGAGCAATACATAAACGTCCAAAAGAGAAGGCACTAAAGGCTACCAGCCTCACTGGCCGATACAGGCGTTTTCATTTTAGCCATTCGTATGACTGGTAAATTCAACGTGTGCCTGAAATTTGCTGGAAGAGCTTCGTAGAATTCTACTATGGAAAACCGTGCGCGATTGTGGCTTTTTTATCTAAGAGCTTAAAGAAGCTTGGGAGGTATTGTGAATTTGTTCGTAGGTAAAATACTTTTTCAATCTCAAAAAAGGCTTTTCAATCAATATGTATGATAACCACGCTATAAGAACTAACACGACTATGTATTCAATAAGAGTCAAAACCCGTGTATAAAGTTGAAAGGTATCTGGTAAAAATCCATGCAGGTTGAACCGGCTTATTGTTCCTTTTACAAGCCTTGGAATCATTAAATGATAAACGTATAAACCATAACTGATACGTCCGATAAATAATAAGATTGGGTTCCGTAAGATAAAGTCGAAGGGCGTTTTTTCTCTTGAGTACCCTACTATATAGGCAATAAGCCATACCGAAATAATTGCAGAGCTAAATTTTAACAGAGGATACAGCCACATATCATTAACGAAGAAAAAACAAATCAAGGTTATTAATGAGATGATTGTGGTCCATCGGTAAAATTTTTGAGTGGAATTGGGTCGAAACGTAATTACCCAGGCAAGTAAAGCACCCATTCCAAAAAAATCAAAGCAGGTAATGGGCAAAACACCAGCCCAGTGATTTTTTATAAGCGCTAATTGACTAAAAAAACCAACGAGGACAAAGCCGATTATCATGGGTAACAGATACTTCGTTCGGACAAATAAGACCAGCCAGGGCCAGAGAAGATAGAACTGTTCTTCAACCGCTAACGTCCAGAAATGCGAAAGTATCCCGTCCCATTTCTCAGTCCTAAAGAAATAGAAGTTAGACGTATAGGTCAAGTAATATGGAAACGTAGTGCGGATATGTGTACCTGTTTGATTGCCAACGAGTAATAATAAAAAAATGGTTAGGTAATAAATGGGGAAAATTCGGAGTGCTCTCCGTATATAAAAGTTTTTAAGCACGATTATCGATGATAGATTTAGCGCTTCGGCCTTCTGCTTGTGCTCAAATAATATCCCTGTAATCAAAAACCCACTTAAAACAAAAAACGTATTAACGGCATAAAAGCCTAACCAAAGTTTATTTATAAAATGAATATGGCTTAACCAATGATGAATAATTACAAAAATGACGGCAATAGCTCTTAATGTGTCAAGTTGTTTTATGTAACCCATATAAGAAAAAGAGCTAGAAAATGGTGGAAGGGTTTTGCAAATTACGCTGTCCTGCATTCTCCTGAAATAGCTTACCGCTAAACGAAGCTGATAGTCAGCAAAAAAAGTCGTTTAACTGGGTGTTCCGTAAAATCAGTACAGTTTTCATCAGCACAGGTCGAAATAAATCAGCTTCGGCCTTTACGTTATTACGTTGGAAAACAAATTGGGATTGAATACATTGATTCAATCCCAATTGCACGTACCTATTGGCAGACAAGCAACGTGCTGACGTTACTTGAACACGCCTACTACCGTTTTTCCGCCACCAGATACATCTGCTGATCACCCAGTTGATAAGCTGCCTTTTCCGTCGAATTATACACGGCGATTGTGCGTAACCCGTAGCTGGACAGTATTCGTTTTATTTCGGACAGAGTGTACACAAAGTGCTTAAAGTAATGTTTTTCCGTATGCTCTCCCTTTGTATAACTGAGTTCGGTCAGCATACAACTCTCTTCGATCAGGTAAGTATTGCGGATGTCCATTATTAAGTCATCGAGAACGTAGTGGTTCGTTTCCGGAAAGTGCTGTAAAATACTTTCGGCCACCATCCCTGAATTGATGACAAAACGCGCCCCAGGTTTTAAAGCTGCCGATACGTTTCTCACAAAATCAGTCATCCCGTCGTACTCGAAATAGCCAAAACTGTTGCCCAGGCAGTATGCACCATCGAAAGAGGAGGTGAATCGCGTTGTTGTTACGTCACCGTATATAACCTGGACGGGGAGTTGTTCGGCCTCAACCTGAGCAGCTAGTTTCTGGAGAAATTCAGTGGATATGTCAATTCCTGTCATCGTAAACCCCCGCTTTGCCAGGGCTACTGTATGCCGCCCAAAACCGCAGGGAACGTCCAGCAGACTAGCGCCAGTTTGGCATTCAAGTACGTTCAGTAAGAAATTTACTTCTTGTTCAGTCCAGTTTGCGGTTGCTGCTTTTTCCCACATTTCGCAGTTTAAGCCAGCAAAAAAATCCTGATACCACTCTTTTTTATAACCGTGTTCATTTCCTGAAAGCTATAATTAGGCGTATGAGTAATGCTCATACGCCGTTGATTTAAAATTTGTTAGTTCGAAATTTGATCCGTGTCGGCCAAAATGTGCCATTCGACTGACTTAGATTATCCCTAAGCGTAAATCGTCTGGATGACGCATAATAACCCCGCTCAGGTACAGTCAGTAATAGCCATAGGCGTGCCTCAATGACCGGACGTACCGGATTCGCGAAAATTCGGGCAAACCGTGACCTTACTGGAGCCGAAACGCAAAGTCAGCTGAACCAGCCTTGATCGAACGGTTGGGAAGAGAAGACGTAACCCAATGTGGGTTTTTAAACAATGGTAGACACCGGCATTGATAGTTTAATGCGGTGTAAAATTAATTAACTGCCTGAGAGAAAAGCAACTACTCTTGAGCAAGCGGTAAAAATCAGGATCTCGACGTGATTAGTACGTAGCGTTTAGGGCTTTTTTTACTTTTTCGTAAAAGGCCGTCACTTTCTCTTTTGGATCGCCTTTACCCAGCGTTTCGATCGGTAAATATCCCCGATAACCTGACTCACGCACAATACGTACAATTTTGGTTAAGTCCGTGACCACTTCCTGCCCGTTGACAAACAGATTTTCCTTGATTTGCCACGTAGCGGCATAAGGGGCTACACTGGCAATTTGCGAATAAGGATCGCCAGTTTTAAAGCTGCCAATGTCGAGGTTGACCGCTAGCCAGTCTGAATTGACCCGGCGCACAATATCCAGTACGTGGTCGGCCGTCTGGATAAAATCCGCGTGATTTTGTAGAACAAGGATCACGCCCCGTTTGGCAGCGTAGTCTGTGCACTCACGAATGGCATCGACAACCCAATTCGTGACCTCGTCCCGATTATAATCTTTGGGCAGCTCTTTTCCGGTTCCGGCAAATACACGGATAACAGGAGCGCCCAGGCGGGCGGCAACATCGGTCCATTTTCTGACCAGTTCAACTTCAGCTTTTCGTCGCGTTGGGTCGGGTAACGTAAAATCATTACGTACACCCGTACCGCTGATGTCGAGACCAAGCCGAAATGCTTTTCGTTTAATTTGATAGAGATAGCTGTCTTCGGGCGTAGTTGGATAGTTTGGGAAATAATAGCCTGTCGGGTCAACAGCATCGAAGCCAAGTTCGGCACAAAAGACCAGTACGTCTTCGAGCGTCATTTGGCCGTTTGTCAGCGGTTCATTGAACGAATACAGATTACAGCTTAACCGGACACGGCCCGGATGGCCTGAGGCAACAGGAGCCTGCCAGTCTTGTGTGATCAAACCGGGCGATGCCAGAGACAGGCTGGCCAGTGCGGTTTTCAGAAAAGTTCTTCGGTCTGGGGGTAAGGTTTCCATAGTCGCGTAGATGATCGTGTAAACAGCGGTCTGTCTGGCAATACGTTTAGTAAGCTTTCTGCTGCCGGAAAATACTACTTGATCGTACGCATAGAAGTGGCTTATTCGGGTAAGTTGCCGTTTTCAGAACTGCTGTGCCCATTTGCCGAACCCATTGGCCCTTTGGCTGGTGGCAGAAAGTGACTGCGCAGCCTTTCTGTATCCCAGTGAAATACACGCAGCTCCACTACTTTTTCCTGGCTGAGTAGCCAATAGTGTATAAAGGATACAGTTATCGGTTCATCGCTTATGTGGAGTTTACCTTCTAGTTTGCCAGTTACAACAATCGATTTCTCCAGTAAACTGGCGTCGTCGGGAGCGAAAAAAATGAGTGAACTCAACTGAATGCTTTCGTAGAGTTTGTAAACATTTGACATGAGCGCCAGAAAGCCACCTCTGCCGTGGTATTCGCCACCGAAAGGTACGTTGTCGGGAATATGCAGTACGATTTGCTCATCCAGTACCGGCAAAACCCGGCTCAGGTTGCTGTCGGTTATGGTGCTGTACACGAGGTCAATAATCTGCTTTGTAGTGGCCATGATGGTAACGTGCCTAAACTATATGGCAACAAATAGTATGTATCAACGGAAATGCCACTGCCCTGAGGTAATCCGGGAATAAGTATGATGTGTAGCCGTAAAGAGCAAATGACTCATCCTCAAGGCTTCAGATTGCATGTCTGGACTAAAGGAGAGAATCCGCTGGAATACACGAAACTGGAGATCTCCAGAAAAACCGGACCTGTCCAGCCTGTTCGTGGCGGCCAGAGTTATGAGAGCAGTGATCTGAAACCAGCATGTCTTTTCAGGAATTTCTATTTCTGAATAAAACAGGCTTCAGTTAATTGGGCTTTTGGCCAGACGTCCAGTAAATTAGCTTTAGATTGGCAGATCGCAGTTAAAAAAAGCAGCTACCTGATGTTTTTGCGCGGCTTTTGTTCATCAAGGCCTGAAAAGGTGTAATTCTTGTTAGGTGACAGATTGAAAACACAGTCTGTATTCGGTAACCCATAACGCTTTTCGGACTATGCATCCATCCATCAACCCTCCTCTTTCTTCGACCGCTACGTATAAAATCCTGATTGTTGAAGATGAGTATATTATTGCCAATGATCTGGAGATTATTCTGACAGAAGCAGGCTATCCGGTTACGGGTGTTGCCGATTCTGTAGCAGAAGCTCTGCTGCTTATGGAGCAGCAAAAGCCCGATATGGTGCTACTCGATATTTACCTGAAAGGGAAGGAAACGGGTATCGATCTGGCTAAGATGCTGGAAGACAGAGCTATTCCGTTTATTTATATTTCTGCCAACGACAACCGAAGCGTACTGGAAGCTGTGAAGGCTACACAACCCAGTGGCTACATTGTGAAGCCTTTCCGGGAAAAAGATCTGTTAACTACGCTGGAAATTAGCCGGTACCGACATGCGCATAGTGTTGAAATGAAGTTGCGCGAAGAGAAAGCGCTTCAGATCGAATTGCTGGATGCTCTGTCGGCATCTGAAAGTTGGGAACAGAAACTACTCAATGCCTCCATACTCCTTCAGCCGCATATTCCCTTCGATTTTTTGACGATCAGGTACCAGAAAAAGGACGTCACCCATATTTTTAATTATTATCGGGTCGGCTTTTCGGAATATCAGACCATCAGCCTGACTGATATTCAGCAGATGACCGCTATGCCTGTCGACGAGTTGATTCAAGTACGGTCGGGTACCAAACAAAAAGGAGCGTTACGCTACAACGAAGAGGATTTTGACGAGTACTGTAGAAAGAATCGGTACGTACAACTGCTCGCGAAAACCTTCCGGCTCGAATCGTCGCTGGAGATTCCTCTGAACATAAACCAGCAGGATTTCTTTGTTCTCTCTTTCCTGAGCCGTAAATCCGATACGTACCTCTCCCGGCATGTAAGGCTGACGGAACGGCTGGAGCAACCGATCGTACTTATGCTGGAACGTGTTCTTGCCTTCGAAGAAGTGGCCCGGCTCAGTGAACAACTCCAGCGCGAAAACACGTACCTGCAGGAAGAAGTGAAAACATCGGCCAACTTCGAGGAAATCATTGGTCGAAGTCAGCGTTTACTACGGGTATTCGATCAGGTTACGCAGGTCGCTCATACCGATACCACCGTTCTGGTTCTGGGCGAGAGCGGTACGGGAAAGGAACTGATTGCGCGGGCCATTCATAATCTGTCAGTACGCAAGACTAAGATCCTCGTAAAAATTAACTGTGCTACCTTACCCGCTACGCTTATCGAATCCGAATTGTTTGGTCACGAAAAAGGGTCATTTACCGGCGCATTCGAAAGACGTATCGGTAAATTCGAGCTGGCACAGGGCGGCACCATTTTTCTGGACGAGATTGGGGAGATGCCGCTTGAGTTGCAGGCCAAACTGCTGCGCGTATTGCAGGAGAAAGAAATTGAACGGATCGGTGGCAAAACGCCCATCCGAATTGATGTACGGGTGATTGCCGCTACCAACCGGCATCTGGAAAAAGAAGTTGCCGAAGGGCGGTTTCGAATGGATCTGTATTTCAGGCTGGCTACGTTTCCCATTACGTTGCCCTCCCTGCGGGAACGCCCCGGCGACATACCACTGCTGGCCCAGTTTTTTGCTCAGAAATCAGCTCGTAAACTAGGTAAGCCGTTCCGGGGAATTAGTGATACGGTACTTAAGGAACTGGTCAATTACCCCTGGCCGGGCAATATCCGGGAACTGGAAAACATCATTGAACAGGCTGTTATTCTGAATGATGGCCAATCTCCGCTTACGTTGGGGCGTCCGCTGGTGAACAGCCTATTTGCCATGAATACGTTTCCGGGGGGGCTCAGCCCGATGCTACGTTCAAAAGCTACGGACAACCAGCAGGTTTACCGCCGAAAGATTTGCAGGATGTAAAACAGATTCAACAGGAAACCGAACGGGAGTATATTCTGGCAATTCTTAAGCAAACAAACGGGCGGATTCGGGGTAGTGGGGGAGCTGCTGAATTATTGAATCTAAAACCGACAACGCTGGAATATCGAATGGAAAAACTGGGCATCCGGAAAGTACTTTCCATTCAGCCGCCGACGGATCCCTCGAACGGTAATTGAGTACTCAGCCAGGCGCTCTCAGACAAACGTAACAGATTAACGCACGGCTGATAAGGAACCTGTTTAAACTTTCCAAAAGCAAGTAAAACTGAATCGTTTTTGTAGTAAATCCCAAACGTCAGTTTCTGGAAGAAAAAATGACGCGATCGAACTCAACTGGCACCAGTTGAGTTCGATCGCGTTTATAAAAATAGGATTGATACCTAAATACGCTCTGCCAGAAAAGCGGCCACTTCTGCCAATCGATTTGAGAAGCCCCACTCATTATCGTACCAGGCCGCTACAGACAGCAGGTTGCCTTCTTTCGCTGTCAACGGCAGGTCAATAATAGACGAATGGGGGTCTGCTACGATCCGGGATGAAGCCCACTGCTCCTCCAGTACGTCCATCACACCCTTCAGAGGCCCATCGGCAGCCGCTTTGCGGAAAGCATCGTTGACTTCCTCTACGGTACAGTCTTTTTCGGTAATCAGGTTCAACTCGGCGATGCTACCCGTACGCGTGGGTACCCGATAAGCTTTGCCAGTGATTTTGAGGTCTTTCCAGATAAACTGAAGAGCACGAGCCGCACCCGACGAGGACGGGATGATGTTTTCCGCAGCCGCCCACGAGTCGCGCCGGTCTTTCATTGGCTGGTCTGTCAGCGACTGTGTGTTGGTATACGAATGCACGGTTGAGAAGAGCCCGTACTGGATTCCGAAATTCTCCAGAATAACCTTTACTACGGCAGCCAGAGCGTTGGTTGTGCAACTACCCATGCTGATGATATGATGACTTGCGGGATCGAACGTATCGAGATTGATGCCCTTTAGCAGCACCGCATCGCAGTCGGCCAGGCTTTTACTCGGCGCACTGATAAGCACGTATTTGGCGCCCCGGTCGAGGTGTACCTGCGCACCAGCACGGGTAGTAGCACGGCCCGAACAGTCAACCACCAGATCAACGCCTAGTTCGGCCCAATTCGGCACTTCTTTCTGCGAATTGATATAGGGAATATCGCGCCCGCCAATTGTCAGCTTGCCTTCGCTTCCCGAAACAGGTTCATGCCAGCGGCCATAATTGGTATCGACCGCGAACAAAGCGGCCAGGGTCGGTTCGTCCCGGATATCGGATATAGAAACCGGAACAAACAGGTTTTGCTCTAAACCAATACGCAGAAACTGTCGGCCAATCCGTCCGAAACCATACAAAGCAATCGTTGCCATATAAAGTAAAATTAGATGAGGTTGCTAAAGAAAGAATATATTTTATGTTACAAATGTTTTGCCAGATTCGTTTTTCAGTGGGCTTTGTGTCAGAATTAATCTGGATGTTGAGTCGGTCGATTCCATCGGCGTACCATTGTCAGTTGGCATCAGCGGTGAGCAATTCAGGATGGAAAATTTGCAGTTCAGCCCGAAAAAGTACCTCTTCAGTTGGGCCAGGCTTTAGCGCCCCAAACAGTGCCCTCATCTTTGCCTTCGTAAACGACAATTACCTATCTACACCATCTCTTTTTTATCCGAACAAACCACCCTAAGCCTGTAGGCAAATGCTAGCTGAACAGACCACATCCATTCAAATCGATACATTACGTGCCTACCAGGGTGGTTTTTTCGGGTACTTGTTTCGCCTGAACAAACCGAGGGTAATTTCGCCCTAATCGATTTTACGATGCCCAAAGGAAGTGAACCTCCCCGGCACATTCACTCCTGGGAGGACGAAACGTTTTTTCTGCTTGAGGGTAGGGTGCAATTCGAAATTGGCGATAGCGTTATCATGGGTGAAATAGGCCAGCCTGTGTTTGGACCCCGGAATGTTGCCCACCAATTTATTATCCAGAGTGAACAGATACGTATGCTTACGGCCGTTACTCCCGGCGATTTTGCTAATTTCTTTTGGGATTTCAGTCAGTCTATCGATGACGTACCCACTCGTTTACAAGCTCCGAAAGGACCGCCCCCAGCTGACTTATTGGCTCGATTGACGGCGCAGATTACGGGTAGGTTTGGGGCTCGTTTTTTATAAACCAATTAGCGAATTAGCCCTCCAACATTGCCAGCTGCTTATCTTCATGGGTTCAGAATATGCTTTGAAAACATTCTGTCCACAGTTGGATATGCCAATTACGAATACCAAATCAGGGATCACAGGGGCTTGGCTCACAGCGTCATACCGCCATCTACAATCAGTTCGGCACCTACCACAAACGACGAATCGTCGGATGCGAAAAACAGGACCACTTTTGCGACCTCTTCTGGCCGTCCGAACCGATGCAGCGGAATCTGCTCAATAATGCCCTGATTCATCTGCTCCACCTGTTGTTCCGACAAACCCAACTTGGCCGATGTGTGCAAGGGCGTCTGTATAGGACCTGGGCTTACGGCATTGACGCGTATATTGCGACCAATGAGTTCTACAGACAGGTTTTTGGCCATCGTCAGCAGGGCGGCTTTGGTAGCAGCGTATACACTGGCGCCGGGGGCACCAACATGGGCGTTGATGGATGTATTCAGCACAATAGAACCACCCCGATTCATAAAGGGTAGCAAGGATTGAATGGTGAAATAGGCTCCTTTGACATTGGTGTTGATGCTTTCATCAAAAATTTCGGGCGTCACCTTCTCGAACGTAGCAAATTTGGCAACACCGGCGTTAATGAAAATGATATCGATAGCCGGGAAATTAGCTTCAATAAAACTCGTAACATGGCTTGAATCAGCCGAATCGCTGGCATCCCAGACAAAGCCATAAGCCTTATCACCTAATTCAGACGTAACTTGATCCAAGGTTTCCTGATTTCGACCGGTAATGATAACAATAGCTCCCTGTGCAATAAATTCCTGAGCAGTTGCCAGGCCAATACCACTACTGCCTCCTGTAATGAAGGCCACTTTATTTTCCAGACGATTCATAGTACTATGGGTTAGTATCAAATAAATTGACCGATTTATGTTACGTATTTAGAGCGGGTGGTTTGCTGATCTGATCATTTTGCAGGCAACCGTTCGTCTTGCCGAGCCATCCTTCACAAAGAGTAGTGTTTTTCGGAGATTTACTTCCATAAGGTTTGAATTTTATAAACTATTCAGCAAGCTTTTCGAAATCGAAACTTGCCTAACGCCCTAGTATATACGATAGGTGTTTTCAGATACAAACTGTTTCGTTACTATTGAGCGTGTCCCTATTTCTGATGATAATAATCACGCACCATGTGCGGCCTGCGAGCATAAATGTAGCTTCATCGAGAAACGAAACAACTGCAGATGCTACGTAAAAGCTTTTGCTACCTACTAATAGGTAAGCATGTGTATGTTTCTCACTAGCTAGGAAGAAAACAATCAATTGATACTAGTTACAAATTTAGTCTGATTCATGTAACCTATATAGCCCGTAATGCGTCTTAGTATACTAATGAATTAGTCCACTAAATAGCAGGAAACTATGCCAATTCGATTGGATCGCTTACGAGGAACAAATCAGATCGTGCAGGAAGTCGAGTTTGGTTCGGGCGATATACTTATGGTCGGTGTCCGTGATCTGGTTACGAATGTTGAAAACGAATTATGGTTTGTGTCGGATGGAGTACCGAAACCTAAATCGGACTGGACAGCTATAAATACGTGTGATTATGTATCGGGGCACCTTATTGACGAGTTGCCGACACAAAAAAACACGGTTGCTTTAGTATTTAAGGATCGGGACAGCATTGAGTTTATGATCCATACACTACGTGATATGTATAATCAAATGCCGCCGACCGCGGAAACGGATTTAGCCGATGCTACTGACGTACCCTACTGACAAATCTGCCCGCCAATCAGTAAGTAGTTTTCGACCTAGGCTTTATAACCTTCTCTTCCGTAAAAAATAAGCTGACCTGTAAGCCGCTTTCGCTGGTGATTTGAAGGTCGCCACCAAGTTGTTTGCTCAAACCCCGAATGAGGCTCATGCCCAGCGTACGGCTTCTGCTAGGATTAAAGTCGGCCGGTAATCCGATCCCATCATCACGAATTTGTAACCAATATTTCTGCGCATTCAAGACCGCTAGATTGATACTGATGGTTCCCCGTTGGTTGTGCGGAAAGGCGTATTTCAGTGAGTTGGTCACGGCTTCATTCAGAATCAGACCCACCAGTACAGCCTGAATGACATCCAGATTGACCGGCGCGACTGCCAGTTGCGCCTGAACCGAGCCCTTACTGTCGAACGAGTTGATCAGGTAATCGACAATCTCCTCGATGTATTCGGCCATCGCAACGCTGGCCAATCGGTCGGATTGATACAGTTTCTGGTGAATCAGCGCCATCGCATGTACCCGGTTCTGGCTCTCCCGAATGGCCGATAGAGCGGCATGATCTTTTAGGTAAACGCCTTGCGAATGGAGCAGACTGGTTATGATTTGCAGGTTATTTTTCACGCGATGGTGAATTTCCTTCAGCAGCCATTCTTTTTCCTCGACCAGCAATTCCAGCGAATGATTTTTCTCCCCAATTGCTTTATTCGCCCGCTGCTTGATTCGGTACTGATTATAAACCAATCCTAATATGCCAAGCAACAATATAAAGCTGGCAACCGTAACGTTACGTACCAGCGTCGATTTTTCGAGTTCCAGCCGGTTTTTGTTGTTGATATAACTTAGCTCGTTGATTCTGGCTTTCGATTTACTCAGATCATATTCTGCTTTCAGCGCTTCAATGTGTTGCGACATATCCTTATAAAAAAAGCTGTCGGCCAGCGCATGTTCGCGCTCTTTGGTCATGAGTGCTTCCCGGTAATTACCCTGTGTTTTATAGAGTTCGGTGATCTCCCGGAGGTACCGCATTTCCTGCTTATACGCTTTTTTCTCACGGGCCAGCAGAGCCGCCTGTCTTAAGTAAAAAATAGCTTTTGACGGATTGTCACTGCCATACGTTCTGGCAAGGCCATACAGTGTTTGCAGTTCGCGGAGGTAATTATTGATCTCTCTGGACCGTATCAGCGCTTCTTCCTGTAAAGCAATGGCTTTCTGCTTGAAGCCCTCTTTGGCATAAACAGAAGCCAGGTTATTGATCATGGTAATATTGAGCCCTTGATATTCAGGGGCTTTGCTTAAGCTAATTCCCTTTTTCAGGTAGCCCTTTGCTTTGTCGAACTCGCCCGTTTGCCGGTAAATAACCCCAAAGTGGTTGTAGATATTCAGCGAGATGTTTGAAAAAGGAAGCCGCTTGTTGAATTGCTCCGCAGTTTGTAAGTAGCGTAAAGCCTGATCGTAGTGGTTTTGGTCGAGATGGGCCCAGGATATACTGTAATGCGCTTCCATGATACCGAACGTATCCCGGCTGGTCTCGGCCATTTTCAACGCCTGAAAAAAATGGCCTATGGCTTTATCGTAATTGCCGTTTCGTAAGGCCACAACGCCAATACGTATCGTGACGGTGGCAATATTTTTTTGGAGTCCGCTTTTTTAAAGAGACCCAGCGCCCGTCTGTATTTCTTGTCGGATTCCTCAAACTTACCTTTGTTATCGTCAATCATGCCCAACTGAACGAGCATTAATGCGACCCCGCTACTATCGCTCTGATGTCGGGCAAACTCAATTCCTTTTTTGGCCAGGTACGTAGCAGAATCGGGGTTCAAATACCGGTAGTGTTTAACCTGGCGCTCAAAATCAACTATAGATGCGGGCTTTGCTCTGCTGATGACAGGCGTTGGTTCGGTCAAACGTTGACCAACTGCACAGGCAATACTGCTGATTAAAAAAAGAACAATCAGTTTATAGCGCATAACGCGTAAGGCTGGTTAACAGATCAGTTCATGAAAAAGTCTCCGGATAAACGTATTCACGATCCGATGATTTTCAATATTCCACGAACAATACGATTCTGTCTGCTAATTGTATGCCATAAGCCAGGGCATCGGCTAAATGGTCAACTGAGAGCATGAATCGGCTGGATAAGAACAGCTATGCGTCTATAGCTCCAGTTTTTTGGAGTTACTGTATTTCTACGGATTTTCCGTATTCACAGCAGCCACCCGGATGAAGAGAAAGGAACCATTCTCTGGTTTATGGCTGGCCGGGTAGTTATTCAACAGGTTTGCTGCTTATTTTTGCGGCATGCAATTGAGTCGTGAATATCAGGAGTTAGTCGATTTCTTTTCGGGCCGGGAATTACCAACTGGTCCTCAGCACATAAATGAGTACAGCGTTTTTCTGAGTCTGTCAGGCGCCGTAAACACAAATTTGCAACGTCTGTATAGTGGTGTTGAAGCAACGAGCCAATCGGCCGCCAGAATGCTTAAAGAGGTACAGCAATGGCTGAACCAGCAGGGTTGATTCAGCCATTGCTGTATATGCTAACGCGTACTTAACAGAAGTCTTATTACCTCCAGCAGCGAAGTATCTGCTAATGAGTAGAAGATTTCTTTTCCTTGTCGTTTGCTGGTGAGCACTCGCCGGTCTTTCATTTTTATCAAGTATTGCGAGAGCAACGACTGTTCGATCTGAAGCTGTTCCTGTAAGGTCGATACGTTTACAGATGGCTGTTCGGCCAGAGCTAACAGTATTCGAATTCGGATAGGATGAGCGATAATTTTCAGGATTTCTGCCGCCTGATCGGTTTTCTGGTCATTCATTGGATGAGGAAGGTTTATAAATCTGCAATTATAGGCAATGTACCCATTCTAACAAATGAAAACAACTATATTATATCGATTTTTCATTTGTTACAAACTAATGTATCCAAATTTAGATAAACTGGTTCTTTTTTGGTGAAATTTATAGATACAGGACATTTGTTAGATAAGCGCCCAATCGTATGAAACCAAGTACTGCTACATAGGTAAAGCTGTCAAAAATCAGTTTGCTGGCTGATTTAGGTCATGTGGTAGGCAGACAGTTAGCCCCAACTTTGTTCTATCAAACGTACGCATTAGGTACTACATGGATTGGTAGGGGATAAGCTAGCGTATGGAGGGTGAAAGATTTTTTAGGTTATGAGGTAAAAGAAATAAATGCCCGGTCGCGTTGAGCCGGGCTTTTTTTGCCATTGCCGACTATTAGTCATTTTGCTGTAAGAGATACTAACTGATGTAATGGATATCGTCTACCCGTAGGTTTCTTGCCCTGTTTTATTTTATTGGTGTTTGCTGAAAAATCTACTCGTCATTATGGGAAAGCAATCCATTTTTGTTCTGGCCATTATCCTTTCTCCGTTGCTGATCCGAATGACATCGCCTACGCTTTATATCAGCGATTCGGAAAGCAATCCGTATAGTGGGCCAGTACTGGCAATACTTATGGATATAACCTGTATGTGGGTAATTCTCCTGATTATTATGACGTCGAACCGGCTGATACGCTGGATACGTAGCCGACGTACTCTAAGCAGAACGCAACTCGAGAGTTCGAATAAAATTTCCGGTTGAAGCCACCAAAGCCTTGTGCTGTTTCACCATCTATCTACTGATATTTTATAGATCGTACTGGTTAACCGACTGACTATCTGGTATATACTTAGTGGATGTCCATCTGTGAGTTAGGTAGATATCCTATCAAGAGGCTGATAAGGACGCCAGCAAAAAAACGTTTTCTGCCTCATGGTTTAGTTCTTCAATAGCCTGCGTGTGAGCCGCCAGTTTTTTGTATTTGTTCTTTCTGACTAAACGATCCATCTGGCTAGCCTGACTCAAATCCATAAGTAACTTTTCTAATTCTTCCTGCATTTTGTTAAGCAATCCGGTTACTTGACTAATCGGGCATTGGCCTATACACTCGACATTAGTCAGAGATATATTCTGATTGTGGTTGTGTATGTCAAGAAGGCCAATTACCTGCTTGTATCGCTGTTTAAAATCAGCAACTGCTGACAACCATTTTGCCAATGTATCCGCTGGAATTTGGTCCTTGGGTGAATTGGTATTTTTTGAAAGTTGAGCTTTCATGCCGTTTGTTTAACTTTCCCCGTTTTTTCTGAGCAAAAAGTTAAACAAAGCTCGTATATAATTTGTGTAATTTGTTAAAATAAATTTTTTAATCAACACTCTATAAATTTATATGTACAAATATGAATTGCTTTTCATAGGACATATAAACACTTTTTCATGTTTCCACTAATTAAGCAGCAACTTGAGATTGGTGAGCGAGTGAGTCGGGTGAACAAAACTGTTCATCTTGATACGTTCTACGGCCAGCCTGAGCTGATATGGACAGGCTGGCCGTATTAAAGAATTAACAGGTGTGGGTAGAAATAGTTAATTAAGAGCAACCGACCGGCTGGGAGTACTGGGGCGCTGACTTAATAGTGTTACAGTGTGGGTTACCACTTCCAGGCCGTTCGTGATTTCCAGTTGGTAGACGCCATCGCTCAGCTCGCTCATATCCAGTCGCATACGTGATGTTTTGGCTTTCTTGCCGATACGCCGAAGGTAAACAACTTTTCCGGTGCTATTTTTCAGGTAAACATCTACAGCTCCCGTTGATTCCTTATCAAGGGCAATGTTGAGTTTTCCGTCCAGACTCGCGTAAATACCAGTTTTATAGGAAGCCACACCCGCTGGGCGGCCAATGGGATTATTGTTATCCGCTACAGATACAGAGAAAGTAACAAGGCTTAGCGAGAAAG
Source organism: Spirosoma sp. KNUC1025 (assembly GCF_045160025.1). Lineage (GTDB taxonomy): Bacteria > Bacteroidota > Bacteroidia > Cytophagales > Spirosomataceae > Spirosoma. The sequence goes on from NZ_CP087139.1 coordinate 2,227,015, forward strand.
CGACGAATAGCGATTTGATGAGGGTTTTCATGGTGTTATAAGGGATTGTGGATTATGTCCGCCTTGGACGTAACAAAGGTCTTATACTCTTCTTATTTGCTCTGTTACATATGAGTCGAAGAATAGTACTTTTGAGAAAAGCATACCAATAATGCCAATTCAGCCAACGGAACGTATCATAATGACCCACTAACTGGCAGGACGCTTTCATCACCGGGGAAGGGCTGAGCAGATGCCTGAGTAACGGATTGCGGGATGGGCTGCATAGGTTAAAAGAGCGGAGCAGGGCGTATATTTGCCAGTGAGTTCCGATTTCTCCAGCTTACGTCATGACGTTCTTCTATAGCAAAGCCCTCCATATCATTTTCGTCGTTACCTGGTTTGCGGGTTTATTTTACATACCCCGCCTGTTTATCTATACCACGGAAGCACAGACGCAGGATGAGCCGGGACGTAGCCTGTTGCAAAATCAATTTCGGCTGATGCAGCGCAGACTCTGGTATGGTATTACGTGGCCTTCGGCCATCATTACGCTGGGACTTGGCCTGACTACCTGGTACAACTACGGTGCAACGCCCAACTGGTTAATTTATAAACTCGTGCTGGTCGCCGGGCTGTATGGCTACCATGGGTTTTGTCATGTACTGTTTCGGCAGCAGCAGCGCGGAGAATTCCGCTACACATCCACACAGCTCCGTATCTGGAATGAAGTAGCTACCCTGTTTTTGTTTGCCATCGTTTTCCTGGTGGTGCTTAAAGACGCCCTGAATATGCTCTGGGGAATGTTGGGTTTGTTTGCGTTGCTGATCGTTCTGCTGGTGGCGATACGCGTTTACCGACGCCTTCGGAAAGGGTAATCGTCGTTCGTTGCTGATGAACTTACGGCTATTTTGCCAACCCTACCCGGCTATTCTTCGTTAATCAAACAGAGGTCATCAAACGCCTGGCGGTACGATTCCATAGCAGACCAGGCTATGGACGCCTGGTTTGCGTTGCTATTAATCCAGGTAATTCAGCCCAAATATGTTCGCCTGAAAGCGATAAAACGGTATACACTGGGCTTCACCGCGGGTTTGATCAAGTAATCAACCTCTTTACAATTTCATGACTATCAGGCGATTTTTTGGAGAATTTCTGATCGTTCTTATGGTGGCTATTGCTGCACCGTCAGTAGGGCAGGATACAACCATCGTTCAGCGGCAGTCGGCCGGCCAAACCATTCCGGATACCTTATTATTTAAAATTCAGAAAGCGCAATCGGTTATTACTGAACTCAAAGCAGCTAATAAAAAGGGTTACGGCATAGCGCGCATACAGGCCGGACTGGCCGACGTAAAAGCGAGTGTCGCTCCCGTTTCGGCCGATGTAAAAGCACACCGGAAAGCAATCGACACGAAAAACCTGGCAAACTACAATCTGATTCTCAACGATGCGCTGGAAAAGCTGGCGAACTGGCGAACGGCGCTTTCGAAATCAAACAACGATCTTCAGAGCCTCCTCGATCAGGTGCTTGTGCTGAGTAATGATTCCTTACTGACGGTAGCCGGGAATGATACGACGGAAAAGAAGCTTTATGCCGATCAGTTGGTCAGTCTGAAATTTCAATTGCAGGATGCGGGCACCCGTACGAGCGCTCAGCTGAATATAGTAAGCCGGTTGCTGGCCGATGTGTCGGGAACGTATCTGAACATCAGTAACCTGCAGACGACTATCAATGATCAATTACAGCGATCAACCGTAAATACGTTCCGGAAAGAGTCGCCTTATGTGTGGGAGGCTCCGGCAAGGCTGAACACCGATAATCTGCAGACCATCCTACGGTCAAGTTATCAGGGGCAGCAGAAAATTCTCAAATACTTTTTTGCATCCACCTGGGACAATCGGTTCCTGCTGCTGCTTCTGTGTATTGCGTTTTTTGTCTGGGTATATACCAACTATAAAAAAGTGCGGACGCCTGCATTACAGCAGAAAATAGGTGTTGTTGATTTCAATAATCTGCGCCCCGTACCGATTGTGGGTTCACTGATTGTTTTACTCAACCTGACTCCCCTGTTTGAGCCCGAATCGCCTTCTTTATACATCGAGCTTACCCAGTTTCTGCTGTTGCTGGTACTTACTCTTCATCTGTGGAAGCGCTTTACAAAGCAGGATTTATGGCTGTGGCTGTTAAACGGAGTGCTGTACATCCTCCTGATCGTTACCAATGCGCTCGTAGGCGATTCGTTGTTCATGCGGCTCTGGCTAATCGCGCTGAATATCGCTTTTTTGTACATCGGTCTGGTCTTTTTCAAACGACTTCAACGCAAGACTGCTATCGACCGGCTCATTGGTTCGGTGGCCAGGTTATACCTGTTGTTACAGAGCCTCGCTATTCTGTCGAATATGTTTGGGCGACTCAGCCTGGCCAAAACGTTCAGCATCACGGCTGTTGTTGGCCTGGTTCAGATTATTGGTCTGAGCATATTCATCCAGCTATTTTTGGAGGCTCTGGAGCTACAGATAAAAATAAGCGCCTGCTCGGATGGGCTATTTTCGCGGGTGAACGTAAATCACATACGGCGGTCGTTTAAGAAAGGGCTATTTTTTGTCGCTATTGCGCTCTGGTTGCTGGTCTTTTTCATCAATTTGGGACTGGCCGATAGCCTATACACCTTCTTTTATCATATACTCACAAAACCGCGTTCGTTTGGGAGTGTTACGTTCACGCTGAGCAATGTACTGTCGTTTTCGATCATTGTGTACCTGTCTAGTCTGTTGCAGAAAAATATAGGCTTACTTTTTGGTGAGAGCCAGCTTCCGGTTAAAGATGGGCAGGTCGAGCAGATTAGCTCGGTTTTAGCGTTAATTCGGCTGGTTATTATTATTGCCGGGGTTCTGCTGGCCGTAGCTGCTTCCGGTATTTCGATCGATAAGTTTACGGTTGTGCTGGGCGCGCTCAGTGTCGGTATTGGCCTGGGTATGCAGACCATTGTCAGCAATTTTGTGTCCGGGATTATCCTGATTTTTGAAAAGCCATTTCGCATTGGCGATTACATTGAGCTGGCCGATAAAAAAGGCCGAATACGCGATATTGGTATCCGTTCCAGCAAAATGGTCACTGGTCAGGGCTCAGAGGTCATTATACCGAACGGTGATTTACTATCCAATCGATTGGTGAACTGGTCTACCAGCGCTACGTACTTAAAAACGGAGTTTAACCTGAAAGTAAGTAACGAAACGGACCTGCAGACGCTCACAGAAATCATACAGAAAGAAGTGGGCCAACTGGACGGTATTCAGTCAACAATGCCCCCGGAGGTAATCGTTACCAATATCAGTGGGGATAGCATTGAGTTGAAAGTATTGGTGTGGATAAAAAGTATCTACACAGAGGCTGGTCTTAAGAGCGAGTTATTAAAACGGCTGGTGGTCCGATTTAGAGAGGCTACTATTAAACTGATGTAGCTAGGTCATGGATTCTCCAGATTAACCCGCTTGCCCCCATAATACGAATGCATTTTATCGGCGGCATCCCGGTCGGCTTCATTGCTGACCAGCGCAAATGAAGCAAGGTCGGCCCCGTTTAGTGCTTTACCGTTATAATACACCCGTTTCGCATCCTTGGCGTAGCCCAGCTCCAGTACCTGAAAGGTTGTTACGTCACTTCCGTTGAGTAATTCACCCTGATAAAAAACATGCGTACTGTCCTGAGCGTACTCATCAGCCAGAATCCTGAACGTAGCTTTATCCGCGGGTTTGATCAGCTTATCCCGAAAATAAATGTGGCTTGTGTCAGCTGCATAATCAAGTGTGTAGGTATCCCACAGCTTAAATGAGGCCGGGTCAGCCATTTCCAGCGGTTTATCCTGATAAAAAGCGTACGCTTTATCGTTGGCGTAGTACGTGCCCACAACCGTAAAACTGTTTGCATCGGCCAGTAGAACAGGACGTATTCCGGGCGAAGCCGGGCCGTCCAGTTTAGCCCAGGCGTAATACACCCGCTTTTGGTCCCTGGCAAAGTTTTTACTTAAAACCTCAAACGACCGACCGTCGCTGCCGGGTATTGGTTTCAAGTCGTAGTAACCAACGTTCCTGTCTTTCCCGAAGCTGTAGTCAAGCGGTTCGAACGAAGCCACATCCGTAACAGCGAAGCCAATGCCCTGATAATAACAACGTAATACATCTCTGGCATACTCGTTACGTAGTACCTGAAATGAGTTGGCATTGGCCAGATGAACCCGACGGACTGTATTCTTCCGACTGCTTTCAAACAGCTTAAAATCTATGTAATTATCACAATAGTAGACCGTTGCGTCATCCTTTCCATAATGCTCGTCGAGGGCGGTGAAACTGGCGCCCTTTACTCCGTCGATGAGCTGGCCCCGATAGTAAGCCTGATTTTTATCTTTGGCAAAAACGTCATTGAGGGGTTCAAACGTAGCATAATCGGCGGTGCGAATCGGTACGTCTTTGTAATATACAGAACCGCTCTTTTTCTGGTAACTGGAATTTTTGCATGACGCCAGAATGCCCAATCCGGCAAGTGACAGGAGTATACGCAGAATCTTCATGGTCAGAAAACAGCTAAGAGCGCAAACCGTAAGGTTGCACCCGAAGAGCCTCCATTACGTGATCGATTCTTAAAAGTACGACCCGAAGAGGGGCTTCGTTAGCGGGGATTGGCAACCGGGCTCGCTAAACTAATAACAAGTGCTTTTGCTGGTACAGTTGACAGGGGCTATTCGTAGAGTCAAACTGCTCGTAGTCGATTTGTCAACGTAGCGGATTCTTGCTCTTCTGGGTAAATAACCGATGGAAGTCTGGACTTTCGGTGTTCATCCATTTATCCCAAAAGGTAAAATAAAGCCCGTAGTTGAAGCGGAATTGCGTATGATGCAGGCTATGATGCGTGGCGCCAATCAGCCAGCGTCCCAGCCAGTGCCGGTCAAAATCGCGGGGGTAGATTTCTGTATTCAGGTGGTTGATGGCGCCCGACATGGTCATAATTATCAAAATCAACCCAACGGCCGAGATATGTAAGGGCAGCACAAAGGTTAATGCCGGAATAACAATAGCCTGTAACGTACTCTCGATAGGATGGAATGAAAATGCCGTCCAGGGGGAGGTTGTAAGGCTGTCATGGTGGGTTTTGTGTACCAACTGATAAACGCCCGGCCGGTGCATCCACCGATGAAGCCAGTAATAGTACGTCTCATGAATGAGCATCACCAGAACAATACTGGCCGGATACCACAACAGAGGATAGTCGCTGACGTGGTTATAGATTCGGGTGTAGCCATGCTGATAGGCCAGAATAACGCCCAGCGCTATGGCCGTGAAAATGAGGGACGTAACTACCGACCAGCCAATTTCCCGCAAATTCTGGCCGGGTTTACGCGGGCGTGTCTGCACAGTCCGATCGGCAAACTGATCTTTCATGGAAACCTTGAACAGCCACCAGAAGCCTAGCGAAAAAAGGACGTATCGCCCAAAAATCGCGAGAAAGAAAAGAAGCGCTGTGAGCCCGAACGACGACAGGCTATTGATTTGAATCATAGTACCCGATCAACTTTGTTAAGCAAACACCGATGGTGTGGTTTAAGTTGAGAGTTAGTGCAGTTTCGGGCCGCTGTTTTTTCGCTTATAAAGTTGCAGTAAAATAGTTACGATAATATCGTTTTTTGCTGCTACGGCCTGTTTTTACAGGGAGAACGCTCGCAAAGCAGCTATCCAGGCGATCAGGGTCAGCAGGTTTCGGATATAGTTCAGGCCAATCCATAACGAGACCTGGCGGGACACGTCGGCTGTTGGAAATGTATCGGCATTCTGCAACCTGATAGCCGTTGGAATAAAGAAAAAGAACGTAACCAGGCGTTCGGCGAGCGTAATCAGGGCTGCGGCCAGCCACCAATGGTGCTTAGGCTGAACGGATTGCCAGGCAACCACTACGTTTGCCAGCGTGAGGAGGGTAAGCGGCAACGTTGTCACAAATCCCCAGAATTTCCGGCCAGTATCGGCTTCCCGCATGGCTGCTGTATCGACACGATACGTCGGCTGAGCTGATTTAATAAACCACTGGGGAAGTACAATCCGCATTTCGTAGATGCCCGCTCCAAAGGCAGTACCCAGATTCAGAATGAACAGGGCTAGTAAGATTTCAGATGGTTGACTCATACGTATCAATGGTCCAGTTGTTCCCTGTTAAGTATCCGATTGCTTAATCAGGGCTGGAGCAAAAGTAGCAGCCTGGTCAGGGGCGCGCCAGTTGATACTGACCAACTACCCCATTCCTGGAGTCAAGTTCGGTTTCGGCGGAGTTAACGTAACAATTTTCCAGTAAGCCAATCAATCATAGAAGTTAACCCTTCCTGATTTCGTAATCAACGAAAGGCAAGGGAAGGGTTTAACCCTGATTGCTTTATTCATGGCCCCACCAGATTTGCTGACGGGCGGATAGCCGACGACGCCTGGCAGGTCTGACGGGCTTGTTTACGAGGGTTTTAAGTAGGCGTTTCATGAGTCTGTTGTTTTGTAGTTTACTGGTTCAATTAACAAGTGAATGAACGGCTCGAACAGGCGTCGACGCCGTTAGTCATACAAAACTGTGCGGATGAATTGCCTAAACCATGAAGATCTGAGGTAGAGTGCCAAAAGTATTGATTGAAATGGCGATAAAAAGGGCCCAAACGGAGCGGTCCCCTAATCCTTTCGCTACGTCATTGTTAGGTATCCTTATGTTGGCTGCCGTTTTCCAACGCCTGCGTTTTCGGATACTTCACCCGCGAAGCCAGCCCAATCGATGTTGTCAATTCCCTTGGCGACAGTGGCCGTAAGCTGCTGAAAAACGATCATGCCAAATGGCATAGGAACCAGCGACTGCTCGGCTACGTCGAGCAATAACCGCATGTCTTTCCGGATCAGGGCGGGCAGGGCTCCAACGGGTTGATAAACTTCTTCGGCAATGAGTTTGCCATAGTTTTTATAGACGGGGGAGGCAAAGAGGGTATTGCTGAACAATTCCCACATGGCTTTCCGCTCAACACCGTTTTTCTCCCCCAGCGTAAACGCTTCGGCCATGGCTTCAATGGCGCAGCCAAGCAGAAAATTACCCGCCAGCTTGACCACATTAGCCGCGCCGACCTCTTCGCCAAAATCATAAACGCCCTGTCCGATCAAATCCAGCAGCGGCCGAATCTGGTCTTTCGCCCGTTTCTCTCCCGATACGCACAGCCACAAGGCTGCTGACCGGGCCGCATCGGGCTTGCCAAAAACTGGACAGGCTACGTAGGTTGTCTTTCGTTGCTGGTGTTCCCTCGCCAGTTGACGAGCTGTTTCGGGGGCAATCGTGCTGCAGGAAACGTGGATGGCTGATTCACACATGGCCGACAAAAATCCCTCAGTGCCTAGTGCTACGTTTCGCAATGCGTTATCATCACTGAGCATGGTAAAAACCACGTCGGCACTGGCAACTGCTTCGGCTGCCGTATCGGCCCAGTGAGCACCCGCCTGCAACAGACGCTCCGCTTTATCGGAACTCCGGTTAAAGACAGTAAGCGAATGGTCGCCTTTCAGCAGATTATGAGCAATAGCCTGGCCCATCTGGCCTAAGCCAATAAATGCAATGTTCATGGTTTTTTCGTTTTTTAACTAAACTCCGAAAACCGTCTGTCGGGCTATCAAAACACCCGTCCGGCCATCAAATTAATGACCGTATTTATCAGAAAGGCAATGCCAAACGAGGCTGCAATTGAAAATGAAGGCAATAGGTACGCTTGCAGGAACAAAAAGGTAGTAAATCCCAGTAAGCCGATCACCAGCCCCCGAAGCGTAAGGATAGCAGCATTACTGCCCTGAAGCATGTGTGAGAAAATAGCCAGCACTGAGGTCATGATCGGGAATGGAGTGAGCAAGCCGCTCCACCTGGGCCCCAGCATATTAGCCAGGCCCGTGATCAGCAGCACAAACAGCGTAGCCACAGCCATTCGGATGGGAATGTCGAACGGCAGTCGGCGGGTGTTGGTTGACGTCTCGATTGGGACAGGAAAAAAACGTAACGCAACCAGTACGTAGCCTATCACCAGTACGTAACTCACTACTAAATTCAATTCTAAATAAATAAACAGCAGGGCCGTAACTGCATAAATTCCGTATGATAGCAAAAGCGTTGGCAACCAGCTAAGGTTTCGGGAAAAGACAGAATAACTCAGGCAAAAACTGATCAGGGCCATAATGCCTGTCATGGTCCCCTGAATCGAGTGAATACCAAATACTTTCCCTTGCTCAAGAAGGAAAAACAGAAGAATGGGCCCGGCTGTCCAGGGCATACTTCCAATCAATCCTCCTATCTTATTACCCCACTTCCGAGTCGCCAGGGTGACTAAGGCAATGACTGCCGGAATGACTGTAACTTTGATAAGGAGAAGATTCATGAAAACGCCCAGCTTGGAATGAAGGCGTAAATTAGTTGGAAAATCGTAGGGATGCGGTAAATAATACGTCGGTCCGAAGGCGTATTGGTAGGCAGGCAAGCGTTTGTCCAGGCTATAAACCAGATCTGTTACGTAGCATCTATGTCTGCGGGCATCTCACAGATTCAGTCGGAGTTGGCCATTGGTAGGCGTAGCGTCTTTTTCCTGAAGGCTCGACAGAGAAACGCCCAGGAGCCGGATTCCCTGCGACAGAGGTAAGATCGACTCCAGCAACTCCAGCAGTATCCGCCATAGACCTGGTTTGTCGGGCACAGCATGTATCAGACTACGGCTGCGGGTTATCTGATTAAAGTTCGCGTATTTGACCTTTAGCGTAACCGTTCGACCAACGATCTGCATTCGTTCACAGTAATCCCACACTCGGTCAACCAGCGGGGTAATGGCCTCTATTAAAGCGGAGTGCTCCTGTAAATCCTGCTCAAACGTAGTTTCCGCGCCAACTGATTTCCGAATTCGATTCGGGGTTACGGGCCGGGGATCTATCGCTCTGGCAATGAGGTAATAATGATGACCTACTTTACCGAACGTCTGCGTTAAAAACGCTTCCGTACGATGCCGAAGGTCCAGTCCGGTAAAAATTCCCAGCTCATTCATCCGGGCCGCCGTTACCCGGCCAATGCCGTGAAACTGCTCTACGTTGAGTGACTCCACAAACGCCAGCCCCTGATGCGGTTTAATGACATATAACCCGTCGGGCTTATTGTAGTCAGAGGCCAGTTTAGCCAGGAATTTGTTGTATGAAACACCCGCCGAAGCGGTTAAGCCGGTTTCCTGCCGAATCTGATCTTTAATAGCTAGTGCTGTTTGTGTAGCAGAAGAGTGGTTCGCCAGATTTTCCGTTACGTCCAGGTAAGCTTCGTCCAGCGAGAGCGGTTCAATCAGCAGTGTGTATTGTTCAAAAATGCACCGGATTTGCCTTGACACCTCTTTGTAGACCTCAAAGCGGGGCTTGACAAACATAAGATTCGGACATTTACGGACAGCCATTGAAGACGCCATGGCGGAGCGTACGCCAAACCGGCGCGCTTCGTAGCTGGCCGCAGCAACAACGCCCCGAAGTCCAGCGCCACCGACGGCTACAGGTTTACCTCGCAAGTCCGGATTGTCGCGTTGCTCAACAGATGCATAAAACGCATCCATGTCGATATGAATAATTTTACGGTTTTCCGGTTGCTCCACGACCCTGCCTAATCAGACTGCCAAATTAGGGTTCTTTTCTGAAAAGGCTTTAGCGTTTAACCGTATTTAACGGCTCGCTGATTTTTCGCGTTTGAGCAGCAGGTGGATGAGCTGGGTAGGCGCCGAGTCAGTTAAAAAATAGCGCGTCTCCTTACCCGACCGTTTGCTGTCTAAAAGTCCACGATCTTTTAATTTGACCAGGTGATGCGACAACAGCGATGGCTCAATTTGGAGTTGCTCCTGTAATGCCGACACCTTGAGGGAGGGCTGCTCAGCCAGAGCTAAGATGATCCGAATGCGGCCGGGATGGGCGATAATTTTCAGGATTTCAGCGGCCTGATCAATTTTTGTGTCTGTAGTTAACATGGGAAGATTGGTTAATGTATATGAAGTGAAATTATGGTATGAGTAATACTAACTCTTTAGTAACGTATCAATGATAAAATTAACGTATAAATATACTTGATTAGTTAAATATAATAACCCTCCTGTTCCTGTTTGTTAGAAATACTAGATAATGACAATGCAACGAAAGAAACTGGCCTGTATCCGTACTGCCTGAACGGTACTGTTTAGCAGGCAGACATGTAAACGGTTTGCTTAGGTTTTCTGGGCCTGCGTGGAGTTCTAAGTGTTTCGGGTCGGAATTTCCTAAAGCTCTCCAGCATAATCCGACCCGAAAACGTACCAGGCTTATTGCTGAAAAAAGTCGATTTTATCCGCGTCTGTATTGTTGGTGATTATACCCTCGCTGCCGCTACCTCCATCAATTACTGTTGTGAAGGTTAACGTACCTGAGGTTGCTCCGGGAGTCAATTTGCCCACCAGGCCGAACGAAAGAATGTTTCCGGCGTCAATCGACTGATTAGTGGTTAGCACGTAATAATCTTCGTCGGAGTCTGCATCAAAAGTCCAGGCGGAATTGGTTACGTTACGTCCTCCTGCCGAGGTGGCTGTGGCCGGAAAGCTCAATGATACTTTAGGGTCTTTATTAAGCTTGACTGTAACTAACCCTTTGGTAGCTATTCCTTTTAGCTCAAAAATATCCACGACCACTGTAATGTTGGTTGTGCCATAAACTGTGGATGGCCGAGCGTAGATAATCGGCGTCAGATCAGGTAAGCCAAATTGCATCGTAACTGTAGCCGGAGGGCTGAGCAGACTCGCTGCGTCTCGCTGTGCATACGTGAAACTTACGATGACGGAACCATCGGTGGGATCTGCCTTGAGCTTAGTAGGATCATAATTGGCAATAACCTGATTGAGTGTGACGAGTGAGTTATCGTAATAAAGCGTTCCGTTACTGGCCAGACTTGTAATGACCAGCGTATTGCTAAGGCTGATGCCGGTATACGTACCATCTTCCAGGTCCGAACCCGTCAGCGTTGGTACGGTAACTGTATTGCTTCCGCCAGGATTAAGTTGAGCGGCAGCGGTTTTGGCGTCGGCAACCGGTTTTTTGTCTACGCCAAAATTTGCCTCGCTTATACTCGTGGTCGTCACAGCTACTGCTATAATCCCATCGGCCATCCCATCGTTACCAGCGCCACTACCGATATGTTCACCCGTGTTTACTACGTTGTTGGTCAGGCTGGCGCCAGGAGGGTTGTTGCCTACAGTACCGGCTGAATTGGTCAGGATTAATGAGTAAGACGTATTGGCTGTAATGCCGGTGAATGAGTAAGTGCCACTGGAAAGCGCTGTTGAAGCCAATACTTTTCCGTTGCTGCTTACCAGATTAACGTAGAACGTATTGTCTGACAGGCTACTAACCGCTTTTCCGTTGACAGTTCCATCCACCAACCCGTTGGCATCATCGAAAACCGTTCCTGAAATAGATAACTGGACATCCCCAAGCGGAACAGTTACTACGTCGGCGTTAAATGGATAGTGGTGCATTTCGCCCCCCGACTGTACAAACGAGTTTGCTATCAACTGGCCTTCGATGTTAGACTGATTAACTGTTTTAACAACGTTTGCCAGTGGAGCGAGCAGGCTACCTTCAATGGTAGAGTTTCCTTCAATGGATAACTGAGTTGTATTATAAAAATTCCATAGAATATAAGGCGCATTGTTGCCACTCACACCACCTAAGCTGGGTGTATTCCACCTAAAGGAGCCCATTGCGTTTACGTTGATAATCAATACCTGATTTGATGAAGGAGCATCGGTGTAGGTCAGGTTCTGAATCTGGTTCAGGTCTGCGCCGGTTACATTCCAGACGTTTATTCCCGAATACAAACCTATCTTGACCTGACTTGGCAGATTTGTTTCGCTGATGGGGTGCCCATTAGGGTTAGTTAGTTTTACACGTGATTCTTTCTGCGATAGACTTAATGAGTTGTTCGTAAGGGCAACAAAGCTGTGTGTAAAGTCAACCACATCACCCTGACAAATGGGCGAGTTCGTTTCTGTTGAAGAATTGGCGTTTTTATTAATGAGAATATTTGGCGTATCGCTATAGCCAGCGGTCGATTTGGTAATCCGCATGGTTGAATAAGCCCCGTTATTGTCTTTATACCAAACTTTCAGAGCGTCGGTCGATGCATTGCCTAAGCAGGAACCAATCTTGGCGCTGGTGTTGCTATTGACCTGAAGTGTACCCTGCTGCAACTTAACACCCCCACCAACAACCAGCCCGATCGGATAGCCATTGACGGTGAACGAAATGGCGTTATTCCGAACAGCTACCTGGTAGTTACCTGCTACAGTCAGATTACCGCCTATTCCCACAGCGCCTTCGCTTTCATTGGTAGTCAACGTAGCGTTTCCTGCCAGAAATACATTGAATTTATTAGCCGCTGCCAACGGATTCTGAGCAATTGTTTTCCCCGCAAAGCCTATAAACAATACTAAAAGCAACGCTGAGGAACGAAATGAAGTGAAGCGAGAACTGATAATGTAGAAGCCTTGAATTACGTTAAAAATAATCCTATAAAAGCCTCGATAGTTGATAGATATAGTAGTGAATGGGAAAGGAATAACTCGTTTCATTAAGGCAGATTTTTAGTATGTGAGGTCAGTCAAAATCACGAAGTGAATTACTTTTTGATCTTGTCAGCACTGCTCTGGACTCTTGAAATAATCATTAGTCACGTATTACTGAAAAAAATTTACCTTCTTTTTTACAATTTTCGTTTAGATGAATAAATGCATAAGGCATTAGTAATCATTGTAATAGCCATACATAATAAATTATTATCCACGTAATAGTTATAATATTTCACTTTAAATAATTATTTGTTTATATGTTATTGTGATTCGTTAACATTAGATTATTATTATATAAAGTAAGTATCATATTATTGCGGAAACATCGGCTTCCATTACGTACGAATTAAGCAATATGGGTATATGGAAGAAATACAAAGACATTAAGCTATGTCTTACACGCCGTATAGCTGTATATATTTATAAATGAATCTGATTCTCGAAAAGGGGGAGAGCTATGTTTAAAAGTTAACCCCTAATGAGGAAGGGCTGTTCATTGCTGCCAGTAGTGGGTCGGCCTGACGTCAACCTGGTAGATCAGACAATAAACAGAATGCCAGTTACCTAACAAAATGGCTTTGCAGGGAATGATCAGAATCAGGAATTTGGTTGATTTAGCCTATTAGCTCAAAAAAAGTTATTTTTCAGTTTTGAGTCAGTTCCTGCAGTGGCTGATCGGCAGTTGTGTTGCCTATTTTCCGGGGTCTGGCTTTTAGTTCGAAATCGGTGCGTCCTGAAAATTTTACGTATTGAAGCTGGGTTACCAACTATTACCATGCCACAACATCCTGTTCCTGAAAACTCATTCTGATGCTAGCGATTTTCCCAAACTTACTTTCCAGTTCAAGTAACATTGCCAATGCTTCGCCATACGTTTTATGACGCGTTGTAAAACTAATTCCATCAGCGATGATGATGAGTATGTAAGGATACATGTTTGATAAAGAGCAAAACAGTTGCAGTATCAAAAACAGGTAACTTTTTTTGAGCAATATTAAACCCAATGAATCAATAGCGCGGAAAGTAATTAAGCATATATATACTTATGAATAAGTATGTAATTATAAAGTTAATTAACATAGCTAATATACAGTGTGAGTTTGCAATGCTGTGGTTGAAATTTATTGGATGGTCACAAAAAGTAACTTTTTTTGATTAAATTCTGAAGAATATTTGCAAATACAGGGCTAAATGCTTCAATTTGCATTCTAAGGACAATCACTAATCCGAATTGGAGAAGTCGGTTGGCCAACTTAGATGGGATAATTGGGGGGTTATCTATTGCTAGGGTAAATCAGGCTGGCTCAACTTTGTTGTGCAATAAAATTCGTAATAACAATAGCTTATTACTGGCCAAAGAGCCTGATACGTTTTTTGCTCAATGATATGAAGTATTAACCAGCTATGGTACTAGCTGGGGCTTTGTTCTCGTTTTAAAAACAAATGTTAGCCTGATTATTGAGCCGAATAAACGTATCCGCTTATGCAACAGAAAAACTTGCCCGGTGAATCCCAATCAAAAAAAGAACTGGAGAAAACGACACCTGAAAACGTTCTGACGGTCGAGTCTTTTGCTTATTGGCTGGCTATGTATCGGTCCCGGGTTTATCAGATTTATATGCCGTACGAGCGAAGCAAGGTCAATAAACTTGGTCTTCGCTAATTTTTCTGTGTACGCATCCTGTCTGCCACCGTCTTTACGGCTGGTTGTTTTATCCGGTTTGTGTATTAAATTGCCTTTACCGGCCTGAATAGCTTCTAAATCAGTACAATCAGCTAACAAGAGCGGGATTTGCTATTAGAAGCTACTATGTTTACCAGAAGAGATTTTCTACGTTTTTCTACAGTTTCGGCCGCGCCATCCTTCGTTACGCTGGATGACATTTCAAAGCAATGGCCAGGGGGTGATTCCGAGCAGAAACCCGTCCGGTTTATGGGCGACGGCCCCATTTATTCGCCGGACCAGTATATTGCCAAACTCGGACAAATTAAGCAGGCCGCGCCAATCGAGTCGGATTTTTACGGAAAAGGTGGCTGTGTAGATGAGCTGACCAAACAATTTGCGGCTATAACTGGCAAGGAGGCTGCCATCTATCTGGCCTCGGGTACGTTGGCCAATCAATTAGCGATTTCTGTTCTCAGTGGTGAAAATACCAAGGTATTCGTTCAGCAAACCAGCCATGTTTACCGAGACGAGGCCGACGCGGCTCAATCCGTTTTTGGTAAGCGACTCATTCCGCTGGCTCCTGATAAAGCCTATTTTACGCTAAACGAACTTCAGCAGTCTATCGAAGACCATACCAAAGGGGAAGTTTTTCAGAGCGGCATTGGCGCTGTCTCGATAGAAAATCCCGTTCGTCGGTGCGATGGTCAGTACGTCCCTATTGATGACATTAAACAAATTGCTGCCTTCTGTCGGCAGCAAGGGTATAAACTTCATCTGGATGGGGCGCGTCTTTATCTGGCCTCTGCCTATTCGGGTACGTCGGTGGCTGAGTATGCCTCGTACTTTGATACGGTTTACATTTCACTTTACAAATACCTCGGTGCGGCTGGCGGGGCTGTTTTGTGCGGTCCTAAATCGATTATTGATCGTATGGAGCATTTAGCCAAAGTTCATGGCGGAGTCGTTTTTATGAGCTGGGCCAATGCCGCCATGGCTCTGCATCATCTGGCAGGACTGGAAGATCGGTTGAAACGTAGCGTTCTTCAGGCAAGGCAACTGTTTGACCGGCTTAATGAACTGCCTGAACTTAAAATCAAACGTATTGCCAATGGAACGAATATTTCAACGGCTCAACTAAACCAGTCTGTCAACGCCCAAAAGCTGACAGACAATTTGTGGCAACAACATAAGATAGCCTGGCCGATGGCTAAAGCGGATGGTTCATTTAAATTGATGGTTAACGATAGCCTGTTGAACCAGACAAACGATCAACTGGTAGCGGCCCTGAAAAGCGCCATTCAGACGGCTAAAGCGTAATTCTCAACTGCGGGTATGGCACAGTGCTATACCCGCAGTTGAAATGCTTATTTAAATTTACTGGCATCCAGCCGGAAAAACCGGACAGCGTTGTTGAACATAATGTCCCGTTTTTGATCGAACGACAGATAATCCGCATTTTCGATCACACCAATGGAGGCTTCAAACAACTTAGGCCAAACCATAAAATCGGTGCCGTACATAATTCGTTTGCCAAAGCCAGCCTGTACCAGACGTTTGAGATAGGCATGAATTTCTTCCTGCGGATAACTCCAGATAAAACCGGCCAGATCTACATATACGTAGGCATTAGCGCCCATTAGGGCAATCATTTCGTCAATCATGGGGTAGCCTGCGTGCATGACCCATATTTTCAACTTTGGATGACGGCCCAGCAGATCTTCCAACAGAAACGGTCGGCCGAGTGATGCCCGATATTTGGCCTGGGTGATATTGGCCATGCCGTTGCCGCCGGTACCCATATGAATGCCTACGGGTATATTCATCTTTTCTGCTACCGCAAAATATTGATCCAGACTCATATCGCTGGGCGAAAGTCCCCTGTACTGAGGAGCGACCTCACCCATGACCTGGTAAAAACCGGAAGAGAGCGAATCACTAAATGCTTTCACGCTCATTTCGTCGGGCGAACTAACCCCTATACCCGCAATCACACGATCAGGAGCTGCTTTTTTCCACTGGCGTAAAATTTGCGGATCACCATACGCTATAATGGTCATGTTGAGCCGCTTCATAGTTTCCAATACGGCAGTCTGCATCTCCTGATCAGATTTTGCCGGTTGCAGAGGGTCCACACAAGTTGCATTCAGAAAAGCCCGCATTTGTTGATTCGGATCGCCACCGGGCATATCTTTCAAAAACCACGGACACATTTCAATCGCAAAGCTGGGGTTCACTTTCATGGCGTGAACGTGTACATCGATAATAGGAAGCGGGCGGTTAGGAGGGGTAGTCTGTGCCAATGACATACCAGACAGCAACAGCCAGGCCGCAACAAGAATACGTGTTCTCATAGGTTATACCAGGAAGTGATTAGGACTAAGATAATTTGAAGACTGAGGTCGTACGAACCGTCGCCTTTCTTTACGTCAAAAGTACGTAAAGGTTTATTATGTCAAATATACATAAAGGCATTCTTTGTAAGTTTTTAGGTCAGCATCTGGCCTGAACGTGTCTTATTGACATTGTATTGCCGTATTTTCGTAGCGGATGCAAAATGATACGATACGTATGAAACAGTTCATTGTTGGGGTGGCGGCATGGCTGATGGCCGTTAGCGGGGTATTGGCCCAATCGACGAATAGCGGAGGAGGAACCGATTTGCCCCGAATCGCGATAGCAGGTTTAGGCATCGAATCCAGTACGTTCTCGCCGGCTATTACGCAGGAAGAAGCCTTTCATGCCCGATACGGTCCGGAAGTGTTCAATGCCTACCCCTTCATGATGGCCATCTCTCCACTACGTCAGCAAGCCAGATGGTTTCCTGCCATTGTGGGTAAATCGCTGCCGGGAGGAGCCGTAACGCGCGAAGCCTACGAGTCGCTGGTCAATAAAACACTGGATTCGCTCAAAAAATATGGTCCCTATGATGGCCTGTACTTCGACATTCATGGTGCTATGAGCGTAAAAGGGCTGGACGACCCGGAAGGCGATTTACTCACCCGTATTAGACAGGTTGTGGGGTATAAAACGCTCATTTCCACCTCTATGGATTTGCACGGCAACGTATCGTGGCGATTGGCTCAGAATTCTGATCTGATGACCTGTTATCGGATGGCTCCGCACGAAGATGCCATGCAAACAAAAGAAAGAGCTGTCGTCAATCTGCTGGAGCGAATCAAAAGCGGCAAAGGAAAACCAGCGTATAAAGCATGGATACCTATACCGATTCTGTTGCCGGGTGAAAAAACCAGCACACGTATTGAGCCGGGAAAGAGCCTGTACAAAGAAGTTGCACCCATTGCCGATCATCAGGATGGCATCGTGGATGCCGGAATCTGGATAGGTTATGCCTGGGCGGATGAACCTCGCAATCATGCCGTTGTGATGGTTACCGGCGATGATAAGGCGAAAGTGACACAGGCTGCTGAGAAATTAGCCCTTGATTTCTGGAACGTACGATCGAAGTTTGGCTTTGTGGCCCCAACGGCTACGTTGGAGCAAACCCTGGCTAAAGCACTGACCAGCCAAAAACACCCGTTTTTCATTAGCGATACTGGCGATAATCCGACCGCGGGTGGCGCAGGCGACGTAACGTGGACAATCACTCAGCTGCTGGCTCGTCCTGAATTCAAGCGTCCAGATGGTCCATCGTTGATTTATGCGTCAATTCCTGATCCCGAACTGGTGAAAAAAGCGATAGCGGCTGGTGTCGGTGGTCAGGTAGAAGGAGTGGCGGGCGCCAGGGTCGATGCTCGTTTTGCTCCGCCTGTCCCAATAAAGGGTACGGTCGAATCGATTGTAAAAGGAGATAAAGACGCTGAAGTAGAAGTGGTTGTGAAAGTGGGGAGCATCCACGTTATTGTTACGCAGAAACGCAAGCCCTATCATAAAGAGAATGATTTCACTCGCTTGGGCCTCAATCCCCGACAATCGGATATTGTCGTTGTGAAAATCGGTTATCTGGAGCCCGAGCTGTATGCCATGCAGGCCGATTGGATTATGGCGCTGACGCCCGGCGGAGTTGACCAGGATTTGTTCCGACTGCCGTATAAGCGGATTAAACGGCCCATGTTTCCGTTTGATGCCGACATGAAAACTCCCAACTTATCGGCTCAGTTGGTACCTGTATCAGGTACGGCTAAATAAGATCTAGTGAACGTACTGAGCGCCAGCTGTCTCAGTAGTTTTTGATGATTTTGGTTAACCGACGGCTAATCAGGGCATACCCTTTATCGGAGGGGTGCAGGCCGTCGTACGTTCTGTTGATGGCTTCAGGTGGATAAGGATATTCGTCCGTTTCGGGGTTGAAAGGCAGATCAATAAATTTCGGGTAGGAGTAGTTCGTATAGGTGCCCGTCTGCGGATTTTTCAACCGTTTGTACTTAACCAGTTTCTTTACGTTTAGCCCGTTAAGGTGATACAGATCTACGACAGGAAACTTTTCGTACTGGCCAATGGAATCGATAGCCATCGCAAAGGCTTCGAGCGACTGATTATTTTTAGGTTTGTAAGAGCCGTACGCGTTGTTTTTGAAGTTAAACAAATACACAAAATCTGCCCGTTGCATCGGCGTAATCAAGATGATCGGAGCTGCGGAATTAAGCTTCCTGAGTTTGTCGATAATCAGGCGAAAGGACCCGTACACAGTGGCGTTTCCCGTATTGTCCTGATAGTCCTTCAAACGACCCAGCGGCCGACCGGCCCACCAGTCATTCGTGCCCAGGAAAATTGAATATAAATCGGCTTTACCCAGTCCCAGGGTTTCGATCTGTTCGGCGATACGGCCTGCTGTCCACCCATTGTGCCCCTGATTAACGTAGTGAACATAAGGCAGTTGGTCGACAACCCTCGTCATGTAACCTTTGGTAACCCGCTTCCCAGTTTCATCCAGATGTTCGTTTAAGTACGTAATGGAATCGCCGATAGCTACCCACGTAAGTTCTTTATGGGTAAACGAGCTGAGTAAGGCAATCAGAGCGACAAACAGGAAAAACTGCTTCATGATAATCTGTTTAGTACGTTGGGTTAGGTAGATTTTAGTTGTCGCGATGATTTATAGACAGGCAATGTGAGCAGAAAAGAGAGTTTCAATACCTGTTTACTGTCGATAACGTGCTTGGTACTTTATTTTACTGACAGTATAATCTAATCACTTTACACAATGATCAGTTAACCCGAAAACCATTTTTGCTATGGCTAATCTAGTCTATCCCGATTTCAATCAGTATCAATTACCCAAAAAGAACGTACTGGTCATTAGCTGCATGGACCTTCGCCTGACCGACGATCTTGTGGATTTCCTCCACAACGATAACCTCGCCAATCGGTATGACCATTTTATACTGGCGGGTGCTTCTTTGTGCGCAACGACTCATCATCATTCTCTTTTCAAGGAGAAGGTGTTAGCTGATTACGGCAATTTCACGCATTGGAAAAACAACCTTTTCGAGCATTTGCAGCTGGCTGTCGATCTGCACGATATCCGGGATGTGTACATTATTGAGCATCAGGATTGTGGCGCTTACAGAGAATTTCTGAAGGATGGTGATTTCGCCAATAATGCAGATGAATCGGAATGTCATCGCAAGTTTGCCGAAGCCCTTTCCGGTGAAATAAGCGCTAAAGAGTATTACGATCAAAAGAAGCAGAAACCCTATAAGCTTCATGTTCATTGCTTCTTTATCGACCTGCGTGGCGACGTAGAACTGATGCACACAACGGCAAAGCAGGCTTGATTGCTCGTGAGCGTCGACACTAACTAATCGTCATCGTCATCGTCATCATCTTCGGCACCCGCTAATTCTGCCGGGTAGCGTTTTTTGCCTTTAGCTGTAAACCACAGGATGCGATTGAGCAGATCGTCATGCCCGCGGTCAATCTGGTAAAAGCCGTGTCGTATTGATTGATTGGCAAATCGCAAAGCAGGTCCTTTCAGGCCGGTTGGCGATGCATTCATTTCCGTCAGACTGACCCGATTGGGCAGTGTAGTGTAGCTGAACGACAGATCTGGTTTGTCTGTAAAACAATCAAACATGGGCAGGGCCGTAGCGTCGATTACATTCATAGGTGGTAAACCCAGAATTTGCTCCATAGTCCGAACCATGGAAGTCTGGTTATAATTCGTATGCACCGTTTTCTGCAAGCGCGAATAAGGGCTGACAACGAAGCCTGTTGTCCGATAGGCCGATACATGATCCCAACCAGCCTGCGAATCATCTTCGGTGATGAAAATGACGGTCGAGGCTGCAAACCGGCTGTGCGTTATGGCGTCAACAATACGTCCTACGGCCAGGTCATTATCGGCAACCATCGCTCTTGGCACCGGAAAAGCCGGATTCATGCCTGACGTATGATCGTTGGGCAACGACATGACCATCAGGTTTGGTAAATCAGCGTTGGGATTTGCCGCTGTTTCGTTCAGTTCCTTGATAAACGCATCGGCGCGCATCTGATCGCTGACGGTTTCGTCGTCGCATCCCGGAAAATTCATGGCGAGAATTGGCCTGACGCGGGAAATGGTTGTGGTATTGGTATACGAGAAGGGTTTGCTTTCCTGCCGCGCCTGATACAGGGTACGCCAGGTGTATTGTTTCTGGTCGAAATGGCAGGTACAGGCTTCTCCATACATCCGAACCGTTTTGCCGTGGTCTAGTGCATTGTTCCAGATAAGCCCTTTTTTGTCGTACACCATGGCGTCGTACAATACGTGCGGATAACTGCGGAACCAGGCCCGAACGCTCTTTTCCGTGTAATCCGTCACCATGGCTGCACTGGCCCAGTGATGACCCTCGGCCGATGATTTACCCGATACGTGGTAATTGTCCATTAGTAAATAATTTCGGGCAAGCTGGTGCTGGTTGGGGGTTATGCTATCACCAAATATGCACAAATCAGACAACCCATTTCCCTGCGGCATATCGCCCAGCACCTGGTCGTACGTGCGGTTTTCCTTAATGATATACAGTACGTGTTTGAACACGGAGGGTTCGCCAATCCGTTCGGGAACCGGCCTTGGAGCTATGTTAGGCCGGGGCGCCTGTTCTGTTAAAGCTAAGCGAAACTGAAGGCTTTGTTGTTTCACCTTTTCGGTATACTTGTTTAACTGAGTTTCATCCGGCACCGGAATGAACGAGATGGAGGCCAGCTGTTTATGTGAATTGTAAGCCTTAAGCTCCTTTCGGGATGAATTTTTACCCTGACTGCCCTGATCGACAGGATTCGCAACCCGGGCGCCAGCCGCTTCCAGGTTTGTTACGTAGAGTTCATTGTTGTTCACTACAATGCCCGACGGATAGGCCTGGGTTGGAATATACCCTTTTACCTGCGTATCGCCCATGCCCGACGTAGCATCTTTTTTACCTAAGGCCACCACACAGATGGCGTTATCCATGCCATTCGCTACGTAAAGCGTTGTCCCCTGAGGGCTGATGGCCAGCCCGTTTGGCGTACTGCCGATGTATCCGTTGCCCCGGTTGAACAGCCCAACGAAAATAGAATCGGTAACCTGCTGAGCCTGAACATCAATGACCGAAACATAATCGCTGTTGCCATTCGCTACGTACAGGAATCGCTGATCGGGGCTACTAATGATGGCGTTTGGGTGCAAACCAACGGGCAATTCCTTCTCGGCCTTGCCCTGCCGAATATCAAAGATCGATACCGAACCCTGCGCCATGGCTCCTGTTTTGGGGTCGATGTAGGCGCTTCCCCAGGGCACACCCGCCGTTTCCAGACCATCAGCCGCATTGGGAACCGGTCCTGCCCAGTTGGTTACGTACGCTTTGTCGCCCAAAATTGTTAGACCAAACGGCGCAACGCCGGTGGGGACTGTCCAGATTATCTGTTGATCCTTTACCCGGACTTTCACAAATTGATTGTTTCCGTTTAAAACGGTGTACAGATACAACTCGCCTGCTTCTTCCTTAACGACTACTTCGTTAGGTAAAGCGATGGTTGCTGGCGCGATAGCCTCAAACGGAATCACCCGGATCAGCCGCGCCTGAGAGCCATCCCAATACGCCTGCATAACATAGGAATTAGGCTTGCCCCGGCCGCCCGCTCCCCAGAAAATATACGTTGAATCGTGATGAACCACCGCCTTGATTCCCGAGAAGGAACTCATGCTGCCCCTGACACTCGCTGTTTTGTTGTACTCCCAGCGCGAAATCAGTTGATGGCGTTGTGCGTCGAAAAATGCGATACCAAACCGATCTTCAACAACAAGCGCTTTTTTGTCGGGTAGCAACACCGCATCCAGACTGTGATTTTCCAGGCTGGCATCCCCAAAACTGACCGATTGCCCGGCGGCATCGATAATTCGGTTGTAAGGCATTAAAAAGGGGAAGTCTCACCCGCCAGCGTACTGTCGTCAGTAGCTGTTTTATAGGCAGATGCGCGATTGTCGCTGCTACGCAGGCCGGGGCTGGATCGGTGACAACCCACCAGCCATACAACAAACAAGGTTATTAATGCGCAATGGTTTAACGTAACGTTGCTTTTCATGATACGGAGTGCTCAGCCAGAAACGGCCCTTAAAGATAGGTTTTCTGGAAGCCACTGAAGCCATACGTCCATAAACAAATGGTTAATCGTAGTTCATACGCGACAGGTGATCGGGAAAGCAGCGTTTAGTTCCTGGCTTTATAAACAGATGCGTTCAGCCGTTTTCCAATTTTTGCATTCTCGTGCTTTAACGCCTGATTTTCTCGACGGAGCGTGGCGACTTCTTTTTGCAGATCGATCAGGTACAGCGTTATCTCTTCAATCTTTTCTAGCAGTATGGCGTCCATTTTACCCAGGTCAACGCCATTCTTTACCACTTCCATTGCCGAAGGAATACCGGGCAGGTGGCCCGTTTGCTGGATATACTGATCGACTTCGTGCAGGCTCCTGAGCGGATAGTTCTTTGCAAATACGTGGTCGCTCCAGTCTGTCGTATTTTTAATGGCCACCTTTACTTTTTCCGTCAGGATACCGTTTGCAACGAATAGGGCGTACCCATCGGGCATTTTGCTGACGCCCTGCCCAATAACCACTCCATCACCAGTTACGTTGTGAAGATACTTTCCTTCCTGCTGCCACACGGCCTCCGGGGCTGATTCGCGAGCAGAGCCATTAACACTGGCTAACACTACGTTACCACTGCCGTCGACTGACAGGAATTTTGTTCGGTTCAGCAACGTAGCGGGCGAACTGCTGGTCAGATTTTCCAGTCGTAGTCCAGACGTATTAGCCACGCCAGCAGTGATGTGGAGTTTTGCGGACGGGGCGCTGTTGCCAATACCAACATTCAGTCGGCTCCCCAAGACCATGCTATTGCTTTGACTAACAACCGCATTCGCACCAATAGCGACGGCATTTGTCACATTCGTTGGATTGGCCGTTCCAGCTTTGGCGCCATAGCCAACAAACACATTATCTGAGCCGGTCTGGTTATTAGCCCCCGCTTTCTGGCCAACGGCTACGTTACGTAAGCCAGAAGTGTTGTCGAAGCCGCTCTGGTGACCTAGAAAAGTATTCGCATCCCCATTGCTATTGTACCCTGACTGATACCCTACAAGCGTATTCTGAGTATTTGAGGTACTAAAATACCCGGCATCGTTACCCAGAAATACGTTCTGGCTTCCCGTTATATTTAATATGGCGGCCCCACCCCCCATGTAGGTATTGTATGACCCCGTGGTATTACTCTGTCCGGCTCCATACCCCAGAAACGAATTGTTAAAGCCTGTTGTATTTCGAAAACCCGCGGCATACCCCAGAAAGGCATTGCCGGAGCCAGTGGTATTGTACTCACCCGCACCAGTGCCAACGAACGTATCACTATTGCCCGTTGAGTTGGTGTGGCCAGCGAAGTAGCCAATAAACGCGTTACTACTCCCCGACGTATTCGCACTCCCTGAGAAGGCACCTACGAACACATTACTGCTCCCCGTAGTATTGGCATACCCCACCAGATAACCCATGAAAGCATTGTCAGGAACCCGTTGAGTTGGAGTACCCTGCACCCCGCCCCAGATAAGCATTCGCTGATCCAGTGGTATTGTATAAGCCAGATTCCTGACCGATAAACGTATTATAACTGCCCGTGGTTGTGAACCGACCCGCATCCACTCCGTTGAAAGTATTCCATTTTCCTGATGTCAGTACCAGCCCGGCATTATACCCCGTTATTGTATTGCGATCTCCCGTAATTGGTCCGGCAGCACCCGCCCCCGGTCCGACCAACGTATTGAAGGTGCCCGGCGAAGCCGAATTGGGTGTGTTGGCTACGTAGTTACCCTGAGCCAGCAGCGAACTGGGCAGTGATATGAGCAGACAGACGTAAAGTGATAGCCGCATAAGAAGTTCAGATAAGTTGATCAATACCAATACTTTACTGAAAATTTACGGCGTTTTGATGGTCCATTCGGCTTCCTTTGAGGCAACGGTCAGGAATCTTCTGAATGGTGTCTGATAAGCGAGCCAAACAAAAAAATGCCCGGCTCATGATGGCCGGGCATTTTTGCTATTTCCTCATAACCTGAAAATCTTTCACCCTCCATACGTTAGCTTCTCCTCTACCAGTTATCGTAGTCCCTAATGCGTACGTTTGATATGACAAAGTTGTCCTTTAATGCATGAATACCACATGACCCAAGTCAGTTTCTCATATGATCCTTGTTGGCTCATTTATTTTTCAACCCTGTTCTCACCGATTACTTGTGTCCCATTTTCCCGGATTCTGAATTTTCAGACAGAGCCGGGGATATAATTTCTCAAAAACTGCCTTTACGAGTATATGCCTTTCGGGGCTGTTCTAAATTCGTTTTTATGAATCAGTCATACACGCGCCGGGCGTTTGTCAAAGGAGTATACGCTACGGTGCTTAGTCTGAGTTTACCTGATAGGTGGCTGCCTGCGATTGCGCCCGCCGGAAAACGCGTCGGAATAATCGGGCTGGATACGTCGCATAGCGTGGCATTTACGAATGTCCTTAATGCCCCCGATGCTCCTGCTATCTACAAAGGATATCGGGTAGTAGCCGCTTATCCATACGGCAGCAAAACGATTGAATCCAGCTTCTCCCGGATTCCCGGTTATAGCGATGAGGTAAAAAAAGCGGGCGTAGAACTGGTCAATTCGATTCCTGAACTATTGGAAAAGGTCGATGTGGTTCTGTTGGAAACCAACGATGGGCGGCTGCATCTGGAGCAGGCAACCCAGGTTTTGAAAACTGGCAAACGATTGTTTATTGATAAACCGATTGCGGCTTCCCTGACCGACGTAATAGCCATCTTTAAAACGGCTCAAAAGTACAATGTTCCTGTTTTCTCGGCATCTTCATTACGGTATATAAAAGGGGTAGAAGGGCTGGACAAAAGTCAGGTACTTGGGGCAGATACGTTCAGTCCGGCCAAACTCGAAAAAACCCATCCTGACCTTTTCTGGTATGGTATACATGGGGTTGAAACTCTGTTTACCGTAATGGGGCGGGGGTGCAGGCAGGTGGTTCGGATTCATTCCGACAGCTCAGACATTGTAGTGGGTACCTGGGCCGATGGCCGACTGGGCACCTTCCGCGGGACACGAACGGGTAAAAGCGATTACGGCGGAACTGTATATACCGAAAAAGCAAACATCGTGCTGGGGCCATATGGGGGCTATGAGCCTCTTTTGCAGGAAATTATTCGCTATTTTGATTCAGGGGCTGTACCCGTTACGCCCGAAGAGACCCTGGAAATTTTTGCGTTTATGGAAGCGGCCGATGAAAGCAAGCGGCAGGGTGGCGTGCCCATAACGCTGGAAAGTGTATTGAGTAAAGCGGGTAAGTTATAAAAACAGCCGTTACGTCGGTGGTGAAGATTGACCTCAGTATCGTATGTCTTTCCTGACCAAATTCGTAACCTTATTAAGATCAAAAGGATAAACCGAATCTAACCCAAGCAGAAAATGAAAACGCCGACAGATTCTCGCCGGGAATTTATAAAAACGACCGCAACGGGTGCCGTAGCGATAGCAGTAGGTGGTGTGCTGCCCGGTTTCAGTGCCCGTAGTTATGCCAACATTATAGGCGCTAATGAGCGTATACAGGTTGGCGTTATGGGTGTCAATAGTCGGGGGCTGGCCTTAGCTACAAATTATGCTCTACAGCCAAACTGTGAGGTAATGTATATTTCCGATGTCGATTCGCGTGCGGCCGATAAATGCATTTCTACCGTGGAAGGAATTCAGAAAAAGAAGCCAAGAGCGCAGCCCGACTTTCGAAAAGCGCTGGAAGACAAAGACATGGACGCACTGGTTGTGGCTGCTCCCGATCATTGGCACGCACCAGCGGCTATTCTGGCCTCCAAAGCTGGCAAACATGTTTATCTGGAAAAACCCTGTAGCCATAACCCACATGAGGGTGAATTGCTGGTAGCCGCAGCAGCCAAATACAAAAACGTAATCCAGATGGGCAACCAGCGCCGGACCTGGCCAAATGTGGCCGCTGCCATTGCTGACGTTAAAAATGGAGCAATTGGCCGACCGTATTTCGCGAAAGGCTGGTACACCAACAATCGCCCATCAATGGGTATCGGCAAAACGGTTAACGTACCGTCCTGGCTGGACTATGACTTATGGCAGGGGCCGGCTCCACGGCAAGCCTTTAGAGATAATCTGATTCATTATAATTGGCACTGGCGTTGGCATTGGGGAACGGGCGAGTGCCTCAACAATGGAACCCATATGGTTGACCTGATGCGCTGGGGGCTGGGCGTTGATTTTCCAGTACGGGTGACATCATCGGGCGGACGGTACCGGTATCAGGATGATTGGGAAACGCCCGATACGCAGGTCGTCAATCTGGAATTTGCTAACAATACCAATATCACCTGGGAGGGGAGAAGCTGCAACGGCAGAACGGTAGAAGGCAACAGTGTTGGGGTGGTTTTTTACGGCGAAACCGGCTCTGTAGTCATCGAAAGCGGAAACTCGTATAAAATCTATGATCTGGAAAACAAGCTGGTCAAAGAAATAAAGAATGATCTGCCCATCGATCCTCGTGATCGGATGAACCCGTCGCAAAAGCTGGATGCGTTTCATATTCAGAATTTTTTTGACGGTATCAAAAAAGGAACACCCCTGGCGTCGGATATCGTGAGCGGGTATAAGAGTACGTTGCTCTGTCAACTAGGCAATATTGCCCTGCGTTCGGGCGATGCACTTCGGATTGATCCGACTAATGGCCACATAAAGAACAATCCCGCTGCTATGAAGTATTGGAAACGGGACTACGAAAAAGGCTGGGAACCAACCGTTTAACCTGATTTTGATATGTATAGTTAATTGAAAAGTACTCTGTAAAACCGAAAAATAACCTACTATGACTGCGGTAATTGAGCAGGTTGATGCCTTGCAAATACGCGTTTTTGAGACCCGGCAGGCAATGGGTATAGCCGCCGGTGAAGCTGTTTCGGCTAAAATAAGAGTGCTGTTGCAGGAAAAAGACATCCTCCGGATTGTGTTTGCCGCAGCCTCATCTCAGAATGAACTGCTGGCCTTTCTGTCGGCTGATAAACGTATCGACTGGGCCCGGATTGATGTGTTTCATATGGACGAATACGTAGGGTTAGCGCCCGATGCACCCCAACGATTTGCTTATTTTCTGACCAGTAAGTTGTTCGATCACGTAAAACCTCGAAGGGTTCATCTAATCGATGATTCGGCCGGTGCGGCTTCGGCCTGTGAACGCTATCAGCAATTGATAACCCAGTCGCCAATCGATATTATTTGCCTGGGCATTGGTGAAAATGGGCATCTGGCCTTCAATGATCCGCCGGTTGCGGATTTCAATGATTCCGAAGTCATTAAGCGTGTGCAATTAGACGACGTTTGCCGACAGCAACAGGTAAATGACGGTTGTTTCCCGTCGTTTGATGCTGTACCTGCCGAAGCTCTGACATTAACCATTCCAACTCTGATGGCCGGGCAGCATTTGTTCTGTGTTGTACCCGGCAAAACAAAGCGCGAGGCTATCAAAAACACGCTCTACGGACCGATTACAACGGCGTGTCCGGCTTCCATTCTTCGGCAGCACCCCGATTGCACGCTGTACGTAGACCAGGATTCCTTTAGTCAGCCCGTAACCCAATGAACCCCGATCCTAAAAAACCGACCCAGCGTATTTGTGGACAGCATTACCAGACGGGTGAGCTATTGAGCATTACCTGTCGGGATGGGCTGATCAGTCAGATTGACTATTTGGCCGATAAACCGGAAGATATGCCACTGGTTGCTCCCGGTCTGACGGATCTGCAGGTCAATGGGTTTAAAGGAATTGATGTTAATCACGAAGCTCTGACGGTGGAAGATGTCGACACCCTGACGCAGACGCTATGGTCGTACGGAGTTACGTCTTATTTGCCAACGGTTATTACCAATTCAGATGATCGAATCATAACGGCGCTGCGGACTATTCACAAAGCGTGTGACCGTTTTCCGATGGTACAAAAAAGCATAGCTGGTGTTCATCTGGAAGGTCCGTTTATTTCACCCCAGGAAGGTCCCGTTGGGGCTCACCCAAAAAACCACGTAACAGCGCCGGACTGGCCCAGTTTCGAAAGGTTTATGGAAGCTTCGGGCCAGCAGATCAGGCTGATTACTCTTTCTCCGGAATGGCCAGAAGCCAGCGATTTCATCCGGCGATGTGTAGCGGACGGTATCATCGTCTCGATTGGACACACAGCCGCTACACCAGAGCAGATTCGGGAGGCCGTGGCCGCTGGAGCGCGATTGTCGACGCATTTGGGCAATGGCTCGCATCAGGTTTTGCCCCGGCATCCTAATTACATTTGGGAGCAACTAGCGCTGGATGAGTTAAGTGCCTGCATCATAGCTGATGGCTTTCACCTGCCCGATTCAGTACTGAAAGTGGTGATGAAAGTGAAAGGGAAACATACTATATTGGTAAGCGATAGTGTTGGGCTGGCAGGTTGCACACCCGGCTCATATAGCACCCATATCGGTGGCGACGTTGTCCTAACGGGGAATGGAAAGCTCCATCTGGCTGGCAAACCCAACGTACTGGCTGGCTCAGCCCAACCTTTAATTGGTGGTATTCGACACCTCCTACAGAGCCAGTTGGGTTCGTTAGGTGATGTCTGGAATATGGCTTCGGTGTACCCTGGCGAACTTCTCGATTTGCCCCAGAAAAAAGGCTTGTCGGTTGGGGCACCCGCCGATCTAGTCGTTTTTAAGCAAACATCCGATAGCCTGCAACTGCTTGAAACCTATAAAGCAGGCCTTCGGGTCTACCAATGTCAGCAGGCAGAGCCATCCGAACGTACTTAATTGACCAAATTAGCTAACTCATATCCGCATGGTCACAACCAACACCGCCGACAACCAAATCGCTACGTCCCGAAGCTCAACGGGTTCCATCGTGATCATTGGCGTTATGTTTTTCATTTTTGGCTTTGTTACCTGGATCAATTCTATTCTGATACCGTATTTCAAAATAGCTTGTGAACTAACTCACTTTCAATCGTATCTGGTCGCTTTCGCGTTCTACATTTCTTATCTGATAATGTCGGTACCCGCTTCGATGCTGTTGAAGAAAGTGGGTTTCAAGCGGGGTATGATGCTGGGGTTCTTCATTATGTCGGCAGGCGCACTGCTATTTATTCCGGCGGCTCTGACCCGCACGTATCTCCTGTTTCTGACGGGTTTGTTCACGATTGGCACGGGATTGGCTATTCTGCAAACAGCCTCAAACCCATACGTAACGATTTTAGGGCCTATCGAACGCGCGGCCCAGCGGATGAGCATTATGGGTATTTGCAACAAAACAGCGGGTATTATTGCTCCATTGCTGTTTGCTGCCGTTATTTTACGTAGCACCGACGCCGATTTGTTTAAGCAATTGCCACTCATGACCTCCAGCGACCGGGCTGTTGCGCTCGATGAACTGATCCGGCGCGTGATTGTGCCTTATGCCTGTGTAGGTACCGTACTATTCGGTCTGGGTCTGTTTATTCGGTTCTCGCCCTTACCCGACATTGATACGGAGCAGGAAAGTGACGAGCTGGTTATGGCCAATGCCGGTAAAACCAGCGTTCTACACTTTCCGCATCTGGTGCTGGGCGCACTGGCCATTTTTTTCACGTAGGCTCGCAGGTAATCGCCATAGATACCGTGATCGGCTACGCCAGTTCCATGAATATGTCATTGCTGGAGGCCAAAGGGTTTCCGTCTTACATACTCTTTGCCACCATTTGTGGTTATGTTATCGGGATCATTGCCATTCCCCGATTTATCCAGCAGGTCAATGCATTACGTATCTGCACGGGACTGGGCTTGCTGCTAAGTCTGGGTATTCTTTTCTCGAAAGGAGAAGTAAGCCTGCTGGGTCATCACTCAGACGTATCACTCTGGTTTCTGGTTAGCCTGGGGCTGGCTAATTCGCTGGTTTGGGCGGGTATTTGGCCTCTGGCATTGGCACGGTTAGGCCGTTTTATTAAAGCAGGGGCGTCGTTACTTATCATGGGGCTTTGTGGTAATGCGATCATGCCCCTGATCTACGGCTATTTTGCGGATATTTTCTCACTCCGGCAAGCTTATTGGGTGTTGGTTCCCTGCTACCTTTATCTTCTCTTTTATGCCGTATATGGGCATACCTTAAAAAGCTGGCGATAGGCGTCCGGCGAATCGCAGTTCGCTCAATAAAAAAACAGGCAAACTGTTACAAAACCCATTTTGATACATTACAGGTTTTTAAAAGTCTGCCAAATGGTTTCATAATCGGCTCTGGTCAGGCGGTCCGGTGTTGGGCACAGTAGAGCTGAATCTTCTCCCGGCTGCGCTTGAGCCGCATCTTGACCGCACTCAACTTGATGTGGTATAAATCAGCCAACTCCTCCAGACTAAGCCCTTCTTCGTACTTCTGGCGTAACAACTGCTGCTCGGCTGGTGCCAGGCTGGCCAGAGCCTGATTGACCAACTGAAGCGTCTCCTCCTGAAGCAGCACCTCCCCCGTATCGGGTACGTAATCGCCCAGCTCATCGGCCAGCGAGGTGGTGGGCAGTCGGCGGGCCAGACGAATCTGGTCGGCGCAGTAGTTGTAGGCAATGGTATTGATCCAGGTCGATAAGCTGGCCCGTTGCTGGAAGCCATCAATCTTATTGAAGACCTTGATAAAAATGTCGTGGGTGAAGTCCTGGGCTTTTTCCGAGTCGCGGGTCATAGCCAGGCATTGTCGATAGACTTTGTCGACGTACTGGTTGTAGAGGGCTTCGAAACTGGGTGTGGCAGGCGGGGGTAGGTATTGCCGACTCATCTCATCGTCAGATCGTACTCCATTCATAGTGTAAATAGGTGGTAGATTACTCAAAGTTATAAATTTAATGTATCTACGCTTATTTGTAGCCAAAAAGATTCTAATACGTTATAAATATGTACTTAATTTATCAGGCGGTATAACCTATGCTTTATTGTTGGCAATCTGACACCTAGTATGTTATGTGGAGCTACATACTTAAATCGGAAAGGGTCAGATTCTACTCTTTCTAAAATTATTTGGTTCGTGTTAGAAGTCCTGGGCGAGTTTTTTAGCATTTGATATACTTTCTTGAGTGTATACAGTCTATCTATCGGCAATTCGGAGAAAAAAGACATAAAAAAACGCCCGGATCAATATGCCCGGGCGTTTCACACCTTCCTCTTTCCTCTATCAACTACTTTAAATAATTTCAATGCACGTCTTTGACTTCGATATTTTAAGCAAATAGCTATACTGATACATTACCATTATGATTCTATTCATGTATTGGTTAAGTACAAGTTTACGGTAGCTGGAACTCTAAGAATTATAATTAGTAATACTATTTGTTACTGTTATTTAATAATATTATCTAAGTGTTTGTTTTAAGTACAATCAAAACTACAAATGATACTCTTTTTGTGTAATAGACTAGATCAGTGATTGAGCTGATCTTCATTATGTAATTTTATTCATATAATAATATGAAGCATGGATTTTATTGATTATACGGATAGTTACTAAGTAGCTGACAGGTCAATTTTTTGAGTTTCCTATGTAGAAGACAACAAAAAAATAGCCAATCTACATTCCGAGAGCGATTCGGTACGCTTTCTCATTCTGCAAACAGCTATACAAGGGGTGCTTTCGGAGGGTAATAAACAGTCGATACTGATACCAGTTCCCGTATCAGTATTTCTGGTTCTGAACGAATAAGAAGAAGTTAATAAAAGCCGATCTGTTCGAAACGGCCCGGTAATGTGTTTATAGATAACGATCTAGCTGCCAGTCATTATTAAGCTGCCGAATGATTTGATTGAGTGTGGCCAAATTTGTTGGCTTAGTAATAAAGGCATTAGCGCCTAATTCAAAGGCCCGCTGACGGTCCCAGTCCTGGCGGGATGTTGTCAGAACGACAATTGGGGTTTGTGTATAATCCGGATTGGCGCGCAATGTCTGTAGAACTTCAAAACCATCCATAAATGGCATATTAATATCCAGTATGACCAGACAGGGCTGAACGGGGCTTCGCTTAATGAGGTCTAGTAAATCAATACCGTTTGACGCAATTTCCAGCCGACAATCGGGAGCGTGTTGCTGAAAAGCCAATTGTAGCATGTACAGATCGTCATCATCGTCATCAGCAATAAAAACGCTGTGAGAAGGTTCTTTAAGCATGAGGATGTCGAAAGGTGGTTTTAGAAGCAATATACGAATACGTTCCGAAGTATTTTTGTACTACAAGTATCTATATTGAACTATCGGACTATAAAATTATAGTATTAAGTTATTTATTTTACCATAAATAGCCATTAATTTGAATAAAGATTGATTGAATCGGTTTTTATTTTCAGACTCTACTCAATAACCCTTTGGCATATTGGTGTGCATCAAGCGTAAAAAACGATCCTGAGTAAACCGTATTCTCAATTTATTGCCTGCTGTTTTAGTTACACTTCCGGCAATATAGTCTGATAAACACATCTTTATAGTAATCAATTACTGACTATTGTATATAAAAATGACAAACAAGCACCCTATTCAACAAATATATCCGTTATATTTTTTATAAAATTAATCCATTTTGTGATTTTTCTCGTTATAGGTTAAACAGATGCTCAACCTGTACGTTCATGAATAAGAAATCTTTTATTCCGACTCCCGGCCCCTGGACGTTGATGCTCCTGATATCGGGATTGCTTTTCCTGCTGGTCCTGTTCTGGATTATAAGCCAACTCGTTTAAATCATCTTGCTACGTCCGTTCGACTGTTAGCTGTAAGATGCTTTGTTTCGGGCCAGTTGTGGAAACAGCTCTTATGACTTGGTAGATAAAAGAATCGCTAAAAATCAGCTTGCAGTTGTCGAACGACTTCAGTAATTGTTTCGGCAAAACTGCTGATACGTGCTTCTAGCTCATTAGACGCTTCGCCCGTTTGAGCCAGTTGATCAATTGCACGTATCCCTTCTGTTTGTGAATCAATACCCATGTTGTCTATCGAAGGTTTGATCCGGTGCGCAATGGACTTTACCTTCCGAAGATTGCCTAAATAATATGCGTCAACTAATTGATTCACAGCTGTTGGGGTTTCGGTACAAAATAATTGAACCATTTGCTGGATAAATTCCGAATCGCCCCGGCTGATAGACTCGAGTTTCGATAAATCATAAAGCTTCGTCGGTGATTTGATGACTGGCTTTTCCGTTCCAGCCGAGTTTATCCATTTCGTCAACAAACTAATCAGGTCTTTCTCTTCAAATGGTTTAGCCAGAAAATCATTCATACCTACCTGATAGCATTCCTCTTTCTCGGTTCGAATGGCACTGGCCGTTAAGGCAATAACAGGCAGCGACTGACTAATTTCCCGGCGGATTATGCGGGTAGCTTCAAGCCCGTCCATCACCGGCATCTGTACGTCCATCAACACCAGATCGAACGTATCTGTCCGTAAGGCTTCAATGGCCTTTTGTCCGTTGATAACTTCGGTAAGGTGTGGCCCGTAAGGTTTCAGTATCATTCGCACAACCAGTCGGTTCATCTCGTTATCTTCGACCAGCAGAATCCGTTTTGATACTAATAGATTTTCCTGTGGGGTTGCCTGTTCCGGCGTTCCCAGATCTGTTTTCTTACCAATAGGGAAGGTTAACGCTATATCTACGGTAGTCCCTGCGTTTTGTCTGCTTTCTATGGAAATGGCACCCCCCATCAGATCGACGAGCTGTTTTGTGATGCTCATGCCTAATCCCGTGCCACCGTATCGACGGCCAATACTGCCATCCTCCTGCGTAAACTTATTGAATATAGTCTTCTGGAAATCCGGGTCCATGCCGATACCCGTATCGATGACACGTAGCACGATATGTTGTTGACCGTTCTGCTGTTTTCCCTGGCATTCAACGGTTACGCTGCCTGATTCTGTAAACTTGATCGCGTTGCTCAGCAGGTTGACTAAAATCTGGTTGAGCCGGTAGGGATCACCCAGTACCACGGGCGCAATGCCAGCGTCGATGCGGGTTGACAGTCTCAGATTTTTTTCCTGCGCCTGATTGGCCATGACCTGAACGCCAGCCTGCAACAGATCGGTCAGATTGAAGCCGATTTGTTCCAGCGAGAGTTGTCCCGCTTCAATTTTAGAAAAGTCGAGTATATCGTTCAGAATAACGAGCAAATTACTGGCTGCTGTATTGATCATGCTCAACAGGTAATGCTGCTGATCGGATAAAATGGTTTTGGTAAGCTGTTGGCCCAGGCTCAGGATTACGTTCATAGGGGTGCGAATCTCATGACTCATGTTGGCCAGAAATAACTCTTTGGCTCTCGATGAGTGTTCGGCCTCCTGTTTGGCAATACGTAGCTCGGATTCCAGTTGTTTCTGTTTGGTAATATCCAGATGAATGCCTGTCGAGCCGATTACTTCGCCCGTGTCCGAATAGAGAGGAGCGCCACTGATGAGCCACCACATGGCTGTACCCTGCTTGTTAGTAACAGCGACCTCGTAGGTATCCATAGCGCCATCGAGCCGACTGTCGTTCTTTTCCTGCATGACCTGGACATTCTGGCCATTCAGCAGAGTATCGGAAGCAACCCGGCCGATCAAATCGTCAGCTTCGTAGCCGCTCATGAAACAAAAGCTCTGATTCGTATAAACGATACGTTCCTGCAGATCGACCTCGATCAGGCCCAGATGCATGTTCTCAATAATGCGCTGATACTTTTCTTTCTGCCGTAAGGCGGCATCTTCAGCGCGCTTTCGGCGGGTGATGTCAGAGTATTTCCAAAGGTGTCCGGCGTAAGAACCTTCGATAAAAAGTGGAATATAGTCCCGATCAAAGATGCGCCCATCGGCTAGCTCCAGCTCTTCGCCAATAACCGGCTTCTTCTCGTCCAGAAGCTGATTGACGCGCTGAACAAAGGTTTCAGGGTCTTTGAAAAAGTGTTTGCTCTGCTCAGCCATGCCCGAACAATCCATTCCTGTTAGCTGCTCGGGGGAGAGCGGTACCGAAAAAAGCTCGCAGAAATGCTGATTAACCAGAATAATGGTACGGTGCTCGTCTTCCAGCAGGAGGCCATCCTGCAAGTGAGTAATAAGGTTGGCTAGTCGATTGGCCTGCCGGCTAAGAGGATACGCGCGATGAGGCTGGGTGGTCAGGGCTGTTGAAATGCCTTTGAGCCGTAGAGGTTGTCCATCGGCCGAATGGCTGAAAATACGCCCCCGATCAAGCCAGTATTCATACGTTCCATCTTGCTTGCGTATGCGGTACGTTACAGTAAAGACGGTCTGTCGATTATGCCGACAGGCAGTCAGCTCATAATCCCACGTCTGCAAATCCTGCGGATGAATTAGTGTTCGCCAGGCCGGTATTGGCTCAGATGATTCAGCCAGGTAGCCCAGCCGCTGATAGTATATGGCCGAACGGTGCAGGTTGCTGGTTGGCAAATCGTTTGACCAATACGTTTCACCAAGATCGTCGATGAGGAATTGCCAGTGCTGGTCGAGCTGAGTCTGTTCAGCCTGCAACCCGCGGATGATTTCCTGCAGCCGTAGTTGTTCTGTCTTAAGCTGTCTGGTTTCATCAGGCAATTGTTGATCCGATGGAGTGTGCTGCATTAATTAAGTAGTTATCTATGGTTTTTTTATATAGCTAGTGTATTAAGACCCCTTTCCTGATTCACGTACGTCAGGGAAGCGAAAGTTCGTTGGTCTGAATCATCTTATATATCGTCGACTTGCCGATGCCTAGTTTATTGGCTACCAGCACTACATTGTTATCGTATTTCGCCAGGTAGGATTTGATAATTAGAATCATATAGTAACGTAGCGTTTTGCCTTCGGTATCAGTCGCTACTGCCATGGTCTCCTTTTGTGGAGAGAGCATAAGATCGTCGGCCCTGATTTCGCTGCCGTCGCACATAACAGCCGCCATGTGCATCATTGCTTTTAATTCGCGGACATTCCCCGGAAACTCGTACCGTAGTAATTGTTCGGCAGCCGCCGGTGAAATGGCCGGGATAGCCAGGCGGTTGTCGTCACAAAACTCATTGAGAAAATGACGGGCCAGAATCAGTATATCGTCCTGACGCTCGCGTAGGGGGGCAGATGAATAGGGAGACCCATGAGCCGGTAATACAGATCTTCCCGGAACCGTCCTTTTTTTACCTCGTCCAGCAGATTTTTATGCGAAGCAACCACCAGTCGAATATCCAGAGCAATGCCTTTGGTCGCGCCCACCCGTGTTAGTTCACGTTCCTGAAGAACCCGCAGAAGTTTAGTTTGAACGCTAAGCTCTGTCTCCGCGATCTCGTCCAGAAACAACGTGCCTTTATTGGCTTCTTCAAAATGACCAATCCTGCGGTTCAGGGCGCCCGTAAAGGCGCCTTTTTCGTGCCCAAAAAGTTCGCTCTCCACCAACTCACGAGGAATGGCGGCCATATTAACAGCCACAAACGGCATCTTTCGGCGGGCGGAGTGATAATGAATCGATTTGGCGACCAGCTCCTTCCCGGTACCGGTTTCTCCGGTTATTGATACGTTGATATTGGTACGTACTGCCTTCTGAATCAGCGAGAATACCTTGCGGATCGGAGGGCTATTGCCGATAAGACTCGAACTGAAATCATACTTTTGCCCCAGCTCCTCCTGCAACTCCTCAATCTCCTGCTTAAGACCCTGGGTTTCCCTGATTTTCAATACAGCGTTCCAGAGCAGATCCTTAGTCCGCTCATCCTTGACTATATAATCGTGTACGCCAGCCTGCAGTAGATGGACCGCCGTCTCGACGTCCCGTTGGCCGCTAATGACGATCACCGGCGTATCGGGCAATTGCTCCCGGATGCGCTGGAACAACTCGGCCCCGTTGGTATCAGGCAGGGAGTAGTCAAGTGTAATGAGCCGGGGGGGCGTAATGCGAAGCTGTTTAAGACAATCTGCGCCGGTCAGGAAGCGGTATACCTCGTAGTCGGGATTGAGAGCGAGGTGATATTTGAGCACTTCTCCGAACCAGGAATCATCTTCAACGACGAAAATACGGTAAGAGCCGGACTCTTTCATAATCCAGGTTTGCTTATACGTCTGTGAACCATTTCTACGTACTTCTATCGGTTAATGTCGTGTCGATTTACCCTTTACTAAACCCGCATCTCCAAGAATAAGAAAGCAACTGCTTTGTTTTTAGTACAATATTTGTTTGGATTGAATAATTTCATGTTACCAGTTCCTTCAAAGTTACCTATGATTGAGTTTTCAACTATGTGTCTGAATCAGTCAACTTTCTGATCTTGGTCATATCACGTACTAAGTTAGGTATCTATAATCACCTCGTTGCTAGCCTATTAAACGCTATAAGACGATTTGAAGCCGTGTCTCACTCTGAAATGACGGATATCAGTGGGGATTTCAACGAATACGTAATAATGGCTGCGGAACTGACACTGCGTCCGATTCAGCTGAGAAGCGTATGGTAGAAGCGCTGCTAAGCCTACTTTAGCTAAGAGTGGCAACCCATATAGTTAGCTCTGGTTCTTCTCAACTCATTTTTCATGAAAAGACGTATGTTCGTAAAAGCCTCTGTACTTTCCGGTTCAGCGGTAAGTTTTATTCACCCTTTAAGTCCGTATATGGGTTCTTCCCAAACACAACAAAGCCAAAATCCTGAGTTTTATGAACTTCGGATTTATACATTGAAAAATGGCAGACAGCTCAAACTTGTCCAGAATTATCTTCAGCAGGCAGCCATTCCGGCTTTTAATCGGTTAGGCAGCCAGTCGATTGGCGTATTTACGGAATACCTGCCGCAGGGATTTACAAAGTTGGTGGTCGTGATTCCTTTCAGTTCGCTGGATGCGTATTTCAAGATGCCCGATCAATTAGCCAACGACAATGCCTATCAGAAGGCCGGAGCGGAGTATTTTGCTGCCGATGCAACAGCTCCCGCTTATGAACGTATTGAAAGTTCGCTGTTAAGAGCTTTTGCCGACATGCCTAAGCTGGAAGTACCCGCCCAAAAACCACGCATTTTCGAACTACGTCGGTACGAAAGCCACAACGAAATAGCTGGAAAGAAAAAAATAGAGATGTTCAATCAGGGTGGTGAAATTACCATTTTCAAACGAGTCGGGCTTACGCCTGTCTTTTTCGGTGAAACATTAATCGGGCCTATGCGGCCAAACTTAACCTATATGCTGACCTTCGATAATATGGAGGAGCATGATCAGAACTGGAAAGCCTTCGGGAGCGATCCGGATTGGAAAAAGATCAGTTCGATGCCAGAGTATGCGAATGATAAGATCGTTTCGA
Source organism: Spirosoma sp. KNUC1025 (assembly GCF_045160025.1). Lineage (GTDB taxonomy): Bacteria > Bacteroidota > Bacteroidia > Cytophagales > Spirosomataceae > Spirosoma. Next base: position 2,266,109 of record NZ_CP087139.1, read on the forward strand.
ATATCACTCGTACATTTCTGGTGCCCACGTCTTTCTCGCAAGTATAACCTGTTGATTATAAGGACCATATTTTATATTTAAAAAGAGGGGGCGTACCATTTACTCCTCTCTTTTTAAATCGTTTTTAGCCAGTCTTTCGGCAGGAAAACAAATTCGCTTCCATTTGGCTTTTACTCTGAAAATGGCATAAACGGCCATTTTTTTTAGCCTTAGCACTTCAACGCAATTTGTGATACGATGGCACCGGATTATGACCTCAGGCGATTTCTGGACGCGCAGGAAAACGACTACACCAGGGCGTTGACAGAGATCAGAAATGCAAGGAAACAAAGCCACTGGATGTGGTATATTTTTCCGCAAGTTGCCGGATTAGGCTTTAGTGAGACGACAAAGTTTTATGCCATAAAAGACCTCAACGAAGCCAGTGCCTATTTACAGCATCCTGTTCTGGGCAAGCGGCTTATAGACATCTCGCAGGCTTTACTCGCTATCAAGGGTAAAACGGCCAACCAGATTATGGGCAGCCCGGACGATATGAAATTGAAGTCCAGCATGACGTTGTTTAGCCGGGTGCAAAGCGCTGATCCGGTTTTTCAGGCCGTTTTAGACAAATATTATAGAGGTGAACAAGACAGCGGCACTCTGAAATTGCTTGGTGCAGATAGCCGGAAATAGGGATGAAAACCAGGTGGGTTCGATTTTCTGACAGCCAGCTACGTTAAACTGACGTACTATTACCAACGGAGAGGGGAAGTGTTAGCGTAACGGTTGTTCCGTGGTTTAATTTACTTTGCAGCGACACTTTTCCGCCCATCAGCTCTACGTAGCGGCCCACGATATGCAGGCCAAGGCCAGTTCCCGATATGTTGCTTACGTTGCTGGCCCGGAAAAATCGCTCGAAAAGATGCGCCTGATCTTCCTTTGAAATACCCATTCCCTGATCCTGCACCGACAGCGTTAACTGATCACCCGCACAATGTCCCTGTATGGTTACAACTGACCCTTGCCCAGAGTATTTGACAGCATTCGATAGGAGATTGAGCAGGATTTTACGTAGTAACGAAACATCCAGAAATAAAGGCAATCGACACGACATCTCGAGTTGCACTGTCTGTGCTGGCTTTAGCATCCCCTGAATATCGGTTATCGATTCGCGCACCAATTCAGTCAGATCGAATTCTGTCGGCTGAACCCGAACTTTACCCTCTTCCAGCCTGCTCACCGATAAAAACTCTTCAAGAATGGAATTGAGATGATGGACTGAAGCTATAATACGGTCATGATGTTTTTTTCGCTTATCCTGCTGATCTGCATCGGTGTACTTGCCCGCTAATACGGCCGACGTAGCAATCGAGGTCAAGGGCGTACGAAACTCATGCGAAGCCATCGAGACAAAGCGGGATTTCAATTCGCCTAATTCCCGTTCGGCAGCCAGAGCGCTGGCCAGATCGTCTTTCGACTGCTTCAGTTGCTCCAGCGTCAGGCGCAGGGCCTGGGTTCGGTCGGCTACCTGTTTTTCCAGTTCGCTATTGTACCGTGCCTGTTCCTGCGCCTGCCGAATCTGCGTTACGTCGGCGCTCGAAGACACGATGTCTTCACCAAATTTGGATAAAGAGATGGCAAGAACACGTCCATCAGGAAGCACCAGATCTGAGCGGTAAGGAGTATCTGTTTCCATCACCTGTGCCATCTGGTTAATCACCTGATCGATATTTTCCGAAAAATTCATCAGGCGCATCGATTTATTGATGACGTCCTGCCAGTCCAGTGGTAAACGTTCTTTAGCCTGTTTGTTGAAGTATTTGTAGCGAAAGTCAAAAATTTGCCCGTCTCCGTTGCGAACGGGCTCATAAATAACAACGCCAATTTGCACCGTATCACTGATACGCGTTAGTAAATCGGCCTGCTGCTGATGAGCTAATTCGGCAAGTTTACGGTCTGTGATATCCTGATACGTAATAACCAGTCCGTCACCTAATGGAACGCCCATTAATACGTACCAGCGAGCGATGTGCGGATAGTACTGTTCGGTCTCGAACGAAGCACCCGTTTCACATACCTTAACAAATTGGTTAAATAAGCCGTGTGTTTCCGTTTCCGGATAATGCTGTTTCAGGGTATTGCCCCTTATAGACGTCGTTGTGCCGATCATTTTCAGGCTGGCGTCATTTGCCTCAATTACCTGAAAATCAATAATTTTTCCAGTTGAGTTACGAACTGCCCGATGAACGATGATGCCCAGCAATGAGGTTGCAAAGATGCTTTGGAGTAAGGTATTTTGTCGGATCACCTGCGATTCAGCCTCCGGATGGTGATCCAGGTTGTCGTACGTAATGAGTAGATATGTATCAACGCGTTGAATGATCAGATTCATCCAGCGGCTGGAGCCGTCGGGTAAGTGAACGTAAATTTCCTGTTCGAACGGAACCCCTGTTTCATTAACCTCTTTGAGCCATTCGTAGCGTTCGGTTATAAGGTATTGAGCTGTTAATTCACTCAGGAGCCGCCCGGCAAGCTGGTCTGTCGGCGCGCCTATAAACTGCGCCGATAGGGGGGTGAGCAGCATTAACCGCATATCGGTAATGAGCCCTTGAGAGTTATAAACTGCCTGATAGACAGTCATTGCATTGGGTGAAGCATTCAAGATACCTTGAAGCAGCACATTGTCTTTCATTGATAAGAGCAGGAAGAGGGCTTTTCTTTCGACAGTTTGCGGCTTTCCGTAAAATCAGCGTAGTCAGTAAAAGCTCTAAGTACTTTCTGGAGATAATTGTTAAGAAAAATGCTTACAAATTTACAGGTTTCTGTATATATATGACATTAGATCCATATAATACGCCATTCTTTTAGAATTTTTTTACTAAGCGTACTGCTTTTTCTGATAAGGTATATATAATGACGCTGCTGTCAATAAACTCACAAAGTCGGTCTGGTATAAACAGGTGCCCGGTGCGGCCCTGTTGGGTTGGTAATCTATAGCTGGCTGTTACGTAGCGGCTGATTCGCAATTGAATTATAAATCGGCATCGTAAACAACTGGCCAAGTTTTTGCAAATCAGCGGGTCTGTGCAGATCACTACCTATAAAATCGACCCAGTTATTTTTTAGCAGGCGTTGTGCCTGGTTGCTTACCCGGGAACCATACTGTCCTGTGAGCGACAGCCAGTTTAACTGAAAAAGACAGCCGAGTTCGCGCAATCGCTGTAAAATCTCAGCATTATCCAGATAATAGGAATAGCGTTCGGGATGCGCCAGAATAGGCGTATAGCCATCGATAAGCAACTGGAAAATAATCTGTTCCAGATCGCGCGGGGGACTTGCCCAACCCATTTCGATAAGCAGGTACCGTTCTGTACCAAATGACAGCAGGTTTCCTTTCGCTAAAATACTCAGGAAAAAATCGTCGAGCATATACTCGGCCGCTACATCAATCTGAACCGAAATATTTGCCTGTTCAATCTGGTCCTGGAGTATATCACGCTGTTTCAGAATGGTGGCAGCTTCATTAGGAAATACATCGCGGCTTACGTGGGGGGTTGTAATGATTTTTGTGATGCCCCAGTCAACGAGTTGCTGAATACACATAAGCGAATCTTCATGTGTTTTCACGCCATCATCCAGCCCGGGTAATAGATGCGAATGAATATCTGTTTGCCAGTAACAAGGATGGTCAGGCGGAACAGATGACTGTCCACGGCTGTATTTACTTTTAAGCCATTCCCATGCGCCAATACTCATTAATAAGTTTTTATGAGTGAAATTACCTATATCAACTAGTTAAAACTATTTCCAAGTTAAATACAAAGCAGACAATAAAACAAATAAGCATATTTCTATTACTGATAACAACAGTAGTGACGTATCAGTCACGTGGTCGACACTTTCTTCCCTTACTACTCATTTCAGTGCTACTGATGCTACTTGAGGTTATCTATGAACACCTAATATCAAAAAATTCCATAGCCAGCCCGAATCCGCTAAATATGGGTAAACGAACCCCCATACTCTACGTAACATAGTGAATTATCCAATCTGGCAAACCTCTGCCTTTAGGCTACAAAGCAGGATTGTTTAGGCAGGAAATAAGTTTGCAAATTTCAAATAGAATAAAATTATATATAATATTTTGTCGAATCATCAATAATGGTAACTTTGTGTCGATCTATGTTTAACAATTATATAATTATGCATTATATAATTTACAGAGCAAACTCGAAAGGCTATCATCCGCTTGTTTCATCACCAATCGAGTTGATCGAATTCAATTACCCACATTTAGTAGCGTAATCGTATAAATGTGACTGCAGTTTGTACTTACCGTAATTTTATAGATATAACCAATGACGTATTTATTGAATGCGCTTAACTGCCATAGATCAGGCAATTTCTGTGGTTCTGTAATGAGAGTATTTATTTGTACACTCTTCGGGGCGGGTTTCTTAGCCAGTTGTGTAAGCCCCAAGCAGTTGATCTATTTTCAGAGTTCAGGTAGTAAACCCGATTCTGCCGTAGTAAAACCTTACATTGGCGTTATCCAGCCGAATGACGTATTATCGATTCAGGTAAGCAGCATCAATCCCGAAGCCGCCCAGTTTTTTAATCCTTATGCGACCTTGCAGCCAAACGGCCTGCCCAGCGCTACCAATGTAAACGCTCCTTTGCCAGCCGCTACGGGATATCAGGTGGCCGCTGACAGTAGCGTTACGCTTCCTTTATTAGGGCGTGTGGTGGTGGGTGGCCGTACGAATAGCCAGGCTGCGGGACTCATCCGGGAGAAATTAAAGCCGTATCTAAAAGAAGCGACGGTCAACGTCCGGAATCTTAATTTCCATGTTACGGTACTGGGCGAAGTTACCCGGCCCTCTCTTCTGAATATTCCTAACGAACGTATTACCCTGCCCGAAGCGCTTGGACTAGCTGGCGATTTAACAATTTATGGCCGACGGCAGAATGTGATGGTTATTCGTGAAGAAAATGGACGCCTTACCTACAACCATCTGGATTTAACGCAGCGAAACATCTTTCAATCGCCCTATTATTACCTGCATTCAAACGATGTTGTTTATGTTGAACCGGGTAAATCCCGTACGGCTGCTGCGGATCGTTTTTACCAGGTCATGCCTGTTGTGTTAAGCGCCCTAACGCTGATTGCCCTCATTGTTACCAGGATCTAGCCTTTTCGGCGAAGTAGTAGCTACAAAACCGGTGCTGTTGTCCTGAAGAAACACCCGTAAACCAGAATTTTTATCCGTTACGCCCAAATGTTGGGTATAACTTTCCCCAGTTGGTTGTCCAGTCAACGGGTTTATTGTGTGGGCCTTACTCTGCCAGTAACAATTACGTCGAATTGTATTCAATAAAGAATCCAGACTCAAGCCTTTATATAAGAGATAAGTAATCGTGCTAAGTAAAATATAAGTTACTAAAATATGCTTATGAGTAATATCAGTGATTATCCTGACATAACTCATGATCTAGGGTAAACATCATTTGTAGATTTGATCATTATTACATACTTATAGGAAAATTAATTAACCTATTTGTGTGTGCTTAAGTACCTACCGTAACTTCTTTTAATACTGCTGATGCACCCTATTGCTAGCCCTTTAATCTATGTAGTTGATGATGATACTGACGAACACCTGTTGCTTGGTATCGTATTTTCCCGGCAACTGAACCATGTTCGACTACAATGTTTCAATAAGGGCAGCGAACTGTTTGCCCAACTCACGCATCGGCTGGATGGCCGCCTTCCAGACCTTATCTTATTAGACCTGCATATGCCGATTCACAGTGGCCTGGAAGTGTTGCAGGTGCTCAAAACCGATCCTGTCTGGCGGTCTATCCCAGTTGCTGTACGTGCGACGTATGCCAGAGAAGCTGAATTAAACCGTTGTTATGAGTTGGGTAGCGAAACCATACTGAGCAAAAACAATAGTTACATACAGTTAATCAATTGGGTGCGTGACTTACTCGACAGTTATCAACCACTAACCAGAACGCAAGTGATTTAAGCGGTTCGGGAAGCTTACACTCCTGGCAATAAAATGGTCTGATCGGCTACTCGTCAGTGAAAGAAGGAACGGTAAACGATATAGTCAATTAATCCTTGGTAATGTACCGTATTATTTTAAAAATTATCTATAATAATATGATAGTGTTGCGTTTAACAAAATATTTACTAATTTTGAAATGAGTAAACAAATAGTAAAGTTGTTGATAACGTAATAGAAAAAAGGAAAACCTTCTCCTGCCATCGATTTATTCACCTTAAACATTACATCCGTATCGCATGAAAACTACCGCTCGAAGAATTAGCTGGATAATGTACGGACTGCTCCTTGGAGGAGTCATGTATAATTGTAAGACGAAAGATGTTGCCTCCATTACGCCGTTTACATACACATTCGCCGGCTTAGATAATATCAAACTCCCTGAGTTAACCCAAACGGCCCCGGCGGCCGTAACGGTCACAGCTGGTACCGTTACGTCGTCAACACTGGCAGCAGCTGTTACGTCGGCACTGTCGAACATTAGCGCAACAGGCGAAATTCCCGCCGTTGTTAAACAGGCAGGCGCCGATATTGCTCAGACCGTACCTGCTGAAAAGGCAGCTTCCTTGGTGTCTGGATTTACGCCAGACATGATTAATTCGGGAGCACTTTCTGCTGAAATGAAAAGTCAGATGTCAGCGATTGCCAGCAGCCCTGCGCTGAAGGCGTATATGCCATCCTTTACACTACCGATGGTAAATGGAAAGCCAATCGGAGCCCGGATAGCCGCGCCCACCGTAGCTACCACGGCGGCTGCGAAAGCCGCTCTGCTAGGTGGCGATGTCGACGCTTGCAAACAGGGTGCTACCGAGGCTTATAATACGGTATTAGGAAAGCTGGATGCGACCAAGGCGAGTCAGACGTCCACTGTTAATGCTACGTATACCCAACTGGAAACCGCAGCAAATGGTGATGTGGCAGGATGTCAGGCAGGCGTACCTGCAAAATACGCGCCATTACGGTCTACGCTTAAAGAACAGCTTACAACGTCGCTGGCTACGCTGAATTCCATCAAGAGCATCCTGGGTGCTGATCTGTATAATCAACTGGCTTTGATGGCCTACGTCGGTTATTTTCAGGCGCTGGATAATGTTGATACCATACAATCCGCTGATGGGAAGGCCTGTACTGCTACGAAAGACGCTAAAATTGCGGCCGCCAAAGTGGCTCGTGATACCGATTTGAACCACATCAACAGCAATTACAATACCGCGTTGACGGAAGCCACTACGGCCCGCGATAAGGCTATTGCAAGTTGCCACAACCAGGGTACCGGGGGCTGATCGATGCGATCACAGACCGCTGTTCCTCCTAATATCTCATCTCAAATTATCCTGGATTCATGAAGACTATTTATTTCTATATATCTGTAATTGGGCTATTCGCCAAGCTCTTACTGCTGTCGCCCGATGCTCAGGCGCAAGTCAATCTGAAAAGCATCAGTGTAGGGGCAAGCTATTGGAAGCCTTCTTTAAATTACTGGAATGAACGCTCAATCCTGACAGCCTACAACGGCGGGCAGGGCGCTACGCTCGGTGGGCAGATTATGCCCAATGCTGCACTGGAAATCGGGCTGGTAAAAGGATTCTCGGTTGGCGTGCGGGCCGGTTACTGGAAAAGTTCGGCAGCTAGTAATCTAAGTATTGCCGGTATCAACCGGACGGAGAAACTGACCCTTTCGATCATCCCGGTTTCGGTTGATGTTCGGTATAGCTTTGACTCAAAATCGGCTTCAACCGAAACAAAAACTCCATTTGTGAGCCCATATATCGGTGTTGGACTGTCGCGCTATTTCATCAAGAATGAGTTTTCGCGCGTAGTTAGCGGCAATACCGGCTCCGTCAACGAATCGGAGGCAGGCAACAATTACGGCGTGCAGGTATTCGTGGGTGCCGAACGGAAGCTTGTAAAAAAGCTTTACGTAGCGCTGGATGTACGCTATCATGTGGGTAGCTATAACCAACAGGTACAGGGCGAAACCACCAGCACAACCGAAAAAGTTAGCCTGAACGGCCTCGAAGCTGGCCTGGCACTTCGCGTAAAATTCGCCAATTAAGGAACTGTCTGACTGCTGGATCATCAATCCGGATACTCCAGCAGTCAGTACTGGATAATCGGTATTCGACTGGCTCTTCGGCACAGTTGCCTGAGCAGAATCAGTTGAGTTAGCTATTGCTATGGCCGTACGTGTGAACCAGAGGCTACTGTTGTATACCAAAATCTGTCATGAACTCCTCAAAGAAATGGTGCTTTGTCAAAGCAACGGTTTTGCTGGTGCTGAACTGTAGTACGTTGTCGACCCTGTATGGTCAGGTCAACCTGTCTGGTAAGCCCGGACTGCTCTACATCCCAACGGCAAACATTCTGGCAGATGGAACCTTTCATGCTGGCTATAGCTATAACCCGGTTAATTACGCCATCCGGTTCAACCCGGCGATCAATCCGCAAATTACGACACGTAACTCGGAGAGCATATTTTTTGCCAATCTGGTGCTGCTGCCTCGCCTTGAGCTGAATATTAATCTGCTCAGACCCAACGGTCCGATTCAGTTTGGAGCCCGTGGGATTGGTGATCGACAGATTGATGTGAAGTATGGACTGCTTACGGAAAAAGAAAACCGTCCTGCTCTGGCAGTCATTGTTTCGCTTCCGTTTGGGATCGATAATTCGCTCATCACGAATGTGCTGGTTGCCACTAAACACATCACCCTGACGTCTGCCCTTACCCTAGAACTGTCGGGTGGGTATGCCAGCCCTTATTACGTTGATCGGGAGGATATGCGAAATGACCAGAACTCGACTTTGTTCTCTGGATTTGTCGTTCGGGATAAACGGGATAAAGCCGCTTATTATCTGGCAGGACCTTTTGGGGGCGTGAAGGTAAGCCATAAGCAGAAAGGTGGGTTCATGGCCGAATGGGATTCCAAACACCTGAACGTAGGTGCTTATGCAACCCTGTTTAAACACTGGACCGTGCAGGCGGGCGTCATCAATTTTGATCAGTTAACGGTGGGGACTTCGTACGCCTTCTCACTGCTATCTACCAAAAAACGGGCTGATAATGACCAGACTAAATAAATTGGTAGTTGGTACACTGATTTTATTGGTTGGTAACAGCCCGGTTGGTTTTGCTCAGCATGGTAATACGTCGATGCTTAGTTTTGAAAACGTCACCGTTGACAGCACTCGGAATCGCGTGTATTATGAGCATCGGCTCTTTCGCAACCCGATGTCTGCTATGCTGGCGCTGGATCAGAATGAAGTATTGAAAGAGGGTGCCGAGTTAGTGCCGCTGTTTCAGGGTACGCCTATTGCGCGATATCGGTTTAAACCAATGTTCAGCACGGCGTTATTCACCAGGCAGGAGCGCGAAGCTTACTCGGCAGACGTACCGTTTGAGGGACGGCGCTATAAGTTTGATTTTCGTATCCAGCCCGAATTCATGGCCAACTTTGGTTACCGTGAAAATCCACTGGAAAGCAAAACGAATATTCTGTTGCAAAGTCAACTGTATCTGAGACGAGGTCTGGTGCTCAACTGGGGGATTTTGTTTCCAATCGTGAACGATCTGGATAATCAGCCCCTCAACGTTCGGCCCGCGCCTATCTTCCTGAACCAGTTTCTGGCCATTGCCCAGGCGGATTTTATGAGTATTTCGGCGGGGTTGTTCTACAATGATCGGTATGGGCTGAATATCCAGTATCGCCATTCGGATCTGAACAAACCCTGGTCATTCGGTCTGGAAACAGGTTTGACGGGCTTCTACTTCTATCCGGTAAATGATTTTTACTACGAATCGCTGAATGATTTTTTGCTGCTCGCCGACGTAGCGTACCGGTTTGAGAAACGTAACATCACTCTGAAATTATCGGGGGGGCAGTATATGTACAGAGACCGGGGCGCACGGATCGATTTCATCCGGCAGTTTCCGAACGTAGAGGTTGGGTTATATGCCATAAAGACGGCAAACGGTTCAACGGGTGGTTTCAATTTTGCCATCCCTATTCCGCCGGGACGTATTGCCCAAACGAAGCGCTTCCGGGTCAGAAGTACTGAAGAGTTTCGCTGGGAGTACAATTACAGTCGAGGCTACAACATCGGGTCCCGCTATAAAGTTGGTTATCAGCTCGATGCGCTGCTTCGTCAATACCACAACCGTTATCTGAAGAGCCAGCTCGGTCAATAAATGCATATAAAGTAGATAATATATTTCTAATAGAAGATGATAAATAATGTACAGTCTTAGTAAAAAATACCGTAAAAAAGTACGTGCCTAATTACGATTAAGTTGATTGAATCCATCTCACCATCACTACACAAATTCTTTCAGTACGTAACAAACTAATTACTCTGAGCACACATTCGCTCGCACCAACAAACGGTGAATCGTACGCTCTCCTCCTAGTTATGCAAAACAGATACTCCTGGCTATTTTATCGGTTTCAATCAATGTCTGTACCGGAACTCTTGTTTCGGACCCAACAGTATGTTCAGAAAAAGACGGACAAAAAGCGGATTGCATGGGTATCACCCGTAACGTCGGGGCTAAATCAGCTGCCTGATCCAATCTTGCCATTAGCGGGCTTATCCGATCTGTCGGCACCTTTTTCGAATCAGTTAAAAGTCTTTACGCACCGGGTAAATGTTGACCAGCCCATCGACTGGCATTTCGACATTAGTACGGGCAAGCGCTTTCCACTCGAGTATGCCAAGACGATCAATATTCGGGATGGACAGAACGGCAGTGCCAAGTACGTTTGGGAAGTAAACCGGCTGCAGTGGCTACCGTCGCTGGCCATTGCCTGGCGCACCACGGGCGACCGTCGTTATCTCGATCAGTTTATGGCCGTCAATCGGTCCTGGATACAGCATAATCCGTATCTGCTCGGAGTTAACTGGTATAGTAACATCGAAGTCAATATCCGTCTGATTAACTGGTTCTTTGCCTGGAACATTCTCGATGCATCCGCGCTCGCTCAGTCTGATGCCCACTTTGCGGCATTCGTTACAGACTGCTGGTTACCAAGCATTCACCAGCATTGCGTCTACAGTTATTCCAATCCGTCGCTACATTCGTCGGCCAACAATCATTTGATTTCCGAATATGCCGGGTTATTTATTGCCGGGTCGTTCTGGCGATTTCCTGAGTCGGCCAAATGGGTGACCTATGCCAAAACCGGGCTGGAGAAGGAGATACAGGCACAGCACTCAAAAAACGGAATCAACCGGGAAGAAGCTGCCGAATACATTCAGTTTATTACGGACTTTTTCCTGATCGCATACGTAGTCGGCAAGCTGACGAACAACTCGTTTTCGGTAAAATATACCCATAAGCTCAACGCGATTGCATCCTATATCGCTACGTTCCTGGATTGTAAGGGAAACTTCCCTCATTACGGCGACGAAGACGACGGGCGGGTACTGGTTGTCGAGGATAAACAGCCCTTCAACAACTTTCAATCGATTCTTACCTCGGCGGCTATTCTGTTTAAGGACTCGTTCTTCAAGCAGCGCTCGCATGGGTTCGATCTGAAAAACTTCCTGCTTTTTGGCAAACAGGGGCAGGAGAGTTTTAAGAAACTGGCAACCAGCAAAAACCTGCCCGAAAGTAAATTCTACGACGAAGGGCATTATATTTTACGGAAGCAAACTGCTAAGAATCAGGAGATTTACATCCACGTTGATGCTGCTCCACTCGGGTTTCTATCTATTGCGGCTCACGGGCATGCCGACGCACTGTCGTTTTTAATGAACGTTGATGGGTATCCGTTTTTGGTCGATTCAGGAACTTACTCGTACCAGACGCACCCTGAATGGCGCAATTATTTTCTGAGCACGAAAGCGCATAATACGGTCTGCATCGATGAGCAGAATCAGGCATTCCAGGCTGGGCCGCTACTCTGGCTGAACCACTACAAAGCCACTACGCTCCACGCAAGCTCTACGGAATTAATTGACGAAATCACCGCGACCCATAACGGGTACGACCGAATCCAGTGCCGTCATCAGCGGACTTTCCGCTTCGATAAGGCCGCCAATACGTTGTATATCGATGATGTCGTCGATAATGCCGGGAAGCAGAGCCGGCAGCTTGACGTCATGTTTCACCTCGGCCCCGACGTAAAGGTTTTACCAACGCCTGATACTATTTTTCAATTGCAGCATAAGCAGGCGAAACGACAGATTCAGCTAACCATTGCGCCTGACCTGCAAACCAATGTCATTCATGGCCAGCAGGAACCGGTATTGCTAGGCTGGTATTCCGATGGTTTTTATCACAAGGAAGCAACGTCAGTTATTCAGGCCAGGCTCTTACTCGAGGCAGGCCAAACCGTTCATTTGCAGCATAAATTAATCGTTCAATAACTTTTTTAACTGTACTTAAAACTATGAAAATCAGTATTTTCGGTCTAGGATATGTAGGTTGTGTAAGTCTGGGCTGCCTGGCTCAGAATGGCCACGAAATGATTGGAGTTGACGTAAACCCGATCAAAGTTGGTCAGATTAATAGCGGTCGGGCCACGATTGTTGAAAAAGATATTGACATGATTATGGCTACGCAGCATTCGCTGGGCCGTATCCGGGCAACCATCAATTTCCGGGAAGCCATCATGAATTCGGACGTATCCATCATCGCTGTAGGTACGCCATCCACTCCTCAGGGACACCTGAATTTACAATACATCTTTAACGTGGCCGAACACTTCGGAACCGTGCTGGCCGAAAAGGATCATTTTCACGTTATCGCCATTCGGTCGACAGTAATGCCGGGTACCTGCGAGAAAATTGCCGCTCTGATTGAAAAGCGTTCGGGGAAAGAACATAACGTCGATTTCGCCGTAGTTAGCAATCCGGAATTTCTGCGCGAAGGCTCTGCCGTTAACGATTATTATCACCCACCACTCACAGTTATTGGAACGGAATCTGAGCGGGCTGGCGCAATCATCAGAAGCTTGTATGAGCAATTGCCTGCCGAAGTGGTTGTGGCCGATACCAAAACCGCCGAGATCATGAAATACGTGAATAATACGTATCACGCTCTTAAAATTTCGTTTGCCAATGAGGTAGGGAACATCTGCTCATCGTTGGGTATCGATTCCCATCAGGTGATGGATATTTTTTGCAAGGATAAGCAGCTCAACATCTCCAATTATTATTTCAAACCGGGCTTTGCCTATGGTGGCTCCTGCCTGCCGAAGGACCTGAAAGGACTCCAAACACTGGCGCACGATCTGTATTTGCAGGTGCCGCTGCTGAACAGTATCCATAAGACCAACGAGATCCAGATGCTGCGTGCCGTGTCGATTCTGACGCAGCAGGGCTATCGGAATATTGGTTTCCTGGGTATCGGGTTCAAAGCGGGAACTGATGACCTGCGGAATAGCCCTGCCGTTGAACTGGCCGAAACACTGCTCGGGAAAGGATTTTCGATTAAGATATACGACCAGAACGTACAGACATCGAAGCTGACCGGAACGAACAAAGAATATATTGACCGGCATATTCCGCACCTGTCCTGCCTGATGGTACAGGATAGCCGTGAGTTGCTCAACTGGTGTGATGTGCTGGTTGTCAGTACGAAAGAAGCGGAGTTCGTGCAGATACTGAGTGAAACAACCGACAAGGTGATTGTTGATTTGGTACGTATTTCGGCTGAACTTGACCCTAGCAATCAATATATCGGGATTAACTGGTCGCCAAGTACCAACGAAGCACCAGCACAAATGGCTTACTAACGACGACTTTTCTAAAGGAATACAACCATGAAGCCTATTAATCAGTACGAAAATCTTGCAGGTAAACACGTTTTGATTATTGTCGAAAACTTACCTGTTCCTTTCGACCGGCGCGTATGGCAGGAAGCAACGACCCTGCGCGAAGCCGGTGCGGAAGTAAGTGTCATATGTCCGCGCATGAAAGGATACACAACACCATTTGAACAGATTGACGGCATCGACGTTTATCGGCACCCGTTACCGGTTGAAGCTTCGGGCGCGCTGGGCTACCTGGTCGAATATGGTACGTCTATTTTCTGGTGGTATTGGTACGCCATCAAAATCTTCGCAAAAAAACCATTTCAGGCGATCCACGGCTGTAATCCGCCCGACTTGATTTTTACGGTTGCGCTTCCTTTCAAGCTGTTTGGTGTTAAATATGTCTTCGATCATCACGATATTAACCCGGAGTTTTATCTCGCCAAGTTCGGCAAGAAAGACTTTTTCTACCGGCTGATGTTACTCTTCGAACGGCTTACCTTCAGTGTTGCCAATGTGAGCATTGCCACCAACGAATCGTATAAAGAGATTGCGATCCGGCGGGGTAAAATGCGTCCTGAAGATGTTACGGTAGTACGTTCGGGCCCCAAACTGGACCGGCTGCGCATTGTTCCGGGCAACGATACGTTCAAAAAAGGACGCAAATATCTGGTTGGTTATCTGGGCACCATCTGTGAGAGCGAGGGAATCGACTTGCTGCTTGAAGCCGTTCAGAAAATTAAAGCCAAGCGGCAGGATGTTCAGTTTGCTATAGTTGGTGGGGGGACCAGCCTGGAGATCATGAAGCAGTTATCAGCAGATATGGGCCTTGCCGATTACGTTGATTTTTACGGCCGTGTTCCGGATGATCTGTTGCTGGAGGTACTGAATACGGCGGATGTCTGTGTCAACCCAGACAAGCCAACGGATATGAACAACCTCTCGACTATGAACAAAATCATGGAATATATGGCCCTGAAAAAGCCGATTGTCCAGTTTGATTTGAAAGAAGGCCGGTTTTCAGCGCAGAAAGCGTCACTATATGCCATACCAAATGACATCGACGATTTCGCCAGCAAGATTACGTACCTGCTCGACAACGCGAAGATTCGTACCGAAATGGGGGAATACGGCTATCAGCGTGTAGCCAATGAACTCTCCTGGGATCATGAGCGCGGTAAACTACTGCGGCTTTATGATCGGCTGCTGGCACCCGCTTTCAGTCCGGAAAAACAGTCTGTTGAGCGCCCGATCCAGGCATCGGTCAGCGTGCAGGAATAAGTAGTTCGTGCAATTATATAAATAGCCGTCCCTGATCAATGAGTCGAGGGCGGCTATTTTCGTTATTTTTTTGCGTCCGATTCCAGGGCTGTTCCATTATCCCGGCCGGGTTTCACTACGTCGTAATTGGCTGTAGGTCCACCAATCCGTACTTCATCGTAATAAACAACTTTTTCGGGATACGTATTTTTTCCCATCCAGCAGTAAAGCCCAATTTTCCAGTAAGGCTTATTGATCTGCGGATAGCCGATGTTGATATTCTGCTCGTTCAGGATCAGCGTCCCGTTCTGCCAGACTTGCAATTGGCCCGTATTACCATCTGGCGCCCATTTGACGTGTACTACGTAATCGACCCAGCGATCAAACTGGGCCAGCCCCAGATCAACCCGTTTGCTGCTGGTGGGTGATTGCAGTAACTTGACAATAGGTTTGTTAGAAGCTGCATAAGCCAGGTAAAGGTGGTTTGACTGAACTTCAATGCATAAAGGGGGAACGGTGTCCGAAAAGCCGGGGTCTGCCGTACCGTGCCACTGACTAACAATGGCAATCTGATCATCGTTGGCCATTGATGCCGCCGGGAAATACGAGCTGTAGCCGTACCAGCGCTCGGTTTCTCCTTCGGGAAGCGCCCGGGTCAGCAGTTCGGAATGCAGCATATCATTTGTGCCATTCATCTGGCTGGGTTTCCAGCTAATGCGCATCGCCTGCTTACCTGCCCGGTGTTGCTCCTCTGAAACATAACCCGCTGTTTTTGTCCAGAGCTGGGCCCACCAGAACGATGCGAACGTACTTCCCTCAAACGTATCTATGTTCAGGAGCGAACCATCTTCGCGAGCGGCCGCCGTCGTGATGTTTTCGGGTGATATAGTGTCTGAGTCAGTGCAACTGCTCAGACTTAACATCGTTGAAATGATGAAGGATAACACAGCAAAACGGAGATATCGGTAACTAAAAGTAAGATACCTATTCTTTACGTTTTCTGCGTCATCGTAGCCTAAGGAAGTGCGGTCCGAAGTGTTCATACAAGTGTATCAGCTTGGTAGAACAGACTGATACCCTACGTAATGTCACTTTCTAACTTATTGTTATTGTCTAATTTTTATTATTATAAACTAATATAAACATCTATAAATCTGATAATTAGCTATATGAAAAAGGATATGTGCTTGGAAAAATCATATTTTTTATGTTACTGTTATTTAACAGATGTACACAGTAAAATTCCCTTTTCATTTATTGTGAACACAACTATTAATAATTTTTAATAAGAACATAATTGTTGTTATTCAGTTGAGAAATGACTCAAAAGTTATATTTTGTCACATTCTCTTATCGACTGTCCAAGGCTAAAAAACTTCATTTTTAATCGAATTTTAATGTGAAGAAATCTGCTGAACCTCAAATGGAGTTGGACCGCTACCTAAAAAACAAGGTCTGAGACATCTCCCAGACCTTGTTCGGTTTTCGCAATTTAGGTTCGCTCAGGCTTTCCAGCTACGTATCCAGGGTTGCTTTTCAAACGGTATCGTAAAGGAGCCGGATAAGAAGCCAAAAACGCCGGGCAGATACTGATAAACGAAATTAACTACAAGTAGTGTCACACCAAAAACCACACAAACCATCACTAATGGCCACGACGTAGTGAAGCCCGCGCTCGACTGTAAGCTGATCAGACAGGCAATGATGAGCGGGTGGTATAAATAAATCATCAGCGAATACAGCTCTCCCCAACGGCTAAGTTTCGATGCGCCTGAATGCACGGTCAACACTACGGCAAATACGCCAAATGCGATCAGGCCCGTTCCAATCAGAAACTGATGACCCCACAAAGGATACTGCTTTAAGGACTGAAGCATATAAGCCTCCGCAACCTGCAAAAAATAACCGGCCACAATGAGCGCTGCTCCGCCTAACCAATTGATATGCTGTAGGAACCAGCTTTTCTGCTGCTGGATACACATCCCAAAAAACAAAAATGGAATGGAAATGAATATCCGCTTGTGATGGTTGGGAAGCGCCGAAAAGCCAGGGATCAGGTTAGCATACGAGTCTTTCAGCAAGACAAACGCCATAAACAGAAGGCTAACTGCAAGCATGGCTTTTTGGGATAAGCGAAGCAGATGGAGCAGGTAAAGCACAACAAATCCCAGAATCATGGAAGGCAAAAACCAAAGTGGTCCGTAGGTCCCGTTGTACAAATAAGCGGGCTTAAAGAAAACACCGGTTTCCTTATAGGCCAAAGGCAGATACACAACGCAGGTTATCAGATATATTTTGAGCAGCCTTAGGGTATTTTTCTTAAAGGCAGCTGCCGGGTCTTTCGCAAAACGTATCTGATAAAAATACCCACTGACCAGAAAAAAGAACGGTACGGCCCACCTGCACCCCAGTTTGATGAGCGCAATGGTTGTTCCATCCTGAATGCCCAGATCGACGTGTAAGGCCAGAACAAACAAGCTGGCGATTAGCCGACCGGCATCAATGGTGTAATTTCTAGTCGTTGCTACGGTGCTCATAATCAGGTGAATACTTGGTACTTATTCAGTAAAAGGACGTACTGGTGCAACCGCTCTTCGGTTAGCGAAGAGCGGTTGGTTTTGTCGACAGATGCGCTTCTGGCAGTCCTGGCGCAGTTTCGACCGTTGATCCGAAACGTTTCCGAAGGCGCGCAGTGGGTTTTTCAACCCCATAATAGCTAATGACACTCAACACAAGACCAAGCGGAACGGCCGTTAGCAGCCACGTAGCTGTTAGCCGCTCTCCACCAACCAGCCGCTCGGCGACAACCACACCAACCCAGTGAAACAGATATAATGAATAGCTGAATTTCCCGATTAGTACCAGTTTAGGCTGACTCAGCCAGTTTTTAACACTCATATAGGTTTTGCCGTAGAGAATGGCAGGCAGAATCAGGCTTAGGGCCACGCCCTGAATCGAATAGCGCCAGGTTTCCCGGAAAAAATCATCGCGATAGAGCAACGTAAACAGCAGCATACCAACGGCAATTGTCAACGTAACGGGGCTAATCGTCAGGCGCAGAAAACGTTCGCTACGGTCATGATGCAGGATCAGGCTTACCAGACAGCCATACATAATGGCATCGAGCCGTGTTTCTGTAAAGTGATACGTTTTGAACATGGTAATCTCGTTAAGCCCCTCGGTTGTGATGAGCTGAATTCGCCAGGCCAGCGCTCCTATAATCCCCAGAAACATAACGCTTCCCAGCACTTTAGGCCATCGGTACAGCGCGATGAACAGCAGCGGGAAGAATAAATAGAAGTGTTCTTCGATAGCCAGCGACCAGGTAATGTTGAACATCCGGCCACAGGCAAATGCACTCGCATCGACGCCATAAAGCATGTAATAATTCCGGTAGTAGAACAGCGTAGAGAGGATATCTCCCGGCTGAAGGCCGCAGCCCGTACTCAGTGAAAAACCGATTGCCAGAATGACCATCATCAGTAAAGCCGGATAAAGACGTAACACCCGACGCAGGTAAAACCCTTTCAGATCAATCTGCTGGGTTTTATAGTGCTCGGCAATCAGCAGTCTGGTAATCAGGAAGCCACTGATGAAGAAAAACAGCGTAACACCAAAGCCTCCGGGAATCCATTTCCCAAATCCGTAGTGACTGACGACGACGATTAGTATGGCCAGCCCCCGGAAACCATCCAGAGCAGGAACGTAACTTTTCCCAGCCAGCGCGTTAGTTGTCAAATTCATGGTTGATTCAAACAGTTAATTCAGTTTTAAGCAGCGGGCTCCTGTAGTAATGATTCGTACAGATTGCGCAGCTGTGGGAAGATCGTTTCGGGTAAATACTGACGAACAATTCGGCTTGAGGCCAAGCCCATCGTTGAGGCCAGTTCGGGCTGGCTGACAAAACGCATGAGCCGGTCGGCCATCGCTTCTTTATCGCCCGGCGAAACCAGAAATCCGTTGACACCTTCGTGTACCGCTTCGGCGGTTCCACCCACTGGCGTTGAGAGAATGGGCAGTTGATAATTCATGGCTTCCAGAATCGAAATAGGCAGCCCTTCGTGGTACGATGGCAGGATATAGACGTCGCTGGTACTGAGCAGTTCGTGCTTTTTCTCGCCCGATACCCAGCCTTCGAACTGAACCAGCTCCTCTAGTTGGTTATCGCGGATATACGATTGAAGCCGTTCGGTTTCGCCGTTGCCACCGACGCGCAGTACGAGCCGACCAGTGAAAAACTGCCGGTGCTGACGCAGGGCATCCAGCAGATCGAAGATGCCTTTACGTTCCCCAATAGCACCCAGGAAAAGCAGTTGCAGAGGGCCATTCTCTGTGCGGATAAAGGGTGTTTCCAATTCAGGCTCCCGCTGGTGAATAACATTTCCCAGAATTTCGAGCCGTTGGGTACGGAAGTTTTCCGAGAAGAAGGTATACCAGTAATCGGATAAGCAAACGACCGTATCGGCGCCTTCAACCAGCAGCCGAATCAACCGTTTGCTGATGGGGTCACTGTTATGATAAAATACGTCGAATTTTGAACCGTGCATGTGATAGACGATCTTCTTGCCAAAGCCATATTTGGCCGTCAGGAAAAGGGCTAGTTTCCGGTAAAAACTGCCTTTGAACGACCCTTGTAAATGAACAATGCGAATGGCCCGGTCCGACCGTAACGTCTGAACAAAACGAACGTACTGGCTAATAAAAAAGGGAATCAAAGCCCACTTGGTAGTGGTTGGTTTATGGCTGGTAACGCATTTGTATTCAGCAAAATGACGAGCGTATACGTTCATCACGCTGCCTACGCCACCGCGGTAGTTTATGTGATCGGGACCTGCCGTCAGAACCTGTTCGGCAATAGACTGCGGGATTAGTGCTTCGGTCTCCGTTATAGTTGCAGTTGGTATCATAATTCAGCTAAAAGAGAGGAGTTAAAAACAGTTTAAACCAGTTCTGGAATCAGATCGAGACTTTCGGGAACAGACCGCCGGATAATCCGGGCTGGATTGCCAACGACCACTGAATAGGCTGGAATGGACTTGGTAACGACACTGCCTGCACCGATCTGTACATGATCGCCAATAGTGACCGGGCCAATGATGCAAACGTTCGCACCGATGTTTACATGGTTCCCAATCACTGGGCAGCCTCCCCGTTGACCATTGTTGCCAATTGTTGTCGATTGACGTAGCGTGCAGTTGCGGCCAAATCGGGTGTGCCGGTGTACAACCAGCGCCTGACCGTGATAGATTTTTAGCCCCGGCCCGGCAACCACGTCATAAGGCAGCTCCGTTCCCAGTGTCCATTCGACCAGTATCCGATAAAGAACCAGATAAGGAGTGAGCAAAAGACGAACAGCCCGATTTCTGGAAGCGCTATTGGCAATGCGGAAGAGAAGGCCGATCAGCCTGCCTTTTGTATTGTTTCGGTTTGCCGACCAGTCCTGTGTGATAAAAGAAAAAGCATTCATACGTTTCAGGTTCTTCGGTTATACTAAGCTTACGGATTCGTGATGGTTCTGATAGACAGCCTCATACGCTTTCGTCATGGCCTGAATGGAAAACCGTTGCGTAATGCCTTTTTTGGCGATGCGCAGATCAGAAGCCAGATGATCATTGTCATACGTAGCAATCAGACGCTGTAGAGCTTCGGCACAGGCTTCTACGCTGTTCCGGCTGAAAAGTATATTACCCGGCAAACCGCGCAGAATTTCAGCAGGGCCTTCAATATCGGTTGCTGCCACCGGTAGTCCAGCTGCCAGCCCCTCCACTACGGTCAGGCCAAAGCCTTCATACCGAGAGGGTTGTACGAGTATGTGGTAAGAGGCTAAACGCTCTTTGATCCAGTTACGATCTTTCTCGCCCTGAAATCGTACATACGGTTCAACACCCAGCAGTTTGGTTAGTGACTTCAAATGATCCAGTGATTCGCCATCGCCGACAAAATCCAGCTGGAGCTGGTGCATACCCTGCTCATGGATTAGTTTGGCCAGCGCCAGAATCAGAATGTCCTGCCCTTTCTTTTCGTGGATCAAACGGCTGATCTGCACCAAGCGGATTGGCTCGTTGTGTCTTAGTGTATACTGACTCCGGCACTTAAACTGGTGAATGGGAATGCCATTTGGCACAACAACCGCCGAGAACGCCGACCGAGTCTGAATATCGTTAGCTACCGCATCAGAAATGGCAACCAGCGTCTGGTATTGATGAAACGTATCGGTAGGGATATTGACATCGTGTACTGTGTAAACGGTATGCGCCCCTCTGTATTTAATCAGCCGGATCATCTTGCGCTCGTGGCAGTGAATAACATCCGGGCGGATTCGGTTCAGCAGCAGGTTGAGCCGCAGCATCGGCAGGGGATTACGGCTGCCTTCGCGTCGGTTCAGGCAGTAAACTGCTACGTTCTTGTTCAGCTTTTCCAGCATGGATTCGCTGTAATGATCGTTGACCACAATCAGCGATACGTCATGAGTCATGCAGAGTTCATTCAGCAGGTCGATGGTGAGTAGTTGAGCTCCTCCCGTGCGCATCGTAAACAAACAATGGACAATTTTCATACCGGCAGAGTTGATGTGGCACGTAACAACGTATTCATAATCAGGGCATCAGGCCGTACCCATTCGGTGTAGTACTGATGATTAGCCTGCATCATGGCAATCAATTTATCCGGATTCTGCTGCAGGCTGTTGATCTGACGGAGCAACTCATCGACCGATCTGAATGTCAGGTAATTGTCGGGTTCGCTGAAGCTGCCGGGCAGCGTGTATTTCAGCGATTCGGAGATGATACCCTTGGCGTGCGATACGTATTCGCCAAATTTCCAGCCAATTGAATCGTGCAGGCCGGTGGTGGCTACGCAGATGGCCGACTTGCGCATTACGCCCAGATAATTTGCTTTACCCGTCAATGATTTATCGACAATCAGATCGGGATACATAGACCGGGCGTAGGCTGAATCTGAAAACCCCCCTGTGAAATACGTACCGAATTCCTTTCGGCAGGCTCTGATACAGGCAGCTCTAAACTCATTCATCTCATGCCGCTCTTCAATCAAATCCTGCGGCAATTCCTGCCCGAATGGGTCCCAGGGACGGGTCAGAAAAAGGATAGAGCCGGGGTAGTTGTACGAATCCCGAATCAGGGGCAAAGCGGCCAGATTATCTACTTTCAGGTCGTTGTAATACTCTACGTCGGAGAGCCGGGCCAGCAGT
This sequence comes from Spirosoma sp. KNUC1025, assembly GCF_045160025.1. GTDB lineage: Bacteria > Bacteroidota > Bacteroidia > Cytophagales > Spirosomataceae > Spirosoma. The sequence goes on from NZ_CP087139.1 coordinate 2,288,386, forward strand.
CGATTGTGGGTGACCAGCAGTCGCAAAAAGGCTTTGGAGAACGGCTTTACCTGCGAGAATTCGCTATACAATTCATTGTAGACATTGTAATTCAGACCCAGCGGGTGAATATTGGTTCGGTTAAGACCCCGGTTCAGGCGTTTGGAAAAGGACCGTTTAAAGTAAAAATGGCAGGTCCCCAACACCCTATCGAGCAGACGTACATTTTCGGCCGGTGAACAACTGTGATCGAACCGATAGCCGTCGAGCGTATCAAAAATCAGGTGATGCCGCTTATCCACGCACACACGAACGATGGGCAGGCTGGCATCCGCAAAAACCTGCTCACTGTTCTGGATGACCGTGAGCGTAAGCAGTCCTTTGCGTTCAAGCATCCGGAAGCCAGTAAAGATCTGGTTCAGGTGTGGGATGGATTTATGATGATACAGGTCGATATGCATGGCCGTAGTTCAATAGACGCTTGAGATAAACTTTTAACAGACCAACCTGAATGCTACAGATATTTCGTGAGTACACCGACGCGCCGTGTTTCAGCAGGGTCTGCCGTATTTCTTTCAGGAATTTATCGGCTCCGGTTGTCGTCTTGGAGAGTTCCCAGTTGCGAAAGCCCGATAAGGGCATGTCGATGTTCGAATAATAAATCGGCCCATGATTGAGCAGGCGCAGCCAGAGGTCCAGATCCATGCAGTAATGAATCGAATCGTTTAGATAGCCCGCTGCTTGTACGTGCTCCCGATTATAAAACGATGACGGCTGGATAATGCTATAGCTGGTGTTGAGCAGGTAGTTTCGGTTCGGAATTTTCCGGCAGGCCAGGTTATGAATGGTGCCTTTGGCATCAATACCGTTCTGCCAGGGAATGTAATAAATGGAACCATCGGGCTGCTGCTGATACATCCGGACGATCTCGGCGACACAGTCGGGGTAGAAAACATCATCGGAATTAAGCCAGCCAACCAGCTCGCCCGTTGCCAGCTTGAACCCTTTGTTTATCGCGTCGGACTGCCCTTTGTCTTTTTCGTGAATGACAATGTCGATCCGGTCGCGGTATTTTTCAACCACCGACATGGTCTCGTCGGTTGATCCGCCATCGACAATAATGTATTCGATGTTCGGATAGGTTTGATTGAGCACCGACCGGATCGTGGCTTCAATAAACTGCCCCTGGTTGTAAGAGGGCGTTATGATGGATACTTTTGGTAAGGCTGTATTCATAAGTTGGTTCGAAAAAAAGGTTAGATGCTCACCAGCACGGGCGGCACCAGGCCATCCGCACTATTTATTGAGGCAGCCTCTGGCTCATCAGTCAACGGCGTGTCGGATTGAGAGGCTAATTGATTCATTTTGACTAGCTTGGCTGTCGTCGCCAGTAGCATTATCAAAATTGCCCGGAAATGAATCTGAACCAGATCCGTGCCAGTAAATGACAGAAACAACGTAGTAGAAAGTGTAAGTAAACCCACTACGCTCAAAGGCATGGAGCGATGCTGATAGAAAAAACGGATAAAGCGTATCAGCATGAAAATGAACAGGATTGTTCCGGCAACGCCCAGATACAGGATGAGCAGCGACCAGGTAATATCTCCGGTGTCGACCTGTGAAATTCGGCCCAGCCGTTCATTAAATAACCCCGCTTCAAAGTTGAGTTTGGCCGCTTGTTGCGTGTCTTCCGACAACATCCCTACGCCAAATATTAACCGTCCGGGTTCCTTCAGTACGTAGTTGACCCGTTCGAACAAATGCGCCATCCGGTAGCTGAAGGTGTCTTCTGCATTGTAGTCTACAGCGGCTAACGAACGGCCCGGTGCAAAGGTGTTGCTGAGGTCCGATAAGCCAGTATCAACGCGGGCCCGAATTGGCGCGATCAACAGAGCGCCATTGACAGCGACAACCAGCATGCCTATGTAAATAAGCCGTTTGCTGAACGTCTGCTGCGACATTATGTACACACTAATTACCAGCACGACAATCAGGATATAGGAGCGGTGCATTGGCGCGATCACCGTAGCGGCCAGCAGACCGACTATTCCCCAGTGAAGCATTCGGGAACTGTTGCGGTACACAAACAGATAATAGAAAAAAACGGGTATCAGAAAGGACGGTGTGTTATAATAGCGCACCCAGCCAATAGTCTCCATATTGTTGACGGTGATATTATAAGACGCGCCCAGCAGAACAGCACCAACCGGAAGTTGTAACAGATAAATGATGCACTGAAGAACGGTTATGATCGCTATTGAATGCCACACGCGTAACAATTCGGTCGTGGGGACCATAACCAGAACGCCAAAACTCAAAAAGATCAGATTGGAGCGAAACACTCTGATAACGCCAGCCAGATCATACCCCAGTACCTCATGGCTGTAGAACGTATCGATAAGCGCAAAGCCCAGGAAAATAAGAATCCAGCGGAAAACAGGTTCTTTACGGGCAATCAACGAGGTTGTCGACAGGCGAAATAAAAGAATGGCCAGTACGTACAGAATCGCTAAATCCGTTGTCTTTTCGATAGGGGAGCCGGCCAGTAAAAACGCTGGAGGAATAACCAGATACCCATAGCTGACGAATCCGAAGAAAATAAGCAGCGAAGGGTAATATTTCTGGGTAAGAAATAGGCCAATCGCTAACATTGTTAACAGTATACCAACCATATGCTTACTCGTTTAATGAGATAAAAATCTGACCGGAACTAAGCCAGCATCGCTATCGATTTTGTACTGAGAGGGGCTGCGTTACGTGAATCAGGGTGGCATTTTATAAACCGAACCGGATTGCCAGCCCATATCTCATCGGCAGGAACAGACCGGGTTACCACCGATCCGGCTCCTATGATGGAGCGAGCGCCAATAGAAACTCCTTTCATGACCAATACATTGGCCCCCACAAAAACGTCGGTTCCAATATGAATAGGAGCAGTTTTTGTTCCTGCTGTCTGTACCCGCCGAAGCTGGTGATCGAGTGGATGAAAATCGGTATCCCACACGCTGGTGTTGCCGCCCAGCAGACAGAATGGTTCAAAAATGATGCTGTTTGTGGCGACAATCGCTGTACCCGAAAAACCGCAGCCTTCCCCAATATTCAGGGTTGCGCCAGCACCGGCATAAATCGATACAGGGCGGTTGATACCGATAAAGTTGTATTTCGTTGCTGACCGGAACGTTACGTTATCGCCAATGCGAACCGTTGCCGATTTCTCAATCCGTAGTTCGATAGGGCCATAAAACCGGACATTCCGACCCAGTACTACGTTGGGATAGAGCAGCCTGATTTTTTGCCGGATCAATGCCGACTGTAAATCGACAATACCGGCCTTAATAGCTTTGGATAGGGAACGTAGCGATTGTCTCATCGGTGGTTATACAGATAAAGCTTGAAGCGTTTTATAAGAACGGCGCAGGAATAAGAGATAACCTAAAGCGATTAACGTACTAACGACGCCCAGACGGAGCCAGACATCGCTGAGCCAGAGACTAGCCAGAACCGCGAGGATGCCAATTGGAACAACGACCACCAGCAGGCTGCGTAGCTGACTCATGTCAAGCTGCCATTGTTCCAGATACCGTCGCTGGTAATACAGGCATAAGAACAGCGATGATAAAATAGCGGCCGAATTGCCCAGTACAAAGCCGTATACCCCCAACGTGCGGTATGTTAATAAGCCAACCAGTAAGCTTACGCTAACATTGGTGAACTGTACCCAGACTGTTTTGCCAACGTGGTGCCGACTCGCCAGAAAGTAATAAGGTGGTATGGATAAGCTGTTGATAATGAACGTGGCTGAAATACACAACGTAGCCATAGCAACAACTGGGTTCGCTGTAGGAAGCCAGATCGCAATAATATCCCGCATCGTCAGACTAATGAAAAGAAGCAGCGGTATCATGAGCAACAGCATTCCGGTTTGATAACTGCTTATGATTCGGCTCAACTGAGCGCGATCAGTCTCGCGGGCAATGCGTGGGAAGAGCGGATACGTAACTTTGTTGACCAGTGCCCATAGCTGAGAGCGAATCTTGTAGGCAATCTCCAGATACCCAACTTCCGTAACTCCGATCAGGCGCGAAACCAGTACCTTGGTCATCGGTTCGAAGAGCATCGTTAGTAACCCTGCTGCATATACGTTGGAGCCAAACGCTAGTTGCTTCCGGGCGATGCGGCTGGTTTCGGCAACAAGTCCGCCTAATTGCAGGCTGCCCCACATCCGCCAGGCTGCTACGGCTACCAGGCCAAACCAGATGATCCCTGTGCCCAGAATCACCATGCCTACTTCATTCAGACCGTATCCCAGACTAACAACCGTAATCAGTCCACCCCAGTACAGAACGCTATAGATGAGTTGATAAAAATTGGTCAGGTACATCCGCTGCTGCGAGTCCAGAATGGTTGTGAATGTCTGCCCCAGCAAAATCACCAGGTTTGCAGCCACGACGCAGCGGTACATCGTAACGACCTGCGCATACAATTCATCGGAAAGTCCCAGCATCCCCTGCAGAATGCTTGCTTGGAATACCAGTGCCAGTATCGTCAGCGGAACCATGATCAGAAGGAGCAATCCTAACGTAACGGCTATGTCGTAATCAGATTCTTTTGACTTGCCCTGTACCGACAAAAACTTCAGTAGTGCCGTGTTCAGACCTAGATTGGCGAAGATATTCAGATTGCCAGCCAGTGTTACGATGGAAAAAGCACCGTAGGCTTCCGCGCCCAACATTCGGATGAATATGGGAATGCTGAAAAAAGTCAGCGTGGCCGTCAATCCCAGTTGAGCAATGCCACTAAGCGAATTTTTGTGCAGTAACTTCATGATAATACGTTGAGTTAGGTTACCCTAGTAGGCATTTTCATCACCCTGTATCATCTTCTGGGCTGTCCAGAAACATATCTTTGCGTCCAGAACCACGGTTTGCTTGGTGATATACAGTTTATCGTAACGCAGCCGGTGTTCCATCTGAAAAAGCTGGGTCGTTTCGCCCCGGCAGCCACGTACCTGAGCAATCCCGGTAATGCCCGGTTTTACGGCGTAACGTTCTGGATAACCGGGTGTTGTGAGCCAATGCTGCGCATCCAGCTGGATAGGATGGGGGCGAGGCCCCACAATGCTCATATCGCCCAGAAAGACGTTGATGATCTGGGGGAGTTCATCCAGATTGGTTTTGCGAAGGAACTTGCCAATTGGCGTAATACGGGTATCGTTTTTAGTGGCCTGCTGAAATGAAGCATGCAACTGATAGGTCATTGTCCGGAATTTCAAGCAGCGGAACTGACGACCATTGCGGCCCGTTCGTAGCTGGACAAACAGAATCGGGCCGGGCGACGAGAAACAGATAATTAAGCCGATTATTGGAAACAGCCAGCTCAGTATTAACAACATGGCCAATCCTGATACAATCAGGTCAAACAGACGTTTTACTAAGCGGTGATAACGGCTTAAGGTTGCTCTTTTTTCAACGGTTGACCAGTACGACTCCTCGGAAACAACCGTATCATTATAGGATGGTAGGGAGAGATCAAGCATAACAAGTTCAAGTTCGGCAGTATAGTTTACGTACTTTAATAGAGAGACTAACTGAGATCGGGTAGGTAATAACCGACGTTGCTTACCTAACTTTTCTCGTAATAACCATAATTATAATAATAGGAATGGCCTTGGCCAACGGCGTTTAATACAACATTTAAGCGGTTGAAACGCTGATCTTTATAGATAATATCCAAATCGCGCAGACACCCTTTGGGCGTGTGATCAGTCCGAATCACGAACATTGTAGCGTCGGCATGAGGGGCAATAAGCTGGGCATCTGTAACCAGACCAATTGGGGGCGTATCGACAATAACGTGGGTGAAGCGCTCCCGCAATTCCTGGAAGAGCTGGGCAAGCCGGGGGCCGCTCAATAATTCGGCTGGGTTCGGCGGAATCGGTCCGCTGGTAATGATGTAAAAATTATCGAAGCCAGGTACCTCCTGAATCACATCGTCCAGTGTGCATTCGCTGATAAGGTAGTTACTCAACCCTACGGTATTAGGAGCCCTCAGGACCGAATGGAGCTTAGGCTTCCGTAAGTCCATCTCCAGAATAACAGTTGGTCGATCAACCAGCGCCAGACTGGCCCCCAGGTTCAGCGACAAAAACGATTTTCCCTCTCCGCTGATGCTGGATGTGAAAATAACGACCTGGCTGTCTTCAGGCTTGTTACGTAAAAATTGGAGGTTTGTTCGGAGCGCTCGAATCTGTTCGGCAACAACGGAGCGCTTGTTGGCTACCATCACTACCTGATTTTTGTCTTTGTTACCGCTGGCGGCAATTTCAGCCAGAATCGGCACCTGCGACATCTCTTCAATATCGGCCCGGCGACGTACGCGGTCGTTCAATGCATCCCGGCCAGCCATCACACCGATAGGCAGCAACAGACCAAACAGCCCAAACAACATAAATATTGTTGCTTTTACCGGTTTGATGGGATTGGTACCGCTACGTGGTGGCGCAATTGTGCGGCTGTCGGCCACCGTCGATGCGTAGGAAAGCGCCGTTTCCTCCCGCTTCTTCAGTAAGTACGTATATAAATCATTTTTAATGACCTGCTGACGGGTGATATCGACCAAGGCCCGCTCATTGCGGGGAACAGTCCGGATTAAACGCTCCATCTGATGATTTGTGGCGTTCAATTTCCGCTGTGTGCCAATCAGGTTACGTTTCATGATCTGAACCATATCGGCCAGACTAGCTTTCGTCGCCCCTATCTGCGTATCCAGCGAAAGCAGCAGCGGGTTCTGATCGCCCGTGGTCTGGCTAACCTGGTCACGCTTCATTTCCAGTTCGGCCAGCTTATTGACAAAATCGACCATAATAGGATCATTGACGGCCATCATGGCAGGAGCCATTCCCCGTTCACCGGCTTTGCGAGCTATATAGGTTTCCAGATCGTTGACTATACCCAACTGGATGGCATTCTGATTCAGTTGATCGTCGTTTTCTTTAACTGTTTGCAGAAACAAACTTGCCTGCGAACTCAAATCGGTAATCCCTTGTGTGGATTTAAAGGATTCAACCCCTTTCTCTACCGTCGACAATTCGCCGGAGAGCAGCAGAAGGCGATCTTCGATAAACTTAAGCGTATTGGCCGCTACAATGTTCTTATCCGAAATGGCTGCCTGATTATATGATTCGATCAGCTTAGTCAGAATCGCTTCTCCTCGTTCGGGGACCGCATCTTCCAGCGACAATTGCAGTACCGTTGAGGCTTTGCTGCTCGGCTCTACCGTCAGTCGGGTCAGGTAACTTTCAATTACTACGTCGCGCGGGCTTACCTGAATAAGTAGTGGCTTGGTCGATGGTGTTAACGAACGCTGGCCAACAACCTTAAGCTTGCCATAAGGCGTGTCGACACTTTTATTGACAGGATACGTAACGTCGTTTATGCGGACCGTGTTACGGTTTACTACGGTTAATGATAACTCGTTCTTATAAAGTGAAGGGTTCGGCTTTTCAACCACCAGCCGAATCGGCGACTCGCTATAAATTTCCTCATTTATAAATGAAGAAGGGTAAAAATAGCGGACGTCGATTCCCAGTTCCGTTACTACATGCTGCATAAGCGGAAAGGACCTCAGAATCTCTGTTTCATTTTCAATGACTTTTTTAGGCGTAAAGATGTCCATCTCCTTAAGGATGTTTTCTTCACTGAGTCCTTTCTTATCGTCCTTGATCAGTAGGCTGGTTTGTACCCTGTAAATAGGTTTCTGATAAAGCGAATACACATAGGCAGCCGCCACCGCTATGCAGATCGATAAAATAAACCAGGGCCAGTTGCGAACGTATCGCATTACCATAATCTTCAGATTCATTGGCTTGTCTGATTCATACATCTGATACGGGGTATAAGACGAATAGTACTTCTGAGTCATATGATCTAAATTTATAATTTTTTGATAAATATAATCCTTAGTTTACTTTTTATTAAATAAATAAATAAAAAATTTATTAAAAATTGAATAAAAATACTAAATATGGCACTTAAGTTAGTTTTATGATGATATTATTAAGATGAATAATTAATTAAGTATATACTGTTGTGTAAAATCTGTTTCGAGCTTATCGCTGGTAGCGGGCTTTGGATGTGTCGGATAATGGGTCAATTCAGTATTAACCAGCTTAGATTCTGTAGATTCGTTCCAAAGTGAGTCAAAGGCAGTAGGGAATAGCTGGTGGAATTATGGCAATTTTCGGCTTGAACAGTAATCATAAGGTTATATTTAGTCTATAATCACGCTCAAAAGTATCTTTTCTATTTATCTGCTAGACTGACAGCTATCAATAATAATGCTGATATTACTCATATTTGCTTTTAGTAAACTAATGATTAACTTATGGCAATACTGGATTTCGATGCGAAGTATATGCCTGCTACCAGCCTCACAAGTATAAGTTTACCGAATGCGGTTACTGCTTATAGATAGCTTGGTTAGCTACACATAATAAAAACCAAGCGCTTAGTAGAAATTTCAACGTAGCATGACCCATGTAGGGTAGGGTCATGCCATTGTGTGTAACGATTCCCGGGTCAGTAGTTCCCGGCGTATTTCGATGCTTATAAAGTTTAATGGGATAGATGTGGTGTTCGACGATCCGATATAACCTTGTCGCTCTACCAATGAACAGATACTGACTGCTCTTCAACACATAGCCTGATACAAGCCAGATTTCCCAACTTAGCTTCTAGTTCTAACTGAAATGCCAAAGCCTCACCGTATGTTTTATGGCGAGAGGTGAAACGTAATCCGTCGGCAACGATCATTAATTTATAAGGATACATGATGCGTGCTTACCGGGGAAGTAGTGAAACGACGAAATAGATAAACCAGAGGAATAGCCCTGCCATGCCCAGCAATAATAGCCAGGGGCCAAGTAAAAAAGGTCGTTTATTAACATCCATGTCTTACAAGTTACAGATTATACCTGCAATATAATGACTGTTATATACTTTAAAATTATCATATCATTTTATTTATTAAATGGAGTTTATGGTAACTAGTGCATGGCTTTATATTTGCGTCGGTAACCAAAGCTGTGTTCCTGTTAATATGCCTATACATAGTTGTGATGGACCAGCATAAAACACAAATATTGTCAGTAACCGAAGCTCTAAAGTTACTGACAATTAGCTTATTAGCTATTTAATTGGTAGTCGACAGTCTGTTGCCGGTTAGCAGGGTTTAGAGAGACAAAAAGTAACTTCACTATGGAAAAAATAGTTAACCCATTTGAGCTAAAAAGCACTCATTATCAGGTTATTATAACACAATTCGTAGATATTAATTTATTTGTCAGAAAGAAATGTGTACTAATTTATTAAATTTTATTGATTTTTTGGGTATATATAACAAATGCTTTATTATACTTGTGAAGTTTTTTTGTTGTTTACAAAACTAAATAAATGGAACTTACGTATTTATTGATAATTTTTATCCGGAAATGTAATCGGCTGTAGTGTTGTTGATACGTACAGTTAGTTCATATGAGTTCATATTAATGTTGGTTAAATTAGTTTTAAGAGGAAGGTTACTAAACACCCGGTCATGATGAGCCGGGTGTTTTTTTGTGGCTTTCCAATATGCAGTACGTATTTGCCAGACTGGTTTTGCAAGCCCGTAAGCTCCGATAAGCTAGTAACGGACGTATTATTAAGAATTGAATGGATGTATCATCATTCCCTAGGCTCGATAAATACCAGGCCAAAGAAGTATTTATTTAAGTTACTCAGATGAATATATGGTTAACTATAATATTACTTTATGTTAATATATTTACTAAATGGTATATTGATATAACGATTGGCATTTTATATTTGTGGACAAAGTTTTTCAGGTTATGAGGATAAACGATAAATGCCCGGTCAATATGAGCCGGGCATTTATATACAAATGAGTCGAAACGGATTGAGTAGTTGTACAACGAAAGTGCTCAACGTATTGATTATTAACAGGATGAGCTATAAAGCCGCTATAATTAAGTAAAAGAAAATACGTACTGAGCCCTTATTTGTGGGTTGAATTCCATATGAAAAATAAATATACTATTGCGCTGATTATAAGCCTACTGCTATCTCCTTTGCTCATTCGAGCGACCTGCCCCGATTTATACAGAAGCCCTTTGGCAGACGATTATTTTGTCGGCCCACTGTTAGCTATCCTACTCGACATTACGTGTATTTGGTTCTTTTTCGCGCTTGCTATTGTATCCACTCGATTAATCCGTCGCTTTCAGAGCCGGTACTAGTTCATAAAGCAATCCGGATTGCTAAAGTATTGTTAGCTAGATTCGCTTTGCGGGTGACTTTCAGGAAGTTTTGTAGTCAATACAACAACTATCTATAAACTAACCCGTGAAAAAAAGTTTCGCTATCATTCCTGTTTTGGGTATACTTTCTGCACCATCAATTTTTAGATCTTTCTATCCACACGTTTTTGATCAGATCAGCCAAAGCCATTCTTTTTTCGGCCCGGTTTATCTTGTTTTACTCGATGTTGCCTGGTTGTGGATCGTATTGTTTAGCATCATGTTCGTCAATTGGGTGATTCGTCAACTCCATAGCAGAATCTATGGGTATTCGAACGACGGATTTTGGTCCTGCCCGGCTCCGGTAGAGGTCAGTACGCATAAAGACGGCAATTAGTGGGTAGCGCCGGGCTGCGAATGGTTCGGTATGGCAGCGTCTTGAACGGGTATGATTCCAGTTTGGTCGATACGAATCGCATCACCAGTAGGGCTAACTAACTAGCATGCCTGAACTTATCCAGTTCGAATTTTATAATATCCGCCACCCATTTATCTTCGCCGGAAGCGATTTCCGGCGTATAAGTGTCTGAGGTACGAGTCAGGTTTGTTGAGCCTAAAAACGGGCCAGTTCCTTTGAAACAAAGTACAATAAGTATGTGGAAGCCTGCTCTCTATTGATCGTCAGGGATTTGCTTCATTCATTACGTCGGCAATAATGGATGTTTCCAGGGTTTGGTACGCTTAGGAGCCGACACTCAAAATCCATTTTTTCGGAAATGTCTATCTATACGCTGCGGATAAGCGTACCCATCTGCTTTTTGAATCTGTGCGATAAAAACTGAAAATTCTGCCAGTTATTCCTTCTGGTGATATTGTGAAGTGGGTCCGCGAAATTCGTCTGACTGGTTTGACAGCTCGTCTTTTGACGTCCGTTAAGTGAGTTTCATTTATATTGAGCTCCCAAAGACGACGTAATGCCGTCGACAAAAATCGTTATGATGAAAAAATCGCTATTTCTGTTTTTCCTCTTCACTGTCTTGTTGTTGCGCCAATCCATAGCGCAAACCGCCCAAAGTACCCGTGTAGTCCAATCTACGTATACCAATCCGTTACCTGTACAGTTTGGCGACCCTTACGTTTTGTTTACGAAAGGTACGTATTACATGTATGGCACTGGCGGAGGAGCGGATAAAGGCTTTGCCGCGTATTCGTCAACCGATCTGGTGAACTGGAAGGCAGAAGGCCAGGTGTATTTTCACGACAACAAAAATGGCTGGAGTGATCCAAAAGCCAATTGGGAGGGAGCCTACTGGGCACCGGAAGTGTATGAGGTGAACGGAAAGTTTTACCTGTTCTACAGTGCACAGTGGAATGTCAATCCGTCGAAGGAAGTAGAAAATTTCCGGATTGGTGTAGCCGTTGCCGACAAGCCGACCGGTCCTTTTGTTGACCTGGCAAACAAACCTGTTTTTGATCCTGGGTACCCTATCATCGACGCCAACGTGTTTTTTGATACCAATGGGAAAGCTTATTTGTATTATTCCCGCTGTTGCTACAAACATCCGGTTGATAGTGAAGTGGCTGATCTGGCTCGTAAAAACGGCTGGTTCAAAGAGGTTGAGGAAAGCTGGGTTTACGGCGTCGAACTCAAACCCGATTTTTCTGGCGTCATTGGCGAACCGGTTTTATTACTTCGGCCTCCCGTTGCCCGCAGCGATGCTCAGGCGGAATGGGAAAGCCGGTCGGTTACGGCCCGCGAAGTGAACCGGCGCTGGACAGAAGGTTCGGTTACGTTTAAGAAGGACAATACGTATTACATGATGTATTCGGCCAATCATTTCGGTGGTCGGTATTATGCCATTGGTTACGCTACGTCTGGATCGCCTTTAGGTCCGTATAAAAAAGCCGCTAACAACCCCGTGTTGCAGAAAAATACAGAACAGGGAGGAACGGTAACAGGAACGGGCCACAACAGCATAGCCTACTCGCCCGACGGCAAAGAAATGTTTTGTGTTTACCATGCGAGAACTGAAAAAACGGGAGATGACCGGGTGGTTTGTATCGACCGTATGCAGGTGGATAAGGGCAAGATAACGATTTCAGGTCCGACGACTGCACCGCAAAAACTTCCCTCAGGCGTAACAACCGCGGTTCATAAACATTGATGGCAGTAATTTCTCTTTCCGCAATAGAGAGAAGGAGCTTGACCCATTCATCAGAGCGGTAAGGCTACCAGCTAAATCGTACAGAAAAGGCGTTCGTGAGTATGAACGCCTTTTCTGTATTTATCCCTCCTGACTAACGGGATTTTTGAGTCTGTTTTGTATCCAATTGGTTAATCGTTGATGGCTATACCCTTTATCGAGAACAATGTCGCTGCCCAGCGTATCGCATCGATGTATACTGGTGCTGCCGGCAAAGGCAGTACGTACTGCGACTGGTATGGACTGCCAGTCCTTATTATTTTTGAGCAATTGTAGTATTTCATAGCCGTTATGGATCGGCATATGCAAGTCGAGCAGAATCAGATCCGGTAGCTGGCCGTCTAACTCGTGCGTAAGTCGGGTGAATAGTTCATTGCCAGAGCTAAGAAACTTGAGCCTGATCTGCCTAAACTGTCTGGCAAACACAATTCGCAACAAAAGGTGTTCATCGGGATCGTCATCAACTACGTAAATTAACGGAATGGAAAAATCACTCATAGGTTACGGCGGGTACGGTTAAAATTGGAATCGGTACTGAATTATGTCATCTTGTTGCATACGCATCCCTGGGACCAAGCGTAAGCTAACGCCCAAAATGCCTTTCAATAATATAATTTTTACGCTATTTGATTTTACATTTCTGTCCTGATAGAGTTGTCTGCCAGGACTCGTAACCTACCTTAACCGAGCGAACGTAGGTTACGTATTAGATTTGATGAAGTCAACTTAGTTACGCACGGGAACGAAACCAGCGAATTACTCGCGTGTAGATAATCACGAAAACGAGCATAAGCCACATGCTGCTGATATCCAGCAAGATAGCCCAAAAAGGCCCTGCGTATGGATCATCCCCTAACCCGTTCGTATACAGTGAAGGCGAAGTCAGGCGAAGCAATAAGGGGAAAAGTAATAATCCTAATGCCATGCGGTAGTATATTTTCATAGCGTATCGATGTACAGGTTTGTTACTATATATTTTCAAATTTAAATATATATTTAGTATAATAGCTGAATGTGCTTACAAATCTATTAATTGGTAGGTAAACTGGCTACTTTAGTAAAAGTGAAGGTAATTGGATTAATGGAAGAATAAGCGGGTCTCGTAGTACGTCAGGGATGGTTAGAGGGAGTTGGTTAACGTATGGAGATTGAAAATAGAATTGGCGACGCAACGAAAACAAAGCGGCTGAGCCGATGGCTGATACGTCGGCGCTGGAAGCGGAAATCGAAAAATTGTTTTACGCGCTCTACGGATTGACCGACGAAGAAATCGCCATTGTGGAGGGGCGGTAGCTGTCGTTACGTTGCGGGGCTATTCATGGTCTCGGTACGTAATGACTGCCTGAAAGACATTTTTCTACAGGCAACAGCTGCTACGAGGGCAAAAAATCACAATATCGGCCTTAATTTTAGGAATGATTCTAACCAGCAGTGACCAATCGGTACCGATTTATACCCTGGATCGGGACCCAGTCTTTAAGGGCAAGCTATTTAGTATGGTCCGGTTCGACGGCACGTTGACGCATCAGTCGGAATTACTGGCTCCGCACCGGAAGGATTATTACATGCTGGTGTTTGCCCGTCGGGGCGACAGCCGACACTGGGTTGACATGACGCCCTACGTAACGAAAGACAACACGTTCTACATATTCTCGCCGAACCAGCTCACCGTAAAAGAAGAACCCAAGCCCATGTGGGGCACTGCTCTGGCATTTACCAGCGAGTTTCTGGCCTTGCAGGAGAGCACTGCGCTCGGCAATCTGCCCCTGATCCGTAACCCACAGAACGCCCACGAATTACGACTATCTGCCGACGATGTGCTGTTTACAGAAGACATACTGGCGAAGATACAGGCCGAATATATCCGTCCCGGCGAATGGCAGCAACGTCTGGTAACGGCTTACCTGACGGTGCTGCTGACTTATTTGAGCCGCCTGTATACCGAGCAGTTTGCGAACGAGCCGTTTTCTGTTGATAAACTGCTGCTGAAGAAATACCAGGCCCTGATTGACGAACACTTTCGCGAATTGCACCAGGTGAGTGAGTATGCTTCCCTGCTCAATGTGTCGGCCGGATATCTGAGCGAGGTGGTGAAGGCCCAGAGCGGCCGACCGGCCATTACCCACATCCATGCACGGCTGGTGCTGGAAGCCAGGCGTATGTTGTTTCATACGCAACACGCCCTAAAGGAAATCGCTTTCGAGCTTGGCTTTTCGGATGCGTCCTATTTCAGCCGCTTCTTCAAACGGGAAACCGACCTTAGCCCGGCGGAGTATCGGGCAGCCACCCGTGAAATGTACCAGTAATGCCGAAGAATGTGTTTCAACTGCCTGTGCGGAACGCCGTAGTTTTGTTCCATCACAAACAGATGAATTATGAAAACAGTATTGATTACCGGAGCTAACAAAAGCATCGGTTTTGAAACGGCCCGGCAGTTGCTGCAACAAGGCTACTACGTATACCTCGGAAGCCGTGATTCGCAGAAAGGTCAACAGGCGGTCGATCAATTAAAACAGGAAGGATTTGATAATGTAGAACCTATTACCATCGACGTTGACAGGCTCGATTCCATCAAAGCCGCGCGTGAGGCACTGGGCCAGAAAGTCAGCGTACTGGATGTTCTGATCAACAATGCTGGCATCAGTGGCGGCTTTTCACAAACGGCGGCTAGTGCCGATATTGGCGTGTTCAGGCAGGTGTTTGAAACCAATTTTTTCGGGGCCATCGAAACCACACAGGCTTTTATCGACCTGCTGAAAGCCTCTCAGGAACCAAGGATCGTCAACGTTACCTCTGGCCTGGGCTCGCTGACGCTGCACAGCGATCCCAACTGGAAGTATTACCACGTAAAACACGCTTGCTACACAAGCTCCAAAGCGGCCCTGAATGCGTATACCATCGTGTTGGCTTATGAACTGCGCGATACGCCGTTTAAGGTTAACGTAGTTGATCCGGGCTATACCGCCACCGATTTCAACCATCACAGTGGTCCGGGTACCGTACCGGATGCGGCAGCACGCCTGGTCAAGGCTGCTACGTTAGGGCCCGATGGGCCAACGGGCCAGTTTTTCAGCGACGACAACGCTCCTGATACAGGAATAAGCCCGTGGTAAGGCCAGTGTTTTCGCCGACAACTAGTCGGTTATCCACTGTATGGCCTGCTCCCGTTCCGAAAACGGAAACACCTTTATGGTCAGGCCAGGGAACAGATTCCCTATTCTGGCCAGCCAGCCAACCCAATCTTTATCGGTAACCACGGCTGCTTTCTCAAAAGCGCTCATATACGCAGCGTCGGCCTTCAGGTCTTCCCAAAAAGCCTGGGGCGTAATAGACCCTATGCTGATATATTCGGCGTAGGCCCGTAATTTGCCCGGATGCTGAGCGGCTTTACTTTTGACCTGATCAATCAGGGGCGTTACGTCAGCTACCGTAATATCGCCATCAATGCGATAGCCCAGTATGCGGTCGTCGGGCAGATCAATCGTCTGGATCATAAGGCTATTTAGTTGTGTACGCATTAAACTCACCGGGCCGCAGTCGGGTTTAGTCAATGATACGCACACGCTGCCCGCCTGCATTTGCATTGCAGACGGGCAGCGTGATAAGTAGGTCGTACGAGCCTTAACCTGTCGTTGTTATGAAAGCCGCCGTTATATATCGCCCGGGTTCAGCAGAAGAGTTCATCCTGGAGGAGCGCCCTGTTCCAACTCCAGCCAATGACCAGATTCTGGTCAGGGTTAAAGCGTTTGGCCTGAACCGTTCGGAGCTAATGACCCGGAAAGGTTACTCGCCCGCTGTTCAGTTTCCACGAGTGCTGGGTATCGAGTGCGTCGGTGAAGTTGAAGCAGACCCCTCCGGTCAATTGGCTAAGGGGCAATCCGTTATGGCGCTGATGGGCGGAATGGGCCGGGATTTCGACGGTAGCTATGCCGAGTATACGGTATTACCCCGACGCCTGGTCCGTCTGTTCCAGAGTACGTTGCCCTGGGAGGTACTGGGAGCGATTCCTGAAATGTTTCAAACGGCTTATGGTTCATTGCATCCGGCTCTGGCTATTCAGAAGGGTGAAACTCTGCTGATCAGGGGCGGAACATCATCGGTGGGCATGCTGGCGACTCAACTGGCCAGTCTGGCGGGGCTGACCGTACTAGCCTCGACGCGCAACACTCAGAAAGAGAATGCTTTACGTACCTACGGAGCGGCCCACGTACTGATCGATAATGGGTCGCTAAACGAAGCCGTACGGGCTATTTATCCGGATGGTGTCGATAAAGTGCTGGAGCTGGTGGGCACATCTACCCTTCATGATTCACTACGTTGTCTTAAGCCCGGCGGCACAGGTTGCATGAGCGGTATGCTGGCGGAAAGCTGGACAATTTCTGACTTTGCGCCCATGGAGTTTATACCCGCTACGGTTCGCTTGACAACGTACGACAGCGGTCAGATTACCAGTCCCACAGCGGTGTTTCAGGAGTTCATTCGTCAGGTCGAAGCGGGGCAGGTGAAGATTCCCGTCAGTCGGACGTTCAGGCTGGATCAGATAGTTGAGGCTCACCAATATATGGATAGCAATCAAGCGGCCGGTAAACTTGTCGTATTACCTTAAACCCGCTGATCGTCCACGATACAATTCTGGGCGAGCGCGGGTTGGTACGAACATAAGTTAACCCAATCAGCTCGAAAAACGACGGTTAGTCATGCAACAGATGACATTTTTATATACCGCACTCGGTGTGTTTGACAAAACCACCAGCAGCAACTGGGACAATTATATGAAATGGATCAAGCTGCCACACGTAACGGAGGTTGTTTCCCTCGATGGAATGTTAAACGAACCTTTAGTGGAGCCAGACTATAGTCAGGCAGACGATTGGAACTACATTTATTGTACCGAACGCTGGGAAACCGGCTTCTTTACATCTGAGGCATATGTTTTGCGGAAACGTAAGAACGTCGATACGTTCAATTTACTGAGTCTTGTCATCAGTCCTGATCAGGATTGTAAATCTGTCGTGGTGGATAATTATGAATTTATGGGATATGAACTGCTGGACAACGAGTTTGGAGTAAGTGTTCTGACCAACTGTGACGGATTTAACGAGCCAATTCTGCCGACAGACATAAACAAATATGGGCTCGTAGACGAGTATCTGACAGCGTATGAGATAAAAAAACGGCTGCTGGCCAACAACCCGACTCACCCACATGCCGATACCCTTGTGATTGCGGTCTGGCGTCATAAACGCATTGGCCGTAAGAAATAAACGAAGTGCCGATTGCAGGGCGATCTATCCACCTCCGGTCCCCTGAAGAGGGAGTCTGACAAGGCTGAATTGCTCCCCTTCAGGGGACGGGGCAGGGAATTAATAGTCAGATCAAGACAGCACTAGCTAGCTACGTCAAGGCTAACTACTTTCAGCTTTTTCTTTTTAAGCGACAGGAAAGGTTTCTCTATAAAATACCAGCTTAAAGCGGCCAGGGGCAAAGTAAATAACATACTTATAAAAAAAATACCCCATACAGTTAGCGTATCTCCGAAGTAAAGGGTTACGAGTTGCTGTACAGGCCATCCGTATAAGTAAACCCCGTACGAAAAGTCGCCATATTTAGCAAAATTATGAAACGTAATGTGCGGATTAAATACAAAGTAGAATAAGAGATAGGAACCGAAGATAGGCTGCATTATTTCAAAATATTTCCCTATATAAATCGTAATCGATAGAATAATAATTGATAGAATAACTAAATAGATTGAACTGGGGATATAGTTTCGGTAGGTATAAAAAAATATTCCGGCAATAAATGGATAAACTACGTGTTCAAAATTCAGTAAAACTTTTATAGTCACATTATTGAAAAAAAATTGAAAATCAACAGGTATAAACCAGTGTTGCCAAATCTCTTTTAAATCAGATTTGTGATAGATATTATAATCATAAATATTACATCCTATTGCTATAATAATAACGGTCCAAAGTGTGAATTTACGTTTGGAAAAAAATAAAAGAGGAATGATCAGATAGCAGACAAATTCATAAGGTATGGACCAAAGCGAGCCATTCACAACATTAGGCCAGGGCATATTTTTGAAAGTAGCTGGCAACAGCGGGGTACCTAGCCTGAGGGTGGTTAGTATTAAATCGGGCACGTCTATATATGACCAGTATTGAACCATATATTCTGGATACCGCATGACGTAAAGACCCAGGGGCGCAAAAATATAGGCACCTGCAAAGCATACGACAATAAAACCAGGATATATACGTAAAACCCGTTTTTTTAGGTAAGCGAGAAAGTTTTCACTACGTTCCCAGCTCTGAGTGATCAGAAACCCACTGATGATAAAAAAGCAGTTTACAGCAAAAGTGCCCAAGGCTAGTTGTCCCTTGCTTAACTGCTCGAAAGGTTCCTCACTAACGTTGCCATAATAAATTACATAGCAATGCGAAAAAACCACTAAAACAGCTAGAATAAATCGTACAAAATCAAAATTATTCTTATGACCACTTTCAGCTTTGAAGATATTATCCATTTTTAGTATCAATATGAATTATTCCCATTAATTGCCGACAGGGATAAGGTTAGCCTATTCTGGTCTATTTTAAGGAATCAAAGATTATAATTACGTATGTTCTGAATAAATTCATACCAGTAACATCCGATTGTTGAAGTAAAAAATTTGTGTATAATCAAATCAACACTTAAGTACGCTTAGAGATACTTATTCAGCATAAGCATTATATACTGCAAGACAAGTTATTAAATAAATTCTGTTCAACAAAAGAAAGCGTACGTATGTCGATTTGATCATTTATTGTTTAGTAAAAACTGCTCATATAAATCCGCTTCATCATGTAATTCCAATAAACCTGTTTTTCGCGCTTTATATCCTTAAATAACCAACATTAAACGCTTTACGCAGGGTGTAAACCGGCTACCATACGCGGCACATGAAAAAGGCCAAAAGTGGCCCGCATAGGCGGTCATACGGCTAGTACTGTAAACCATCCTGGCAGCCTGAGCCTATGATATGGGTAATAAATAAAAAGAGTTGAGATACGGGGTTGGGAAAAATCAGGTAGTGATCAACTGCTGAGGGTGGTTCTCGGAAACCCTTTTGATTCGGTTTCGCTAACGCTACCCAGGTAGGGATCATCTCTAAAAAATAGTCCGAAAGCGGGAGCAGGCTGATCGCGAAATGAATAAAATGAGGCCACCTGTCTATCGCAAACGTAGGACTACAGATAGACTGGCGTCAGGAACCCGTGCATTACGCGGCTAAAGCCGATACCCAACCCATATTCGGGTAAACTCAACTCATTTTCGTAGACAAAAAAGCTGATTTTATCCTAAAAAGAGTAGCTTTGTAAAGGACTTTCCCCGAATTCTCTCAACGTAATAAACAGGCTTGGCTTAACGGTTTACTTCCAGGCGAGAGGGGTAGTTACGTTAGGTTAGTCATTCCGGCATGAGCGAGTACATACCTGCTATCACACGCGGTTTAGTCATGCTGTTGATTACGCTGTCCTTACCCGGTTTGGTCAGGGCGCAGTCGGTTCCCTTACCCCAGCCCCAGGTCATCACCGACCGCCAGGGACTACCCCAGGCCTTTGTACCCGATATTCTTCAGGATAAACAGGGCTTCATCTGGGTGGCCACCCGCGATGGCCTCTGTCGCTACGATGGCCAGCGGTTTAAAGTCTTTCAACCCGACCCCGACGGACGCCCCTCGCTCTCCTTTGCCGGACTTAACCAACTTGAACTGGATCGACACGGGCGCATCTGGATCCTTTCCGAGCGGATGGATATCGATGTCTTCGACCCCCGTACGGAAACCTTCACCAATATCTCCCGGCAAGCTGCTTTTCGCCGAATGGTCAAACCCGGCATTTCGTATAATTTACGCATCGACCAAAAGGATCGACTCTGGTTAATCGTATTTGGAACAGGCCTCTTTAGCTGGGATCTGAAAAAAAACAGGGACGGTGGTTTCATCACCAACCCCGGCACGCGTCCTCTATCAGCAGCAATGGTATATTCGATATACAGGAGGGGGCCGACGGAACGATCTGGCTGGCTACGTTAAACGGGCTCGACCGATTTGAGGAAGCCACCCACAGTTTTACCCACTTGCGACACCAGCCGGGCAATGCCCAGTCGCTGCCCGAAGATTCGTTAGGTGCCGTTCGGCTACGACCGACCGGCGAACTGATGCTCTTCTCCCGGCACTACCTAACCCTGCTACAGCCCCGTACAGGCCAATTGCGTTCCTATCGATTGCCCGCCCAGGGGAACGATTGGCCAGGCGTTCGTACGGCCATAGACCGGCAGGGGACGGTCTATTTCGGCCGGATTCGTAACCTGTTTCGGTTTACCGACCAGCAAGGCGTCCAGCTCGTGGCCCACTGGGACAAACCCAACGAGGAGTGCCGGAGTTTGCTCATCGATCGGACCAATGTCTTATGGATGGGCACCACGGGAGCTGGTATCCGGACCTACGATTTACAGCCGAGCCCTTTCCAGAAGCGCCTGTATCAGCGTAATTTTACGCTGGACCTGCTCACCCGCGATTCGTTGGGACTCCCCCGGTTTCTCCAACGGTACTGGCCACCTTGCAGGGATCAGACAAATATTCTTTTCGATCCACCTTCGACAGGGCAGGCCGTTTCTGGTTTAACGTACGCACGCTGGATTTTTATCGGCTGAATCGGAAAACGAGCCAGTTAGAGCGTTTTCCGATTCCCTTTCGCATTCACCCGGAATATCGGTATATCATTCCCTGTCCCATGACCACCGATCCACAGGGCCGTGTCTGGGCGGTGTATGACTCAACGGCGTTCTGGTTCGATGAGCCGACCCAGCGCTGGAACCGGTTTCAATATCCAATCCCTACCAGCCTATCCTCGGGTGCCATCACAGAGCTGGTTGCCGATGAGCAGGCGCTCTGGCTGGCCAGTCAGGTGGGGGGACTCTGGCGGCTCGACCGCCATAATGGCGAGGTGCGGCAATTTGTCAACCGGCCCGGCGATACCACCTCTCTGAGCAGCAACTCGCTCTACTGCCTGTCGGTCGATCCTGCCGACGCGAATCGGCTGTGGATCGGCACCTTTGGCAGTGGCATGTGCCTGTTCGATAAACGAACGGGGCGGTTTCGCCGGTTTACCCAGGCCACCGGTCTACCTAACAATGTGGTGTACTCGGTCTTGCCCGATCGCTACGGGTATTTATGGATGGGTACCAACAAGGGCTTATGCCGGATGAATCGCCGGACGTTTACCATCCAGACTTTTACCCGGGATGACGGCATCATGGCCGACGAGTTTAACCGCAACCACTACGTCCGGTTCCCCGAGGGAAACATTCTGATGGGTGGTCTGGAAGGGTTCACCCTGTTCAATCCCCGGCAGATTGGTCAGGATACCTTTGAGCCCCGGGTTGAATTAACACAACTTCAAGTAAACAATCAGGTCATTCAGCCTGATCTGCTAGCTCCCGATGGCACGGACACCACTACGTCAGCCAGCCGATCGCTATTGGGAACGTCCGTTCTGGGCACCTTACCCATTCAGGCTACTGACCAGCTCACCTTAGCCCATAACCAGAATTACCTGACCCTGCAATTTGCTGCCCTGCAATTCAACCAACCCGCCAAGAATCGTTACCGCTACCGGCTGGAGGGGCTGGAAGAAGAATGGAAGGAGGCAACCCGGCCCGAGGCCGTTTATACCAGCCTGCCTCCGGGCAACTACGTCCTGTTGATCAATGCGTCCAACACCTCGGGCCGGTGGAGTCGGCATGTGCGTAAGCTGGCGATTACCATCCAACCGCCCTTGTGGGCTACCTGGTGGGCGTACCTACTGTATGTATTGGGCTTGATGGCTGTAGGCATGGCGGGGGTGAGCGTCTATGCCAACCGGGTAAGACTGCGGCAATCACTGGCCTTGCAGCAACGCGAGATTGCCCTCACACAGCAGGAAGCTGATCAGCTTCGGGCTGTCAATACGATCAAGACCAATTTCTTTACCAACATCACCCACGAGTTTCGGACCCCCTTAACGCTAATCCTTGGGCCCACCGAACAGCTAATGAGCAAGCAGGTAGAGCCCAAAAACCGCCGACGTTTATTACAAACCATTGAACAGAATGCCCATCAGCTCCTGGGTTTGATCAATCAACTGCTGGATCTGTCCAAACTGGAAGCCAGCGTCATGCCCATCCACGAGTCGAGAGGGAACCTCACCGAATTTGTCCAGCACTGGCTGAATCCCTTAACAGATCAGGCAACTACCCAGGGCCTTAGCCTGACGTTTGACTCGGAAGTGCCTGGTGACTACTGGTTCGACGCCGAAAAACTGGAACGGATAGTCTATAATCTGACGGCCAACGCGCTCAAGTTTACTCAGGCCGGCACTATTAACGTATCGTTGGCGGAAGCCTCGGGCCATATCCGGCTCACTGTTGCCGATACGGGCCTGGGCATTTCAGCCCAACATCTGCCCCATATTTTCGATCGCTTTTATCAGGCTGGCGATAGGACCGCAACACCGGGTACGGGTATAGGCCTGGCACTGGTGCAGGAACTGGTTCAGTTGCAGGGGGGCAAATTTTTGTCGAGAGCCAGTTAAACCAGGGCACTACGTTTGTGGTGGAGTTGCCCTACCGCCGGGTTGATACGTCGGACGATGCACTGGCCGGAGTAGCTCCCTGGCAGCGAGAAGCCAGCGACGATGTTTGGGCTGCCTCAGATGAATCAGACCACCCCCGGTTGCTCGTGGTGGAGGATAATGATGAGCTAGCCCGCTTTATCGCCGAAAGTCTGCCCCACAACTACCGCATCCGGCGGGCCGTTAATGGACAGGATGGCCTGAAACAAGCCCTGGAGCAGGTGCCTGACCTGATCCTCTCGGATGTGATGATGCCCCTGATGGATGGCTTTACGCTCTGTAGTCAACTGAAAACTGACCTGCGCACCAGTCATATTCCCGTTATCCTGCTGACGGCCAAGTCGGCGGTGGAGAACCGGCTGGCAGGGCTCTCGCTGGGGGCCGATGACTACCTGACCAAGCCTTTTCAGATCACGGAGCTTCAACTCCGGGTGCGTAATCAACTGGTGAATAAACAGCGACAACGGGAGTGGGTGCAGGCCAGTCTGCGTAATCCTGATCCGGCTTCCACTCCGCCATCTCCCGAAACCACAGACCCGTTTTTGATTCGCCTGTACGCTCTGTTTGAGGCCAACCTGAGCGATTCTGGCTTTGGCCTCGACCAACTGATGAGCGAACTGGGCATGAGCCGCACGGCCCTGTTTCGCAAAGTAAAAGCCCTAACGGGGCTGACGGCCCATGAACTGCTCCGCAACTACCGCCTGAAACAAGCCGCCCAGCTGTTGCGCTCCCATGTTTCAGTTAGCGAGACCGCCTATCAGGTGGGCTTCGAGAGTGCGGCCTACTTCAGTAAGTGTTTTCGGGAATTGTATCAGCTGAGCCCCAGTGAATTTGCTGCTCAAGCCTGATTGGGCAGACCTCTAGCGCTTCGTTTTGCCGTTTTGGCGTTGACTGGACCATTTCTTATCGAATTTGGATCATTTCTTATCGTTTCCAGCCGGGCCTGTTCTTTACTTTTGGCCTGGTTTTAGGTCGTGCTGTACAGCTTTACTCAAGCGATGAAACTAGTCCAGCAGGTTAATGTTGGAAAGCTTCGGGTACTGTTTGGCTGCCGATGTACCGCATGCGTTTAGGTTAGGTTGCGCCATCAACTTAGCTGATCGATGCAATTTATCAAGTTCTCTTTGTACCTCATTTTACCTACTCATGACCCTTTTCTTTTCGTTTACAGAATACGTCTGTAAACCACGATGTTACTTCTTCCACTTATGGACCAGGTCAGGCCGTAGCCTGCTGCTGGGTTTAGTTTTACTACTGGTTGGGCTTAGGGCTGAGGCCCAGAAAACCTGGACCGGCGGCAGCACCAACTGGAACGTATCCAGCAACTGGAGCCCGGCGGGTGTTCCCACGGCCGCCGATAATGTGGTGATTCCGTCGGCACCGGCCAATGATCCTATTGTGAGCACTACGGTGGTCGCCAACTCGGTAGAAGTGCAGAGCGGGGCCTCGCTGAGCATCACCAGTGGAGGAAGACTGCAAATTGATGAGAGTAAACCCATAAGCGGCTCTACAACGGCCTTTTACAACGTCGGTACTGTCAGCAACCAGGGGCAGATCGTGATTTCTGCCGGGTCGTTTTCGTTTGGAGACTATGGTATTCGAAACGTGGGCACCATTACCAACAGGGTGGGTGGCATCATCGCCATAGAAAAACCGACCAACCTGCCAAACTCGACTTGCTTTTTCAACGATGGCGGCACCGTCGCCAATGAGGGCCAGGTCCTGCTTGGCACCGCCTTCAATTCAACCTTTCCATCAAATTCCTCAAGTTATAGCATACGGAATACGGGTAACTTCACGAACAAGACGGGGGTGTTATCTCCACTGACCGATCCTTTGTGACTGGCTTGTTTAACGCCAGCACGGGCACTTTCACCAACGCGGCTCAGATCAACATCGGTACAGTTCGGGTGCAAACCAGGGGTATTGAAAACCAGGGCACCTTTACCAACACCATAGGCGGAGTCATCACAATTGGCGAAGTAAGAAGTAACGCTAACGGTATTATCGGTGGTTTAGTCAACACGGGTGGCACCTTCACCAACACAGCCCAGATCATCATGGGACAAACCCTGACGCCTTTCGGAAATCAGGGAAACGGTCTGGTAAACCAGGCCACCTTCAACAACAATCCGGGGGGCACTATCACCATTGACCAAGTAAGTGGTGCTGGTATTGTAAGCTTAAACGGTGGCAACTTCACTAATGCGGCTCGGATTACCATCGGAGCCAGTACAACTGTAGGTACAGCTATCGAAAGCCAGGGCGAATCTATATCTACGTTTACCAACGCAGTAGGGGGTGTCATTACCCTTGACCGGGCAAAGACTGCTGGTCTGGTCAACCGTGTTGCCAATTTCACGAACGAAGGCAAGATTACCATAGGGGCCATTGCCGCGGTGGGAGGCTTAGCTATTCAGAATTCTTATCTTTTCGACAACTCGGGATGTGGGGCGTTGATCAATGTAGTGTCCAACGATGTGATTTCACAATCCGGTGGGGCGATCACAAATTCGGGTACTATTATCGAAAATTCCGAAAATGTAAACCAAATCTACAGCAATACGGGCATCGTTCAGAATAATAACGGGGGGTTCTTTTATGTCGGGACTGGCCCCAATCAGCCCCTCAGCGTGAGCGCTACTAATCCGACGAACTGCATCTCACCGAACGGAGCCCTTACCCTCACTGGCCTGCGTGCCACCACCAGTTATACGCTGAGCTATACCGTGGGAGGCAGTACCACCACCCTGAATCCCACCAGTAATGCCAGTGGTCAGTTCACCATCTCCAACCTGGGGGTTGGCTCCTACGCCCTCACCCTGAGCGGCAGCTGTGTACCGCTTCCTCTCTCGCTGTCCGCTACGCTCACTGGGCCGAGCCTAACGGCCAGCAGCCCGGTAAAGACAGTAGCTACGCTAGGGGTTAGTTTCAGCCAGAGTTTTACCGCCACCGGTGGCACGGGTCCGTATAGCTTCTCGCAGACCGCTGGCAGTCTGCCGGCGGGTCTAAGTCTATCCAGCACTGGAATCTTATCGGGTACACCCACCGTAGCGGGTTTCTACGGTATCGTTGTGCAGGCTACCGATGCGAGTGGCTGCCCGGGAAATTCGGCCAGTGCCACCTATTCATTTTCGGTCCAGACTCCGTCTCCTGATCTGACACCCGTTCTGTATGCGCGGCCCTCAACGCTGTATGGCAACGCTCCCCTCACAGTCGTAGTGGATGTCTTTGAACTAAACGGAGTGGCTACTTCAGGCCTCATCACTCTCAGGATCAACAAGGATCCCAAGGTCAGTCTCAGTCTTAACAACAGCCTCAACTCGGTGGGAGGGCGCTCGGTGCAGAACAGTGTTTGGAGCTTAGATGTAGACTCCGATCTGGATTACTACCTACTGACCACCAGCCAACCCATTGCTGGGGGCAATATCCTGAGCGTTGGCTTGAGTGGGCAACTGAATCCGGGCGCCACCAGTGGATTATTAACGGTCAGTACCGTTGTGGCAGAGGGTAGTGGTGGGGAAGGCAACGTGACCAACAATGCAGACGCCGACAGAATCGAATATTTTCAGCAATAAGGCAAATATAAGCTAACTATCTGATTTGCAACGATATGTAAAAGCACTCCATTTGTGGGACGAGTGAATAAGTGAGATCGGCATTTAATAAATAAAAGAACATGCAACACCAACGTTACAACGTATTTAATCAAATTCACAAAGGTCTGAGGGGTATGCTGTATGATACGGCTCTTCGCTTACAACAAACCGATTTTTCTGAGTCAGAGACCAGCGAAGCCCTTGAGTCATTACGTCAGGTGCTTTTGTTTTTTGACGATCATGCCGACCATGAGGACCATTTTATTCTGCCTCACATCCGCAGACACGACGCTTCATTAATCGACGAACTGGAAAAAGATCACGTGATCGATCACCGCCTGACCCATACCCTTTTTGATCGCATTCAGGAGTGGAAAACGACCAACTCGGGTAACCAGCGTGAAGCCATCGGCCAGCAGATCTTATTAGCCTTCAATGAATTCATCGCCTTTAACCTCTACCACATGAACAAGGAGGAGACCATTCTGATCGATCTGCTCTGGAAGCATTATACCGATGCAGAAATCCGGCAGATGGAACACCAGATACTACAGTCAATTTCACCCCAGACACTGATGGCCGAGAGTCGCTGGATAATACGCTCCATCAATGACAAGGAAGTGATCGGGTGGCTGTCGGGCGTGAAACAAGGGGCTCCCATAGCCGTATTCGATACTTTTTTGCAATTGGCTCAAGAGGAGCTACCCGCTGAGCGATTGACAAAAGTACAGGCAGCGCTGGCGCTTGCCTGACGCATGAACGTCGCAGTTTCCACAACGTAGTATCGAACACAAAGATGCTCGTCATTTTAATTGCATTTCCATCATTTTTTTAACAACTCATAGTTATGCAGTACAAACGACCCATTTTAAGTTTTTTTCTTGCAGGTAGCCTGCTCTCAGGATGCCAGGACCACCAGACTCTTGCACCTGTTCAACCTACCGTGACTACGTTGGTTACTGGTTTAGTGGGCGTAATCGGCGTAGAGACGGATGCCCTTGGACGAGTTTTTGTGTCTGAGCAAGGTACTGGAAAAAACGATGGCCGCGTATCGGAAATCACGCCGGATGGTAAGGTGCATCCGATTATTACAGGATTGTATTCATTCAAACGTCCTGACAATGAACTGGACGCGACCGATCATCTACTGGCAGCCGATGGTGTGCTTTATGTGTTAAATGCCCAGGGATTTTATACCTTCGATCTGGCCTCCTACAAAACCGGTGACGCGCCGATTGCAGCTGCCAATTTAAAATCTGAAAATATTCAGCAGATCGTCCGCGACTACAGTTTCACAAATGATACGGGCGAATCCCATCTTTACAATATGACCCTGGGGCCAGACGGAGCCCTATATATCGCTGATGCAGCCGCCAACGCCATAATTCGACGGTCGAAAACCGGAGAGATAAGTGTGGTAACGGCCGTTCCAGGAATTGCCAATCCGAATCCGGCTGGACCACCTCCAGGGCCGCCCGTTATCGAGCCAGTGCCTACTGGCATTGTTTTTGATGGCAAACAGTTCGCATTTAGTACGTTGCTGGGCTTTCCGTTCCCGGCTGGCAAAGCGCTCATTTACCGGATGGACATGACGGGCAAACTTAGCGTGTTTCAGCAGACCTTCAACAGCCTGGTCGATATCGAGAATGATGGAAATGGCAATTATCTGGTGCTTGAATTTGCCGTATTTGGTCCTACTGGTTGGACGCCTAATACGGGTCGATTACTCCGGGCGAATGGGACTACCAGTGACTTACTGATCGACAAGCTGAACATGCCAACGGACCTGAAAGTGGTTGATAATCATACAGCTTATCTCACCAGTATGGGCGACGGGACCTTATCTAAAATTACATACTAGAATTTTCTCCCTCTGGGATTAACTAGAACAGCTGGTTAATCCCAGAGGGTTTATGTATGACTAATCGTCTAAGCTATTTTCACTGCCATGACTCTTTATTTTACCCTGGGATCACCAGATGATAGCTCAATCCAGGGCCCCTGTGTTTGTTGTGCAGAACTTGACATACAACTAGACGTACTGAATAGCTTTGTCGCTAATGGTAACGTTCTATTGTCTGCTTACCTGATTGACGATAATGGTATTCGCCTTGACTTACCCGTGGACGCTTTTGATGGTTTACCCATAGCAGAGGGCCTGCGAAATTTGACAAAGGAATATCAACAACAATTACGCGTCTTGTCTTAAAGAATTTACTGACGTTTTTCTGAACTACAGGCAGGTAGAAGGGAAGGAAAAAAGCTATTAGCTTATTTTTCTATCAGATTGCTACTGCTTACAATCTTACTACCAGTCATCAATAAGCAATAGCCTATAAAAACCATTGTAAATAGATAGACGACAAACGAAAAAACCCTCCCAGGGCTATCTGAGAGGGTTTTTTACAAGGGTTTGTACAATACTTACTGCGTACCAGTTGAGCCTCCTACGGGATTCGAACCTGCGACCTACGCATTACGAATGCGTCGCTCTACCAGCTGAGCTAAGGAGGCTTTTAAGGCTGCAAATATAACCGTTTGGAATTTAAGAACGCAAGTATCCGTTCTATTTTTGGTAAATTTGCGTCCATGATTTCCATCACAAACCTCTCGTATTATCTCGGTAGCCGGGCTCTTTATGAAAATGCTTCGCTCCACATTAAGCCTAATCAGAAAATCGGTCTAATCGGTCTCAATGGTACAGGCAAGTCTACACTACTCCGAATCATCAATGGCGACTACCAGGCCGATGGCGGTACCATCTCCAAAGCGGGCGACGTAACGCTTGGCTTTCTGAATCAGGACCTGCTATCCTATCAGACTGATGATTCGATTCTCTCCGTTGCGATGCAGGCATTTGCCCGGCAGAACGAACTGCAAAAGCAGATTGACGAGCTGCTGCATGAAATGGAGACCAACTACCGCGATGAGCTGGTCGATAAACTGGGTAAGGTTCAGGAGGAATTCGATGCGCTGGATGGCTATACGGTTCAGGCACGGGCGGAAGAAATTCTGGAAGGGCTTGGCTTCTCAACCGATGACCTCCAAAAACCATTACGGACATTTTCGGGAGGCTGGCGGATGCGTGTGATGCTGGCGAAATTGCTCTTGCAGAAGCCATCGCTGCTCATGCTCGATGAGCCGACCAACCACCTGGACTTACCCTCGATTCAGTGGGTTGAAAAATATATTCAGACGTATGAAGGCGCTGTGATTGTGGTTTCCCACGACCGCGAATTTCTGGACAACGTTGTCGACGTAACGGTAGAAGTGTCGGGCGGTAAGCTGAATTATTACGCCGGTAATTACTCGTTCTATCTGGAAGAGAAAGCGCTACGTAACGAGATTCAGAAAGGAGCCTATGAGAATCAGCAGGCCAAGATTCGGCAGACCGAGCGATTCATTGAACGATTCAAAGCCAAGGCTACGAAAGCCAAACAGGCACAGAGCCGGGTAAAGCAACTGGCCCGTATGGAACTGGTTGATGCCGTAATCGACGAATCGGCGCGGGTGAACTTTAAATTTCAGTTTTCGACCCAGCCCGGTCGGCATATTCTGCATCTTGACGACATCACGAAACATTACGGTCCCAAGCGGATTCTCACCCATGCCGATATCCGGCTCGAGCGGGGCGACAAAGTCGCTCTGATTGGCGCTAACGGCCGGGGAAAGTCGACACTGCTACGTATCATTTCGGGATCGGAACCCGTAAACGACGGTCGGCGGCAGCTGGGGCACAATGTTTCCTTTAGCTTCTACGCCCAGCACCAGCTTGAATCATTGAGCGTAGACGATACGTTGCTCGAAGAGTTGAAACACGCCAACCCGACCAAAACGGAGGGGGAACTACGGGGTGTTTTGGGTTGCTTTCTGTTCTCCAACGATGAGGTGTTCAAGAAAATTAAGGTGCTGTCGGGGGGCGAAAAATCGCGGGTAGCATTAGCCAAAGTGCTGCTGTCGCAGGCAAACTTCCTGCTGCTCGATGAGCCGACTAACCACCTCGACATGCAGTCGGTGAATATTCTGATTCAGGCGCTGGAGCAATATGAAGGTACGTACGTAGTGGTTTCTCACGACCGTTACTTCGTTTCGCAGATTGCCAATAAAATCTGGTACATCGAAGACGAGCAGATCAAAGAATACCCCGGTACGTACGACGAATACGAATGGTGGATGGAAGAGCGTAAAGAGCAGGGTGCCGGGAGCAAGGCGCAGGGAGTAAAGGATAGTGCGCCTTCTGCCCCGGCACCCCGCACCCCGCCCCCGGCATCGGACGATGAGCGCCGGGAGTGGCAGCGTACGCTTAAGAAACTGACCCAGCAGGTGGAAGAGTCGGAAACCAAGATTGGTATGCTGGAGGAGCGTAAAAAACGTTTGGAAGCTGAGCTGGCTGATCCGGCTACGTATGGTGATGATAAGTTGATGCAGGCCAAAAACGATGAGTATCGGCGGATTGTAGCGCAGATCGCCCAGCTTCAGGACGAATGGGAGACCGCCATGCTGGAAGCTGAGGAATGGGAGAAGAAACTGGCCTGACGAAATTTTTTCCTGAATAAATTTTATTTAGCCTACAAGTAAAATATAATTGTATTTTACTTGTAGGCTTATGGGTAACTTCAAAAAGGGAAGAGGAGCGCAGTTCAATACGGCTAATTCATTTGCCGCCCATCAGTACGTACCTGACGAAACGTTGGCCTCGTACGAGGATGAATTCCCAGCTACTACGCTGAAAACTCAGTTTCTTGAGGAAACGGCGAAGCAAATTATTAGCCATACCACTAGCCCGGACGTTGGTTTTTGGGCATCCATCAACCCGTATCAGGGCTGTGAGCATGGCTGTATATATTGCTACGCCCGGCCATCGCATGAATACTGGGGTTTTTCGGCGGGCCTGGATTTTGAAAGCAAGATTATGGTGAAAAAAAACGCGCCTGACCTGCTCGATAAGCAGTTTAAGGCGCGTTCGTATAAGCCCGTTGTTATTCACTTTTCGGGAAATACAGATTGCTATCAGCCTGCCGAACGAACGTATCAACTCACCAGGCGAATGCTCGCCCTTTGTCTTCAGTATCGTAATCCGGTTTCGATCATTACGAAAAACGCGCTGATTCTCCGCGATCTGGATATTCTGCAGGCGTTGGCGAAACTGAACCTGGTGAGCGTAGCGATTTCGATAACTACCCTGAATGAGCGCTTACGCACGCTGATGGAGCCACGTACCGTTACGGCCGCGCAGCGATTCAAAACCATGCTGACGCTTCATCAGGCGGGTGTGCCTGTAGGCATCATGACGGCCCCAATAATTCCCAGCCTGAACGACCACGAAATTCCGAAAATGATTGAGCGGGCTGCTGAAAACGGAGCCTGCTGGTCGGCCTACACCATCGTTCGGTTAAATGGGGCGCTGGGTCCGCTGTTTACGGATTGGCTAAAACAAACCTTCCCCGACCGGGCTGACCGTGTTTTGAACCAGATAGCCGATTGTCATGGTGGCCAGTTAAACGATTCCCGCTTTAAAACCCGGATGTCGGGCGAAGGTCATTATGCGCAACAAATAGCCCAGATGCACCGAATCGGTTGTCTCAAATACCTCAGCGACCGGCAGGCTCCTGAGCTAACCACAGCCTTATTTCGGCCAGCGGGGCAGATAGGGTTGTTTGAATAGGGCTGGTAGCATTTCCATTCATGCTACGTGTTGAGTTACCGATCATAGCGAAATCCTACTTTTGGCGTACCGATCTGATCAGGTTGTTCCAGCGTAAGTTTGTGGTCAAAAGACTGGGTTACGGTTTTGTGGATGCCTTTGCAGATGGTGTCGAGCGGGAGGTCATTGTCGTCGGTACCGAACGGATTTTCGATTTCTTCCGCGATGATTTCCAGGCTGGCCAGTACGTAAAAAACAAAAACAACCAGCGGAACGACCAGATAATGCAGATTCGATACGTAACCCAGGGGCAGCGTCAGGCAATAGATAAAAATGAATTTCTTGATAAACGAACTGTAGGAAAAGGGAATAGGGGTATTTTTGATCCGTTCGCAGGCTCCGCACACGTCCATCAGCGACTGAATCTCTGGATTCAGGATGACCAGATGTTCGGGAAGCAGAATCTTTCGGCGTTGCAGGTCCACTATTTTTCCGAAGATAGCCAAAGCAATCTGTTGCGGTACGTGTTCATTCAGGTGCAGCGACTCAATACTGAACGATGGCGCTTCGGTAAACTCTGGCTCAATGGGTTGCTGGCGCAGATGATTTTTCAGGGCGTAAGCAAAATTTGGAATCATGGCCCGGAAATACTGCCGCGCGTCGGTCTGCGCTGGCCCGAGCAGTTGATCGAGTTTGAGGGCCATATTGCGCGTGTTGTTTACCAGCGAACCCCACAATTTCCGACCTTCCCACCAGCGATCGTAAGCCGTATTGGTCCGGAAAACGAGCAGCATCGAAATCACAAAGCTCAGCAGCGTATGCATGAGCGAGAAGTTTTTGAGGTGAGGATTGTCGCTCAGATCCATGAGTTCAATTACGTGAACAATCAGGAACGAATAAACACCTACTCCAATCAGTATGGGGAGTAGTTTACGTACCGTATCTGCCCGATTCAACGTAACAATAAACCGGCCCCATTCTTTCGGATTATAATTTACCATAAATGTGTTTGGCTGAGTAGTGAATTCGTCTATGCGATTTTACGGAAGAAAGTAGTTGCGGCAATCAGATTTTATAGATTTTTAAACTACCTAAACCCACTTCCCGTTCGGCCCGCCTGAATAGATGTGTATACTTGCCTGGCTTCAGGAACGTTTACGTACCACATATATTACGATAAAAATCTGATTAAATGCGCCCTTTTTTCCGGTTACTGGCTCTTTTGTTCTTCTGCACAACTGCAACGGAGCTGCTCGCCCAGCAGCTCCGGACGATTGACCATATTTACGATCCGAAAGTACAGACTGTGCTGCTCTTTCCCCTGGTTGGCTCCAACCCCAACGATCCGGCACTTACCTTAAATCCTCCGGTTATCTCACTCGATGAACAGGTTTCCCTGCAATTGGAATTCGATGATCTGACGGCCAATTATCGTTCCTTTCGGGCGCGCCTGATTCATTGCAATGCCGACTGGCAGCGATCGATTCTGAACGATATTGAGTTTACCTACGAATACAACGACAACCCGATTACGGAGTATCAGACGTCAATCAACACCAAAATTCAATACTTCCACTATCGATTTACGTTACCTCGCGTAAAGCTGCCGGGCAACTACCTCATCGTTGTGTATGACGAGCGAAACCGGAACAATATTATTTTTACTCGTCGGTTTAGTACGTATCAAAATCGGTTGAACGTAGCAGCAGATGTTCGTTTTTCAACCAACCCCGCCTATCAGTTTAACAGTCAGCAGGTCGATCTGAGCATCAATTACCGCGGTTATCAGGTAATCTCGCCCCAGGATGATTTTAAGGTAGTTATTCGCCAGAATTACCGCGATGATCGTGTACTCCGGGATCTGCGTCCGACGAGTGTACAGGCGTTTGATCAAACCCTGGAGTATCGTCTGATCGACATGACTAATACGCTGCCGGGTGGCAACGAGTTTCGGTTTTTCGATACGCGAACGGTGCTTTCCCGCGCCAATTACATCGAGCGAATCGACCGACCGGCAGACCGTAATATCGCCTACGTACAGGAGGACAAGCCCCGGAGTCGCGGTGTTTATATTCAGAGCGATGATTTCAACGGCATGTTTGTGATCGACCATCGGGAAACCGGCAACGGTGCCACAAACGCTGATTATATCGAAACGATCTTTACGCTCAAAATCCCGGAGATTCCTAACGTAGAGCTGTTTGTCAATGGAGCCTTCAATTTCTGGCAGCTAAACGATGTGAACAAGATGGCATACGACCCACTTCTGAATGCGTATCGGGCATCGGTGCTGCTCAAGCAGGGTGTTTATAATTACGATTACATGGTGCAGACAACGGGCTCACAACCAAAAGTCGATGAGAACTACATTGAAGGCAGTTACTCATCGACTGAAAACGATTATGAAGTATTTGTTTACCATCGTCCGCCCGCTTCCCGCGCCGATCAACTCGTTGCCTACAAGCGGGTAGGTGTCAACAAGCGGAAATGATGTTAGGGTGCTGGCGGAATGGCGGCCGGGACTGCATTGGCAACTGGTTTGAGCGATTTCAGATAGGAAAAGACGGCCTGTAGATCATCATCGGTCATAGATGCGTAACCTGGCCACGGCATTGGCGGCAACAATGGACGTGTATTGTCGAGCCCTTTGAATTTTCCCTGCCGCATGGCTTTTTTAAATTGGGCCAGCGACCAACTGCCAATACCCGTTGCGTCAGGTGTCAGGTTGGCGGCAAACGATACGCCCCAGGGGCCAGCGAAAGCCGTATTCTGCCCATTGAAAATTACCCATTGCCCACTTTTGACCAGATTTTTGTCGAACGATCCCAGCGGTTCAGCGCTGTTGTAGCCCGATAAAAAGCGATCCATATCGGGGGCAGGACCCTGTGGCGTCATTTTCTTTGGCGCGTGGCAATCTGCGCACCCCATGATAGTAACCAGGTACTGGCCACGCTTCACCAGTACGTCCTGACTGGGCTGTTTCTGTATTGAAGCGCTACGTGTGATGACTTTAGGTGTGTCTGTATGGTTTGTAAAGGCACAAGCCAGCCCAATGACGGCCGCAGCCGCCAGATAAGAAATCCGTGTAAGCATGATTAGTTGTTGTTTTGGCGAGAAAATGAAGTTCTGAGGTTGGCCTGATATCAGGCCAACCCAGTCGAGCTTATGAAAGGAGAAAAGTTGTTACGTTGCAGTTTACTTAGGCCCGTGCATACGTTCCCCAGCAGGTCGGCCGTTGAAATTGCTGGTTTGTATCATTGAATACCACGGTAGGCACATCGTCGGTAAATTCTTTGAAATCGCGGATAAAATGCGCTTGATCCGAATACCCGAAGGTGTACGAAATATCCTGCCAGTCGGGAGCGGTTGGTTTTTGGTAGAAGTATTCATACGCATTACGAAAGCGGATAATACGTTGATACATCTTGGGCGTAGTGCCATAATTATCCTTGAAACTACGTTCCAACTGCCGTTTGCTTACATAAATATGTTCGCTAACCGCTTCTATGGACAGATTACCTCTCGACTGCCGAATGAGTCGGGTAGCCTCAAACAGGTAGTTCCGTTCGGCGTTCAGGTTTCGGCGTTGAGCCAGCAAAAATGCTTCGGCTGCTGCAATTACCGAATGAATACTCAATTGGCCGTATACCTTTTCAACCAGCCGGTTTATTTCCTTTCCGAAGAAGGTTTCCAGATCCGTGAAATTGTTGAACAGCGACGCTACGGGTATGTTAAATAGCTGAAGCAGACTTTCCGGCTTTAGCTGAATCCCGAACTTACGGCCAGACCCTACGCACTTCCACTGAACGGCATCGCGGTAAAGGCCCACAAAAAATCCGTGAGGAAGTTTCTGCCAGTAATTGTTGTGCAATACCTGACAATGGTTGTCGTCCAGGTGCAGAATAATTTCCAGCGTTCCGAATGGGAGGCATCGCTGTACGGGCGACTCCTGGTTTCCATCGGCTTCGAAGGTATGAAGCCAGTAATAATCAACGAAAGGCTCTAGTGCGGCTGATGGTTTAAATTCCTGATAGGTACTGTTCATTAGTTATCAATACGTGGTGTGGCGAATAGTGCTGTAAAAGTATAAGCAGAATCAGTCTTTGTATTGAAAAAAAGCGACATCTTCGTAACCGGTCAGCCGGTCAGGCAAGGGCCAGCGCTGCCTGCACTTTGCTCAGTCGGCCTGCTGGTAGTTCATCTTCAGCCAGCTTCAGGAAGTTGGCAAAGACCGGTGCCGGAGCGCCCTGTCTGATCCCGGCGAGCCATTCGATCACTTCTCTGTTGTTGATGGACCGCATCATCCAACGGCTCTCCGTCAACAGGGTTTGCGGAGGAATGGACTGCAGAATCTGGTGTTCCATCTGCCGGATTTCTTCGTCCGTATACTGTTTCCAGAGCAGATACATCAGTACGTTTTCTTCCTTGTTCATGTGATACAGGTTAAACGCAATGAATTCATTAAAGGCAAAGAAAATCCGCTGGCCAATTCCTTCTTTCTGCTCTGCCTGAGTCGCTGTTTTCCACTCCCGGATCTGATCGAAAAGGGTTTGCGTCAGTCGATGATCGACCTCATGATCTTTTTCAAGCTCATCGACCAGTTGCGGGTTGTGTTTTTTGATGTGGGGCAGTATAAAGCCGTCTTCGTGTTCAGCATGGTCGTCGAAGAAGAGCAATACCTGCTCCAACTGATCGATGGCTGCGTCGGCTTCGGGTTGAGAAAAATCGGTTTGCTGCAGATGGAGGGCCGTATCGTACAGCATTGCCCGTAGACCTTTGTGAATTTGATTGAATATGTTGTAGCGTTGCATGGTATGGTTTTGGTTAAACTAGAGGAAACATTATTTGACAGCTGTTGCTTCGATTTCGATCATCATCTCCGGAAAAGCCAGCGAGTTAACTTCGGTCAGGGTACTGGCCGGTACGCATCCGCCCGTCTGTAGTCGACCCATTACGTTACCGTAGGCAGCAAAAAACTGCTCGATAGACGTAGTGTAATAGTTGAGTCGCACAACGTTGGCCAGTGAATAGCCCGCCTGTTGCAGTACTGTTTCCAGATTATCGAACGACAGGTTGATCTGTTCGCTCATGGCCGCATTAACAGGTCGGCCTTCGGCGTCAACGGCGCCCTGACCCGCGCAATAGAGCGTATTTGTTGCTTGTGGAATTTCTATAGCCTGGGCGTAACCGAGCTGGTTCTGCCATTGCCAGGGGTTGATAAGTGACTTTTGCATGTGGATAGTGGTTAAATTTCTTTGCAAAAGTATAGGCGCTAAACCGCCTTGTATTGAAGAAATGCGACAAGATGAGGACGAGCTAAAAAATTATGATAACGGTACGTGCGCCGGAAAGCAGGTTGCGCCGGTTTAATAAAAAAAGCGGGTGACCCGTTGCTCAACAGATCACCCGCTCAATGGTAGTACGTATTTGTTAGGCACCGTGCAGGAATTCCATAATGTCGCCATCCTGTACGACGTACTCTTTGCCTTCAACAGCTAGTTTACCGGCTTCACGAACGCCCGCTTCGGTCTTGAACTGCGAAAAGTCGGGGAGCTTCATAACCTGTGCCCGAATGAATTTCTTTTCGAAATCGGAGTGAATAACGCCAGCGGCTTGTGGAGCCTTCCAGCCCCGGTGGATGGTCCAGGCACGTACTTCCTTAACACCGGCTGTGAAATACGTAATCAGGCCAAGCAGTTTATACGATGCTTTGATGAGCTTACTAAGTCCGGATTCGGTTAATCCGTACTCACCCAGAAATAGCTCACGCTCTTCGGGGTCTTCCATTTCGGCAATCTGGGCTTCAATGCTGGCGCTGATGACAATAACTTCAGCCCCTTCATCCTTGACGGCATCACGGAGCGCGTCAGAATATGTATTACCAGCTGGCAACGAGGCTTCGTCGACATTGGCAACATAGATAACGGGCTTCACCGTTAAGAGGGCAATATCGCTAATGGCGGCTTCCTGCTCCTCGGGCGATGCCTGAACTGTACGCGCACTTTTTCCGGCTTCCAGCGCAGTTTTGTATCGCTTCAGAATTTCCAGTTCAGTCTTGGCTTTGGCATCACCAACCTGAGCAGCTTTCGAAATACGCTGAATTTTTTTGTCGACAGATTCCAGATCTTTCAGTTGTAGCTCGGCGTCAATGATCTCTTTGTCAGAAACCGGGTTTACTTTCCCTTCGACGTGAACGATGTTTTCATCTTCAAAGCACCGAATTACGTGTACAATGGCATCGACTTCCCGAATATTGGCCAGAAATTTATTACCGAGTCCGGCGCCCTGGCTGGCCCCTTTCACCAGACCCGCAATGTCAACAAACTCGATAATGGTAGGAACCACTTTCTGAGGTTTTACCAATCCTTCGAGGGTATCCAGCCGTTCGTCGGGTACGGTAACAACCCCTACGTTCGGTTCTATTGTGCAGAACGGGTAATTGGCCGCTTCAGCCTTCCCGCTCGATATTGCATTAAACAACGTCGATTTGCCTACGTTCGGCAAACCCACGATTCCACATTGTAAACCCATAGTTAATTGTGAAAAAGCGGACGAATGAAAGAGCGAAAGGGGCTTGGTAGACACTCATTTTTCATTCTCACTCGTTCGCTCTTTAGTTTTTCTACAAAAATACAACTCCGACGGCGGACCGCAAAAAAAGCCTTCGGCGTTGGCACCGAGGGCTGAAGAATTCAGGCGATACGTCTATTACTGATTGATCGTTAATTTGTCCAGTACAGTTTCTTCATAAATCGTAGATCGAAGTGCTGCTGTTGATTACTCCCATTTGAGTTCGCTGGCAAAATCGTCCTGTTCATCACGCTGGACAAATTGCTCAAAATCCACTTCGGGCATCAGTTCCGTTTTGACATACTCAACGGTTCCCTGCAACGCTTCAATGAATTTGTCGAAATCTTCTTTATAGAGAAACATCTTGTGCTTTTCATACACAAATCCATCGCCCTGCGGCTGGCGCCGGCTCTCCGTAATGGTGAGGTAATAATCGTTGGTGCGGGTTGATTTGACGTCAAAAAAATACGTTCGCTTTCCTGCCCGAACTCGCCTTGAGTAGATTTTTTCCCGGTCTCTTTCGTCCACAATCTAATAGGTTTAGTCAGTTCACAACTGCTAAAGTACGGGCATTCGGGAAAGAACAAAAAGAAACCCTGCAAATATATTTCGTGGAGAAATAACCCCGATAAACGCGCCGGGCTGTAGAGGCCATTCTACAGTTTTTTGGCTAATTACTTGGTTATTAATAGGATTAAACCTATCTTTGTTTTACAGGAATTGCACTTTTTGGGGACGGAGGGTATGTGTTGTGTTAATGAACATACGCTCCGTCTATTTTTTTCACGTAACCAACAGCTGTATGAGTTTAATCGTATCCCTTATGTTGTTTTTTAGCAACATAAAATCGGCGGAGGTCCTTCCGGGCCTCATACAGAAAGGCAAAGCGTCTTTTTATTCCAAGAAGTTCAATGGTCGGAAGACCTATTACGGTGAGCGTGTTAGCTCCGGAGCCCTTGAAGGTGCCCATCTGACCCTACCGTTGAATACGTTGGTTGAGGTAACAAACCTCGATAACCAGCGTTCCGTAATTGTACGAATCAATGATCGGGGTCCTTTCTCCAAAGGCCGAGTCATTGACCTAACCCACGCTGCAGCGCATGCTCTTGGCATGGTTTCGAAAGGAATTGCCAATGTGTCATTACGCGTTGTTGGAAAAGGCCGTGCTGTTGCCCTGAACTCTTCCGTTTTCAGTGCACCCATTGCGTATCAGCCTATATTGGAACCAGCCATGTAGGAAAGTCGTCAGCCGACTGCATTACCCGAACCGTTCGATGTTTCCCAGTGCAATTCCTGGGGGAGATGTCGAACGGTTCGCTTTTTGCGTTATATTCAACGAGTGAATTTAATGAGCGAATGAGTGAAAACCTGCCGGATGGTTTTCGCTAGCGCGTCTCTCTTTCGCTCTTTCACCCTTTCGCTCTTCAAAGTGCATGAAGCAACCCCTTAATCTGAGTCAGGTACGTTCGTTTGGCAATGTGGAATTTCTGGCCCGTCAACTGGTCGAAGGGTTTATAACAGGTCTGCATAAATCGCCTTTTCATGGCTTCTCGGTCGAGTTTGCCGAACATAGACTTTATAATACCGGCGAAACCACGCGCCACATTGACTGGAAAGTATTCGGTAAGACTGAAAAGCTATTTGTCAAGCGCTATGAAGAGGAAACAAACCTGCGCTGTCATTTGCTGATCGATACGTCGTCGTCGATGTACTATCCCGAGTCAAACTACGGCAAAATTACGTTTAGTGTAATGGCAGCCGCGTGTCTGGCCTATATGCTCCAGCGGCAAAAAGATGCTGTGAGTCTGACAACCTTCGCCGATACGATTGATTTGCAAACACCGACTAAATCGACACCTTCGCACGTGCATAAGCTGTTTACGCAACTGGACCTGCTCATGCAGCAGCCCAAGCCGTTGCGTAAAACAGCCGCTGCCGATATTATTCATCAGGTGGCCGAGAAAATTAATAAACGGTCGCTGGTGGTGATTTTCAGCGATATGTTCGACAATAGCGAGAAGGTGGATGCACTTTTCTCGGCCTTGCAACACCTACGGCACAATCTACACGAAGTGCTGCTGTTTCACGTAACCGACAAAAAGACCGAAGAAGATTTCGCCTTTGACGAACGGCCTTACGAATTTATTGACCTCGAAACCGGTGAGAAAGTGAAAATTCAGCCCGGGCAGGTACGCGATACGTATCAACAGGCCGTAAAATCCTATTTTCAGGAGCTGAAAATGCGGTGCGGACAATATAAAATCGACTTTATTGAAGCCGACATCGCCCAGGGTTTCGACCAGATTCTGACATCCTATCTGGTTAAGCGGACGAAGATGAGATAGAGGGAACAGGGAGAAGGGATGAAAGCAGAAAGAATTTGCTCCTACACGGTTCCCTATCCTTTCATCCCTTCTCCCTGTTCCTTACTTTTTCACACTTGCCTTTACGTTGCCCGGGGCTACTGCTGGATTTTTAGTAGCCTGCTGCCGTTTATGGAAGAGAATAAAATCTTCGATCTGTTCGGCTGGAAGTTTTCGGGCAATGATTCTCTTATCCTTATCAAGTACGTAAACCGTTGGCGTAGTCCAGACGTCGTACTGGTGAGCATAGTTGGTCCGATTGGCCAGATCCATGCCATTGATGGCGTTACCCAGCTTGAATTCCCGGATAAAACCTTTCCACTCCTTCATGTCCTGATCAATGGCGATCGCCATTACTTCAATGCCCTTGCCTTTGTAGGCATCGACAAATTTCTGCAGTTTCGGGGCGCTTTCCCGGCAGTGTCCGCAGGTTGGTGAGTAGAAGAAAAGAA
This sequence comes from Spirosoma sp. KNUC1025, assembly GCF_045160025.1. Taxonomy (GTDB): domain Bacteria; phylum Bacteroidota; class Bacteroidia; order Cytophagales; family Spirosomataceae; genus Spirosoma. Next base: position 2,330,152 of record NZ_CP087139.1, read on the forward strand.
CCGTATAATCAGCCTTAATATTCTGCATGATAATCGGTTTGCGCAACGTATCGGTGACGACAGGGGCAACCATTACCTTCCCGACAAGATTAGGTTTCATAGAGGCTACCCGTTCGCCAACACTTTTTAGCGTTGCTGAATCCGAGACGGTCATGATACCTGTCGCGTAATATTTCTCGAACATGTGCACAAAAAGACCATCTGTTCCGATCACTTTGGGCTGTTCGTAGGGCCGGGTGATGTAGAAAATAGAATAATATTTCACCTCTTTATTTTTGCCCGCTATTGCTTTGTTCACTACGTAGTCGGCCTCTTTAATCAGCGAGTCGGGCGTTTGTACGGTCAATTCCTGAATATACCGATCGATTTTCTGCTGCAGGAACGGCGTGCGAACAAACCGTTCGTCGGCAAAATCGAAATCATCCCAGAAATGCTTCTTGAAGTAGTTGAACACCCAAACCGAGTCAGGGCGACCGTTGGCCGCTTTGGGAGCAGGGGGCACTTCGGGTTCAGCGCTCGCTTTGAGCAGCTTTACGGTAAATGAGCTTGCGTTATCTTTCAAAAACTGGCTTCGGTAAGTGCTGGCCTGCTTTTGCAGAGCACTCATGGCTGGAGCATTTTTCTGTGCAGTCAGAGCCTGCGCTTCGTTCTGGAATTTGCTAAGCTGCTGCTGATAGGTATAAAACAGCTCATTCTCAGTGGAGCCAGTCACCTTCATATACTGAACAACGTTAGCGGTATCCGTATCAAACGAAAATTCCTGATCGTCGGTAATAAGAAACTGGATGTATCGATTCTTTGGGGCTACAGCTAAGTATAGACCCTGTGGCAAACTTTTCTTTCCTTCAAAGACCAGTGTTCCTGTTCCATCAATGCGGGCCGTATCTTTCGGAATGTACTGAGTGGCTCCCAGATAATGAGCCAGAATGCAGGTAGTATCTTTCAACCCCTTGATATGGCCGGTAATTCTGAAACTGTTCGATGAGGTTTGGGAAGCTGATTGCGCCCAGGCGGCAGGCAATAAAAGCAGACAAAGCAGCGCAGCCAGAAGAAAATTTTTCATAAAAAGCAGTACGTATCTTCGCAGATTCTGATCAATACAAATTTACGGTATTCATTGTACAGTTTTCGATTTTCGTAAGAAGCGCCACCTTTTGGTCCAATAACTCACGCATTACGTACTCAAAAACGGAACACCGTAGGGCGAACTCCCTGTTTTCAAAACGTTTACAAGGCTTTTATAGTCTATGTTTTATTTCTTTTCAAAAACGATTACCTATCTGCTTACACCAGCCGGATGGCTCGTCAGCGCTTTGCTATTTGCTTTTTTTACCAAAAATGTCCGACGTCGTCGGCAGTGGATTGGTATTGCCCTCGGGATTTTTTGGGTATTCGGCAATCCGTTTCTGGTGAATGAGTTGGCATTGTGGTGGGAGTATCCCATTGTAGTCAGTGTACCCGCCCCCGCCGATTCCTCGGTGCAGGTAGGGGTTTTACTGACGGGTGGCATGGCCCTGGCCCGAAAAGAAATTCCAGCCGATGGACGCAGGCCTGCAGACCGCTTCCTGCTCGGGCGGGAGGCAGACCGGGCTGGCCAAGCGCTTTATCTGTACAAAACCAAAGCCATACAGAAAATCCTGATTAGTGGCGGTGTAGGCAACGTACCGTTTAGGGATAAAAGCGTTAGTGATGAAGGACAGTTGATCGCGCGGTTTCTAAGGGTGGCCGGTGTACCTGCTACGGATATTGTGCTGGAGACCAAGTCGCTCAATACCCACGAAAACGCTGTTTTTTCGATTCAACTGCTTCAGAGCGGTTTTCACACAAAACGTTGCGTACTGATAACATCGGCCTGGCATATGCGCCGGGCCGTAGCCTGTTTTGAAAAAGAAGGTGCCATCGTTACGCCGTTTTCGGGCAGTTTCATCTCTAGCCGACGGTCGTTTGCTCCGGGCGAATGGGTTCTCCCGCACGAAGAAGCGTTCTTTAATGGCTATTACCTTATCCGCGAGCTGGTCGGTTACGTAACATACAAGCTGGCGGGATATATTTAAAGAGCGAAAGCGTAAATGAGTGAAAGAGCGTTAATAATGCGCCAGCCACTCTTTCACTCATTTACGCTTTCGCTCTTTAATTTAAACACTCAGAATCTTGACCATTCTGAGTAAATCCTCGTTGATTGGCTTGGGCAGGCGAATGGTGTCGCGAAAAGGAGTATAGACCAATTCATTATTCACGATTCCGGCCATCACATTTTTCTCACCATTCATTAATCCTTCCAGAGCGCCAAGCCCTAGCCGACTCGCCAGAATGCGGTCGTAAGCCGTTGGAATTCCACCCCGCTGTATATGGCCCAGCGTTGTTACGCGCATGTCAATGTTGGACTCAACCTGCTGGCGAATCTTTTCGGCGATTTCTGTGGCAATTCCGGCTTCTTCGCCTTCCGCAATGACAACAATGGAGGAGGATTTCTGGCGGCTCCATCCCGATTTTAAAGCTTCAACAACCTCTGAAATGGGTGTCAACACTTCGGGAACCATAACCATTTCGGCCCCACCGGCAATACCCGACTGAATAGCAATGTAGCCCGAATCGCGGCCCATCACTTCAATAAAGAAAATTCGGTCGTGCGAGTCGGCCGTGTCGCGGATTTTATCGATGGCTTCCAGCGCCGTATTTACGGCTGTATCGAAACCAATTGTATAGTCAGTACCGTAGAGGTCATTATCAATTGTACCAGGAGCACCAACGGTTGGAATGCCGTATTCATCATAAAAAAGCGTTGCACCCGTAAACGTACCATTACCGCCAATGGCTACCAATCCTTCAATCTCGAACTTTTTAAGTTGCTCAAAAGCTTTGGCGCGACCCTCCGGCGTCATGAATTCTTTACTTCGGGCTGATTTCAGAATAGTACCTCCGCGCTGTACAATATTGCTGACCGAGTGCGAAGACATCTGAAAAATATCGCCATTTATCATTCCGCTGTACCCCCGGCGAATACCGAACACTTCTAGTCCGTGATAGACCGCCCCCCGGACAACCGCCCGGATACAGGCGTTCATACCCGGCGCGTCGCCACCCGAGGTAAAAACAGCTATTCGTTTCATAGGTTGATTCTGTTTTTTTAGGAAAATTCAAAAAAGGTCAGGTAGGTACCGTAAAAGACCTCGCAAATTTATCCGCATTTCCTGATCTTAAGGCATACATCCTCGAATTATCCCATTGTTTTCATACAAATTTCACAAAACGGCGTTAATTATTATTTACAAATGTTAGATTGCAACCTATGGGAATTGTGGGTTTTTAGCCGAATATTTTGCTGATTTATTATAGAATTGCAGAATAATCATTGCTTATTGAACCGTCTAGCTCGCACAACTATTCGGATATGGTTACGTATTGTTGTCAGCAAACCAAAATGGGTCACCAAAATCTTAAACCGATCCGTGAGCGAACGCCGATGCTGCTGCACAGATAAACCGCCCGTTAAATAGTTGCACAAAAGAAAAGGCAGGTATTCGACAGTCTGCGCTGCCTTCAGACAGCGAATTTCCCAGTCCAGATCCGCGCTTAGATTATTGACTAAATAATCAGGGGCAATTGACCGTTTCGGTACAAAAGCCTGATGACAGACTTTCATGCCGAGGGCCATATCTTGCCACGTTAAATGCTTTGGCAATGTATGTGGGGTTACCTGACTGCGTAATCCTACCGGAACCACTTTCCCATTTTCCTCCCGGACAAAAAGGGCATCGCTATAGTACACATCGGCGCTGCTTGCGGCAATACGTTTCAGAAGGTTGGGCAGGGTTTGGGCATCGTGCAGCTCATCGCCTGCATTCATAAACCAGACGTACTGGCCTTTTGCCCGGTGCAGTCCTTTATTCATGGCGTCGTATAGCCCCTGATCCCGCTCCGATATCCAAGTTGTAATGTGCTGTTTGTAACGCCTGATAATGTCCAGCGTACCATCCGTTGACGCTCCATCAATCACAATGTATTCAAAGTCTGTACCTTGTTGCGCTACGATACTTTGAATCGTGCGCTCCAGAAACCGCTCGGCGTTATACGTGATGGTGATGATGGAGATGGTTGGCATGGGTGAATAATGATTGACTGACTGAATTGTTGACTGATTGAATTGTATCGTGGGTCATTGATTCAATCAGTCAACAATTCAGTCAGTCAACAATTGAATATAGAGTTCAATGTGTTGCTTCGCGATTACGTCTTCTGAAAAGCGATTTTCAGCCGATTGGCGGGCGTTCTGACGTAGTACGTCCGGTTGTTGATGTGTAAGTATAAATGCCAGTCCATCGGCCAGTTGCTGCGTTGAGCCAATGTCGGCCAGATAGCCGTTTTCCCGATGGTCGATCATTTCGGGAATACCCCCCGTACGAAATCCGACGACGGGTGTACCGCACGCCATTGCTTCGATAACTGTATTGGGCAGATTATCTTCCAGCGAAGGGACAACCATAGCATCGGCAGCATTATAGGCCGCTACGATGTCGTCCTGAGCGGTCAGAATACCCAAATGATGGATTGGGTAAGGAAGCTCATCGAACAGAAAAGAGCGCCCTTTACCAAAAACCAGAATTTCAGCTTCCAGGGCAGGGTTTTGCTGATGCAAAAGCGTCAACGCTTCGGCGAAATATCGGAATCCTTTGCGCGGGTCTGTTACGTTAGCGCTGCCAAACAACAGCCGTGGGCGATTCGTATCGGGTAAATCGAGATGTGCATTCGCTGCCCGGCGATCCATAGGCTTGAAAACATTTTGATCGATGGCGTACGGAATTACCGTGAACGGAAAATCACGTAGTAAGGCACTACGTTTTGCTTCGTCGGCCAGCCATTGACTCGGTGGCGTAAAATGCACGTTTGCATTTTGTAATACCTCTTTTTTCTGCTCGAAAACTCGGTATGACAAATCGTGATCGTCGGGTTTTTTTAAATAAGGGCACTGCCGGCAGTGCGTCAAAAATGGTCGCAGCCACGCGAATAATGACAGCCGCCCGTAAACGCCCATTGGTCGTGCAGCGTCCAGACGATGGGTTTCCCTAAGTCGAACAGGGCCCGTAAGCCGTTGAGCGACAGAAAGCCAAAATTAATCCAGTGCAGGTGTAAAATATCAGCTTGCTGAATGGCCGGATGGAAATCGAGATTGGCACCGAACCGGGCAGGCGAAAACTGAAACCGCACCGAATAATCTCGCTCATGGGGCAAAAAATAGAGCCGTTCGGCTACGAATCGTCCGAAAGCGGTTTGCTCGGCCAGAAAATTATTGGCCAGATACGTAACACCCGCTGCCGGACGATGTTTTTCCAGCCGATTGGCCGTACCAACAAGCATCGTACTCTCAACAGCCATTCCGGTCCATATCTGTTTTTGCAAGGCGCGATGGAGCCGATTGGCAGCTACCGCGGCTCCGCCGAAGAGGTGGTACGTACTTAGGTGTGTGACTCTCACCGACCAACGAGTTTATCAAATTTCTTGACCACTTCAGGCCAGAAACCAAGCCCAAATACCCGCCCCCAGATGCGCCGACGTGAGTAGCTTTCCATCTCCGAAAAAATCGGGTCCGAGAAACGGCTTTTACCCTTCTGCGTCAGAATAAGCGCGAAGCCGTGTTGTTTTAGCGTTGTGGCAAACACCCAGCCCAGCAGCAGGTTCCGCTGCGTCAGTGTGGCTTCATCGGCAAATTGATTCAGGTACGTCATTTCGCCCCAGACAGCACTGTTTTTCAACGAGAACAACACAAATTTCTTTACCAGCGGTTGGCTGGAGAAACTATCCAGCAAGGCGGGTGTAATACGGGGTGAGCCTTTCGGCAGCAGTTCGGCAAGCCAGTGGCTCCCCGTTTCTTCCATGTACTGCAAAACCGTATAGAGTTTGTCTTCACCCTCATAAATCGATGCAATGCCCGGCTCAAATTCAGCCGTCAGCACCTGCCGGGTTCGCTCGTCGCCCAGATTGCGAAACAACCGGAGGTCGGTTCCCTGAGAGTCAGTTTTAAACCAGTCCACCTGCTTTATTTGCAGACTGTCGAGCGTTGAACGTAGTGTACGGGTTTTGAGTTGCACTACCTTTGTTGGCTCAAATTTGGGTGCAAACGCATATTCCTGAATCAGATCCGGCCGCGGACGTAACAGACTGGAACAGTGGGGCGAAGTCGTCAGGTAAAAATCCGACGTATCGCTTTCTGACGCTGTACCCGTAACGATATGATTAAACGTATACAGCTTGCGGAAATGCCCGGACTCGCTTTCAACATAGCCGAAATCGCGGTCGTCGGCATCAAAAGCAATGCAGACCGCATATTTGGCAAAGGGTTTCCAGCGAGCATGTAATTCTCCCGATGCACCAACGTCCACCAGTACAGGCGGTTCGGTCTGGAACTCCGGGCGGGAAAGAATTTTGTCAATCATGATGAAAGTCGTCAGTCGTTAATCATTAGTCACTTGTCATTGGCCATTAGTAGTTCAAACCAATGGCTAATGACAAATGACCGATGACCAATGACTAGTTTCGATACGCAAAGATATTCAATTGCAGGTCCATGCTGTCATTGCCTTTGTACCGATGGTTGACCAGGGGGGCATGGCGGTACTGACTGGTGTTGATGTAATACCGAAAACCGCTTTCTTCCAGAACCTGCACCACGTCGGCCAGCGTTTGCGGGTGATCGAGATAGGCATGAAACTCAACAAACAGATTCTGGACATGGGCCAAAGCATCGCGACAGTCGGTCAATACGTCGGTTTCGGCACCTTCGATGTCCATCTTGAGCATATCGATGCGTGTTTCACGGAGCAGGTAGTCACGTAACCGGATGGAGGGAACCAGCTTGCGGTCAGTTTGCGAAAAAATAGAAGCCGAATCGGCCTGATCACTGCCAAACCAGATGCCTTTATCGTTGGTCCAGACAGCCTTCGTAATGACGTCCACATCTGAAATCTGATTCCGGCTCAGATTCGACTGTAGCATGTCGCTAATGTGTTCATCGGCTTCAAACGCGACAATTCTAGCCGTTGGATACGTTTGTCGGAAGTACGCAACACTTGTACCGATGTTGGTACCGCAGTCGAAAATAACAGGTGCTGGACTGGTTGTATAGAATCGATAAAATTCATCGACAAAAATTTCCCGAAACTGCCAGATAAACGATAGCGCATCGGGTACCCGAAACCGGTATTTCCCGAACGTAACGTCGACATCCTGATTGCGCGGCCGGTTGCCATAACGTAGCGCCAACCCCAATAGGCGTCGTCCTTCCAGCGAACGAAGCAGCCGGGCAGTTTCAGTGAATAAAAAGCGAAAAACCCACATGGAATCAGTTCGTAATTAATAGTAATGCTCGCGATTCTCCTGTTCTAATCGCTCTTAATCAATTTTGCAAGTGCTGCTTGCAAAATTATCGGACGAAGAGGGCTCATTTACAAAAATCGTTTCTTTAAGCCTGCTACTGTCTGATTCACTTCCGGTGATAACTTCAGGCCAATAATCAGGCCGCCGAACAAGCTCGTAATCAACGCTGAACGCCAGGCAATATCGACTATGTTACGCCATTTAGGAGCAGTTGCGGCTGGATAAGGAACCTGAACAGAAATCCACCAGACAGCAGCCGCCAGCACAACGACGATTACGTTATGCCAGGTGAATGGCTGCATTCGAAAAGCAAAGCCGACAAACAAAGTCCGGGCCAGGTTGTATAGCAACGTAGCCAGCGCCCCGCCCACGGCAGCTCCGTTGATTCCAAAACGCGGAATCAGGTAATAGTTTGCCGCAATTGTGAAAAAAGTAAGCGCCACAAAAAACAGGGAATCGTAAATGTAATACCGCGAGGTGTTCAGAATAATGCCATTGATACCCGTAGCCATGTCGATGAGTTTTCCCAGACCGAGCCATAAAATCACGAAGTAACCCGCTTCGTAGCCAGCAGGCAGAAATCGGAATACGTTTGGCAGGTTGGCGGCAACTCCTACAAAAACCAGACAGCCCGCAATCAACTGATTCAAACAGCTTTTGCGGTAGATCATAACAATGTTTTTCAAGTCATTACTCTTCCACGATTCGGCGATGACCGTACCTGAAACCTTGTAAAGTGCTGTAGCCGGAACGGCAATGACCGTAGCAAAATTGGCGGCAATACTATAAACACCCGTCGCCGACAGACCCAGTTCCTTCGTGTTGTTAATCATGACTTTATCTATCGTCAGAATAATCTGCGATGATAGAGCCGTGGTCAGCGTTAAGGCCGCATATCGAGTGAGGTTTCGGCGTAACTCAGGGTCCATCGCCAGAAAACGGCGGCTTAGAAATAAGGCTTCGTCGCGGGCTACGCTGAAAATCATCAACACCATTTGCAGGAAAAACGCCAGTAGCCATAACCCCAGAAACTGCGGAAACGTAACCCAACCCAGCCAGTACGCTACGCCCGCCAGCAAAATCAGCAAACGTTGCACAAACTGCTGCAATAACGTACCCGTAACGGGGTCGTAGAGGAGCCGGGCGTAATTGTCGAAAACAGTGAAATACACCGTGAACAACGTCAGCGGAATCAGCAGGTAATAATAATCAACAAATAAAGGCGACTGCCCCTGGTTGTTTTCGATAATCCACGGACGGGCGAGCCAGAGCCCAAGCACGCATAAGCCAAAACCAACCAGCGTTGTCAGACTGGTCATAAACAGATAGCCGTTGTGTTGACGCTCGGCATTACGGAAATACGGAAAATACCGGCCTCCGGCTCCGTTTGTGCCCAGATTGGCCAGTTGCGACAGCACCAGCGACAGCGAAATCAATAAACTAAGCAGACCGACCTGCGCCTTGCTGAACAGGTTCGGAAAGAAAATCCCCTGTGTCAGAAAGCCGACGGCTACCCCCGCATAGGTGTAAACCGAACTTTGAATCGTCTGCCGTTTGATGATACCCATGTAGTGAGTGATTGAATGATTGAGTGATTGAATGATTGAATGAAGCGTGCGCCAGCCTATTCAATCATTCAATCACTCAATCATTCAAAATTAAGTCCCAGCGCAGGGCGGTGCCTGCGGGGATGTCTGTGGTGGCGGTTTTGCCGATAATGTCGTTATAATAGCGTGTGTGCAGGCCGTTGGCCGGACGAATGCTGCGGATGTTGTCGGGAGTGAAAGGTTCGCCTGCTTTAACGAATTGCACTACGTAGAGCGACCGCTTGAATTGCAGACTCTTCTCTTCTTTTGCCGTTAGCGAATAACTGACCTGACCCATCGCCAGATGTGCCCGTTCGGTTTCGACAACAAGGCTTTTCAATTCGTCGGGTTCCAGCGAAAACGCGGAGTCAACGCCACCGTCGGCCCGACGTAACGTAACGTGTTTTTCCAGAACGACTGCCCCCAGGGCTACAGCCGCTACGGCCGCGCCAATGCCCATCGTATGATCGGAGAGGCCAACCGGTACATCGAACAACTGCCGCATGTGCGGAATGGTAAGCAGATTGGTCGTTTCGGGCGTGGCCGGGTACGTACTGGTGCATTTGAGCAGAATCAGCTCTTTGCAGCCGTTGGCACGTAACACCTTCACCGACTCATCCAGATCAGCTACCGACGCCACACCCGTACTCATAATGACCGGTTTGCCCGTCTGCGCTACTTTTTTGAGCAGAATATGATCGGTATTTTCAAACGACGCAATCTTGTAGAGGGGTACGTCGAGCGATTCCAGAAAATCGACAGCCGTTGTATCGAAAGGCGAGCTGAAGGCAATCATTCCCCGCTTTTGGGCATGCTCGAAAATAGGCTTGTGCCACTCCCAGGGGGTATACGCTTCGGCGTACAGTTTATATAGATTTTTGTCGGCCCAGAGCGACTTGGCATCCCGAATGTAAAACTCTTCCGACGCGCCGTTGAACGTAATGGTATCGGGCGTGTACGTCTGGAGTTTGAGTGCATGAGCGCCGGCATCGGCTACCGCATCCACGATTTCCAGCGCCCGGTCGAGCGACTGATTGTGATTTCCCGACATCTCGGCAATAACAAACGGCCGATGTGCCGGGCCAATGGTAAACTGGGCAACCTGAATCGGTTGATCTTTTGTCATAGTTAGTTAAACCTTGTAGGTTTCCAAAACCTATAAGGTTTTAATATAAAGCAAACTCGGCTTCTCCTGGCCGGGAATGCCAAATTTACCGCTTTCGCCCGACAATTTGAAACCAGCCCGCTCGAAGGAACGTATCGATGCCTGATTTTCAGGTTTAATGTAGGCATGAATAGTCACCTCGCCCCAGCGCTTCCGACAAACGGCGCAGGCTTGTCTAATCAACTGGCTCGCTAATCCTTTACCACGCTGACTGGCATCAACCGATATACCAATTACCACTTCGTCAGGCATATCGGCCACGGGCGTCCGCTCGAAACGTACCTGCCCGACCGCTTTGCCCATTTCGTTTTCAAAAATGAGTAACAGCGTATTTGGATCAACCAGTTTACGGGTGAACCAGGATGTGTGTGTGTCGAGAGAAATAGGCGCTGAATTAAATGACTGACGCCGGGTGTCAGGATCATTCGCCCAATCGAAATAGAGCCGGGTATCAGCAGGTTTGGCTAGGCGGTACGTAAGCATGGCGATAAGACAACGATCTTGCCCGCCCAATTACGCACTTAATTCTTGAAATAACATCCTGAATCGTTCGGGGGATTGTCCATCAAAAAAACGGCGCTGATTGGCTAATGTCTCTTCTACCGTTTCGGGAGAGAACTGGAAAGACTGGATGGACAGACGTATCATTTTGTCCAGTCCAATAACCGGAATCGAGCGGGTTAGCAGTGTCGGGAAATTGACGGACAGGGCTAGTTTTTCTTCGGATAAAAAATGGGCCAGTTGTGTTTGATTATCAGCCGTAACCACTGCAATTAGTGGACGATTTATGGCACATACCTCATAAGCGATGGTGCTGCAGGCTGTAATGGCCAGACTGCATTGCTGTAACGCATCCATCATCTGAGCGGCACTCAGGTTTTGCAGAATGCTGAGGTTCGGCAATTGATTTTTGAACGATTCAATCGAAGCCCGGTCAGGATGAAATGGTCCCAGAACAATTTGAACAGGCAACGTAGCGTCGACCTGTCGAATGGCTTCCAGCACGGTTAGTGACGTATTATACGGATCGGCGCCCCCTAAGCTGACAAATATTGGACCATCGGGCGGTGGAGTACTAAAGCCTTCTGACCGAAAAAATTCGGGCCGAAGCATGGCGTAGTGTGGGCCCAGATAAAGCTGTGTATATGAGGCTGTGTTATACTTACCCTGAGCAATGCCGCCCGAATGATTAATCACTACATCCGCCACCTGATGGCCATGTATGAGATCATCGATAAACACCAGCTTTCTGACGCGCGCCCGGACCGCTCGTTGAAACGTTTCGTCGAACGAATAGCCATCCAGTACGACAATATTTTCGGAGTGGACATCCCCCCAGAAAGCGGCTTTGTCGGCCGAATCGGGCAAGGGAAGCACTGTTAACCCAGCCGATTCGATGAGCGACTGAACGGCAGGGGTAGGATCCGTTATGGCAAATTTCATCGCGAACTCACCCTTCAGCATATCGGCCAATGCCAGACAACGCATAACATGGCCCATTCCCAATTGGGCGTTTCCATCGGCACGAAAAAGAAGGTGGTTCATAGGAATGATGAATGATGAATGATAAACAATGAAAAATAGAAACCGGGTAGCACAAAAATTTATTATTTATCACCGCGCGGGCGGCCCCGTCATCATTCTAAATTTCAGTTCGGCTATTTGCCAGTCGTCCTCATTGTCAATATCATGGGCAGCCATTTCGGAAATGACAATACCACCCGAATTATCGGTAATAAGGCGATGATTGTCTTGAAAAGCCGCTACGTTGATAAAATAAAATTGCCCTGCATCGTGGTAAGCTGCTTCCAGATCCTGCGAACGCGTCAGGGCATGTTCGGGCTGTACCCACTGCACTTTTGAATTGCGCAGAAATACAGCCCGCTGAATCGGGAAGCTGAATTGTTGCACAGGATACACCGTATCAAACTGCATTTCTGTGAGCGTTGAAAAAGCCTGATTGAGCAGATCGGACGTAATAAATGGGGCAGTGGGGTAGAGGCAGCAGGCGAATTCAAAAACCTGTTCCTGCTGCTTATAGTGATCCAGTACCTCGGTCAATACGTCGGCTGTTGTAGCGTAATCATCGGCATTTTTTGGGCTTCGCAAAAACGGTACGGAAGCGCCATACTGTCGGGCAACTGCTGCAATTTCATCATCATCCGTCGATACCATCACCTCCGTGAACAAACCCGATGCGAGAGCCGCATTAATAACATAAGCAATAATGGGTTTGCCCAGAAAGGGGCGGATATTTTTACGAGGTATGCGCTTGCTCCCACCCCGCGCCGTGATGATCGCTACGTTACTCATTACACCGTTTTTTCAAGCAGATACATATAGTCGACGTTGCCGTTTTCCGCTGAATTGACGTAGGGGAACAACTCCTGCTTAACCAGTTTCAGGGACGGATGCCGCTGCTGAAACAAAGCTGCGTAATCGGCCTTCCAAAGAAACCCTTCGTTGCCCCGGTAGGGTATCGATTTAACGTCGGGACTGTAGTACTCAAACCCCCAGATATAACGCCGACTGCACCGAACCATTTCATCCATGATTTTCGGTAGATCGTCGGGGGCAATGTGAATCAGAACTCCATTCGTACAGACCACATCGAAATAGGCATCCCGAAAAGGCAAATCGAAGCCCGAACCTTGCAAAATGTTGATATGCTGCGTGGTCTGTTTCGCTTTTTCAACGGCGTAGGGTTGCAGTTCAACCCCATAAAGATTTGTAAAACCAGCGTCCTGCAAGCCACGTAACTGCATCCCCGTATTGCAGCCAACCTCCAGAATGCGCGTTTCCGACAGCCAGCCAGCCGTAAAACGGGCGTTCATTTCGGGTTTGGTCAGGCCCCAGTTTTGCACATAAAAATTGTCCCACTCCTCACGGTCGCGGGTATTACGGTCGGTGTATTGCTGGCCAAATTCGCCAGACCAGAATGTTTCCTGTTCAGTTTGTTTCATTGGATAAAGTGGGTCAGGGTTTTACGATATAGCAGGGCGTAACGGCAAATGGCAACCGCTTGACAAGCACGTTCCTGCCCGCCAGAAATTCTTCAACAGCCGCATTCGCACCCGGGAATACATTGGCGTAATCGTCGAGCATAATCACGCCACCCGGCACTACCCGGTCATAGAGGTGTTCCAGCACGGCCCGCGTGGGTTCGTACACATCTACGTCGATATTCAACAGACTGATCCGTAGCTCGGGATGCTTTTCCAGATAGTCCGGAATGGTCTGGCGCACGTCACCCTGCACCAGATCGACATTCTGACCAACGCCTTTGTGATTCAGTACTGTCATAAGCTGCTCCACACTAATGCCTTCTTCGCCGGAATCGCTGATGAATTTCTCCCGCCAGGTTTTATCGGCCGTAAAGTCAGTGTCGGGGAAGCGACCAAACGCATCGAACCCAATAATTTTTTTGGCTGTCGGATTGCTCATCAACTGACGGAACGTAGCGAATCGAATCAGCGATGCGCCTTTGAATACACCACATTCCACAATGGCGCCGGGAACATCGAGGGTCAGTTTATACAGCTCATAATGAGCCATTACTTTAGCCATTCGGTTCACATCCGACGCCCAGTAATAATTATTTTCGTACTCAAACGAACGCGTAAAGTCAGGCAGTTGAATCATTGACGTCTTGTTTCACTATATAGTTTACAGGTGATTCTGGTATTGAATGTACTGTGATTATTGTGTTCTCCGTGGTGTCGGATTCGCTGTGGTGTCGGGTTCTCAAACCCGACACCACGAAAATGTTACGTTAAAACAAATGATCGGCGGCTACAGCGCCGTTTGGATGAAAATCAAAATAATACCCGTTCAAAAATGGATTATCGGCGCGGGCTGTCATCCAGCCGCTGGCATCGCCAAAGAAGGCCCGCAGTTCCGGATCGTCGGCCAATCGAATCGTTTGCAGTCCATTAGGTAACACAACGCAGGTGCGTTCCAGCACTGCATCGTCGGCTTCGCGGTAGAAGGAGAGCGTTACGTTGGCCGGTCGGTTATAGTCTCGCAAAGGCGCTGAATTAGTCAGGGCAATTTCCGAGTTGCCAACATTGACAAACGGCGCCCATTTAAATGTACCGGGCTTGTTGAGAATCGCTGGATTACCTACCTGGGGAGCAAAGCAAACATTACTCGGCAGGGATGATGCGCGGCCAGTTTGTCCAACGTTCAAACCGAATTTCAAGCGGGTCGGAATGCGCGTTTCGTCCGACCAGTGAGCAATCAACTGGGCAGTTTTGGCCAGGTCGGGTGATACGTTTGCCCGTTTTGCCAGATCACCCAGATCAATCTGAACGTATTGACTGTCGGCGGATTGAAACTGGTAGGCACCCGATGCGTCGCCCAGAAACGTACCATTTGCATCGAAAAAGCGAAACGACAGTGTAAAATCAGACGGGGAGAAGATGGGGTAAACAACCAGCTTCGTGAAAAAATCATCCGTTAAATACAGCGGAATCGACGTTGACGAATCCAGAAACCGCTCATCCTGTCGGGGCCAGTACGCCCGTTTGTCAGCTACGCCCGAACTGTCATAATAGGAGTGGGTAATGCTCACGCTTTGGGCAGTCTGGTCGAGATTGCCTACCAGAAAACGCGGAAAAAAGCCTGTAAAATTGTGGCCAAACCGAATCATCCCCGGCTCGTCGCCCAGCAGGGTTTGCAAATCGAGATAATCTTTCAGATACAGAAAAACCGTCTCGTAAGGCTTAAGCGGGTTCAGCGCAAACGTACCGGACGTAGCATGATGGTGCGCATCCACGATTTCGTACGTGACTTCAGGGTGTTCAGCCGGAAGCGGGCCATTGGTGAAACTTAGAAACGGAGCCAGTCCGTCGCGGCCATAAATATCAAAACCCGACTCGCTGACCTGGTATTCGTTATTCTGCTGCAGGTCTTCGATGTCGTTATATATGCGACCTACCGTATGGACTACGCTGCTGGAATTGGCGTTGAAATAAACCAGCACAAAAGCCGGGTAAGGAAAAACGAGATCCTGCGTTGAGAAGACTTCCAGCTCCAGGGAACCCGTAAAATTCTCTGGCTCACCGGCTTCGTTAAGCAGATCGGCGTATTCGCTCATTTGCACCGACCAGGCTTTGGCCGAATCGATCAGTACGTATTTTCGGGAAAGCAGTGTACCCGCTTCATTCCGCAATGTATACAGCAAGCCTACTTCCTTAATATTCCGCTTCAGCAGCCAGTAGCCCATAAAAATGACTTTGCTGGAATACAACTCCGTATGCATCACCGGAAAAATAGCCGAAGAGCGTAACACAGGTTTGCGGTTGGCTACTAAAGCCTCACCTGCGCTTTGGGTGGCCTGAAGATGACTCTGGTAGGAACGCATAAATCAGACAGCTTTAAGAAACGTAACAACTTGATCAACAACGTAATCCTGCTCGTCGTTCGTCAGCGTCGGGAACAGCGGCAGACTCAGGCAGTGGGCGTAATACGTTTCTGCATTCGGAAAATCGCCCGGTTTCCAGCCAAAATTCCGGTAATACGGCATCAGGTGTACCGGTACGTAATGTACCTGCGCCAGGATGTTTTTCGTTCGCAAAAAATCGTATAAACCTTTGCGATTGGGTGTCTGAATCACGTACAGGTGATACGCATGAATAACCCCGTCTGGCGGAACGATGATCTGGACCGGAATGCCTTTTTCTGCCGCTTCAGCAAAGACTGAATCGTAACGGGATGCCAGTTCCCGACGTCGGTCGAGCATCGAGTCTGCACGCGCTAACTGACTCAGAGCCAACGCAGCCTGTATATCGGTCAGGCGATAATTATAGCCCAGCTCCTGCAATTCCATATACCAGCCTCCGCGTTCGGGTTCGCCTTCGTAGGGTGCGGTAAACTCAGTAGGTTTGTTGGTAATACCATGCGTGCGTAAACGTAGCAGATGTTTGTAAAGCGACTCATTATTGGTCGTAATCATACCACCTTCACCAGCCGCAATATGCTTGACCGGGTGAAAGCTGAAAATAGCCAGATCGGCTAGCGAACCATCGCCCGCTCGATGTTCGGTACCGGTCTCGCTTACAAACGAAGCCCCCGGTGCATGGCAGGCATCTTCAATAATCCACAGACCAAACTCATCGGCCAGCTCCCGAAACGCAACCATATCGACCGGATAACCCGCAAAATCGACCGGAATAATCCCCGAAAAATAACCCTGAGGGTGGCTTTCCAATAAGGTACGTACCGCAGCCGGATCGAGTAAAACCGTATCCGAACTGACATCCGCAAAAAAGACGTCACCCCCACAGTACCGTACGCAGTTGGCCGATGCCGAAAAGGTAAGGGGCGTTGTAATCACCCGCGTTCCAGGCCCTACGCCCAGCGCCATACAGCACAGGTGCAAAGCCGCCGTTCCGTTGGCAACAGCTACCGCATACGCTGATCCGATGTAGTTGGCAAATGCCTGTTCGAGCTCACCAATTTTCGGGCCTTGTGTCAGATAAGGAGATCGCAGTACGTCGTTTACAGCGGCAATGTCTTCATCCGTTATGTGTTGACGACCGTAGGGGATTGGATGGTTCATAAAAGAAGGAGAAGGGAGGAGGAAATAGGGGAAAGGAGAAATACAACTTCCTTCTCCCTTTCTACCTATTCCTTCCTCCATTATACATTGAAATCAGCGTCAACGTGTGCCCGTATTTGTTCACGCAGCTGCTCGACGTTGAGCCAGTCGGTGTTGGTGCCGGAATTGTATTTGAAGCCCATGTCGACGCGGTTACCGTTGAAGGCTTTCAGATAATCATCCACATTCCAGGTTGGCGTTGATGGGGTAATGACGTAATACCGGGCTGTTTCTACCGTATTGAGCGAATCGGTTTCGGTGATCATTTCCTCATGAAGTTTTTCACCCGGCCGGATGCCCACAATCCGTTGTTCGGCCTGAGGAGCGATGGCTTCTGCTACGTCGGTAATGCGGTACGACGGAATTTTAGGCACGAAAATCTCACCGCCCCACGCATGTTCGAGGGCGTAAAGCACCATTTCGACGCCCTCTTCCAGCGAAATGTTGAAGCGAGTCATGTCGGGGTGCGTAATGGGCAACACGCCATCCTTCCGTTTGTCGAGGAAAAACGGTACGACCGACCCCGAGACCCAATTACGTTTCCATAGCGAACAACCGAAAAACGCAGATCACGGCTGCCCCGCATGTTGTTGGCTGCCACAAAAAGTTTATCAGAACAGAGTTTGGTCGCTCCGTACAGATTGATTGGCGCTGCCGCTTTGTCGGTCGAAAGAGCCACAACCCGTTGAACGCCGTTGTCGAGGGCGGCATTGATTACGTTCTCGGCACCGAACACGTTGGTTTTGATGCACTCCATTGGGTTATATTCCGCTGCGGGCACCTGCTTCAACGCAGCCGCATGGATAATGATGTCAACACCTTCGCAGGCTCGTTTGAGTCGTTCGGCATCGCGTACATCGCCAATAAAAAACCGGATGGATTTGTATTTCGATTGCGGGTAATACTGCGCCATTTCGAACTGTTTCAGTTCGTCGCGCGAGTAAACAACCAGGCGTTTCAGGTCAGGATACCGCTGGTATACCATCTCGACGAACTTTTTGCCGAAGGAGCCGGTGCCGCCCGTAATCAGAATGGATTTATTGGTTAGATCAAGCATGAATCAAGCAAATGTCACGGAGTCAACTACTCAACCATGTCGACCCACGTAAATAAAAAAATAAAATGTTGCCCAATTGGGTTGGCAAAGTTAGCCGATCTGAATCGCATCAAAAATAATTGGCCATTAATAAGCGGCAAGGCTGCACCGGTGGTCGTACAGAGCCAGCCCGAGTACCGCTTTTGAACAAGAAAAAAGCCAGACGACCTGAGTCACCTGGCTTTGGGTTTCGCTTTAAACTAAGTACCAGTTACAGTGTAGTATCTGGATCTCTCATTGTTTAAGCGAAAGACAAGTATAAAACAGTCCAACCAGCTGAATTGTTTTCATTAGCTGAAATATTTGCACTATTTTTTTATGACTTACCTTTTCACCTTTACGAATCACTGGCAGTGTGCCCTACAGGTTGACTAATCACGACGCGTTCGAGCGCATCAATGTAACTTTTGCTGCTGGCGTTGAACACCCGAACATTTCGATAATCGGCATAGTCACGCAGAACTTCGTAGCCTTTGAATACTTTATGCAACGATAAAAACTGGCTCGACATCGTGAAAGTCTTTGTGCGGTGAGCATCGCTGTAAACCGGCTGATACGCTACGTCTTTGGCCTTGTCGTAAAAATGGATCTGTTTGATCTCTAGCTGGTTCGTATCACTGATTCGGATTTGCTCGTGCCAGGACGTATCGGCGCCAAACAGGAAAATCTCATCGAACCTGCGGTTTATCATCAGAAACAAAGCTGTAACGATAACCGTCTGCGCCTGTGGCATTCCAAGATTAGCCGAATAAAGCCAGTAGCAGAGCCAGTTGAACCCGCGAACGATGGTTGGATTGTAATACACAAGTTGAATGCGCGGATTACCAGCCTCGATTTTCTGGATGAAATAGGAGCCTTTTGCGAAATTGGGTATGAACAAACGCATGGGCCAATCGACCTGACCGATCAGGGCCACCAGAATCTGATGCAAATCTTCCCGTCCGGTTGTGGCGTCATGAAAGGCGAACGCATTTGGGTCAGCGATTATGTAATTGGCGGGCTTCAGCCGGGTAAAATAGTCTGTAATGGCAAATCCATTGACGACAATCAGTTCGGTATCCAGCAGAAAATCCAGGTGATTGGCCAGCGAGTCATTCAGCGAAGGGCCATTGCCAAGAACTGAACAGCGGCTGTTCTGGCGCTCGGGAAGCTGAACGCCCCATTTCGACCGCAGCAGAACTTTAATGACCGACAGCACCGAATGGGTTAGGTTGGAAAAAAAAGCCGCTATGGATTTAAAAACAGTTTCGAGCATTGGAAAGCAGGATTCGCCAGGGTCTGGCCCGGCGATGTAAAAACTCAGCAAAAGTACATAAAAAGGAAAGCGTTGAGTTTAGAAACACTTCTCAAAAACCAGTTTCGGCGACTCCCTGGCACCCAGGTTACGTTTGAAACGCATTAGGCTGAGCTTGGGCAATTGATTCTCGTCCAGCGACGTACCTAAATCCAACAGCCTGATGTTACGTTCCCGACCGTAGGAAACCAATCCATCGGTCAGCATAACCATCGGGCTAAACGTGCGATAGTCCGGGTGGGAAGCTGGTAGGAACGTGTAAAGGATATCTTCACGTACTCGCACCGCAACCGTTAAAGCCGCCAGCTTTGGCCCATCGGTAACGGTGAAAACTGGAAACTGCTCGGGAAAAGTCTGCAACAACTTTTCCAGCTTGGCCGGAGCAATTGTAAGTGTATAGCCTTGTTGCCGACGGGTTTCGTATAAAAAACGGACGACATTCAGAACCTCGTGCGATGCACATTGCTGAAACTGAAAACCAGCTTCTCGGCATTTACGGAGCCGTCGACGTTCGGCAGGAGCAAATGCCTGGGCAAAATCCGATTTCGTCGCCAAATAGAACGTTGGGTTCGTCTGAATTATCTGAAAACCGTGTTCAGATAGTTTTGTGACCAGTCGGCTTGCCTGCGAGGGGGCGTAACAGGCCGGGTAATTGGTGAGTTGTAACCTAGCAAACGTACCTATGGACTGTACGGCTGTGATCAGTGCTTTCAGAAATGCATCCAGCGTCGGTTCGGGTAACGTATCCGCAAACTCAATGGAGCCGAAAGGGGCAGCTATGGGACTAACGGCCTTATCCGCATTCGGGAAAAAAGCGCAGCGTGCTTCCGTCAGTCCGGTACGTTGGTTGAGCGCCGTGAGTAGATAAAATGGTCCATCCGACTGCTGACAGAGGTGTGCTGGTTCGTTGAAGAAAAAGCCGTGCTGGCAGAATTGGGCAATATTGGAAACGGGCGGATTATACTGTAACTGAATGGAATAATCAGTCATAAACGGCGTTTCAGAAAATCGCTTTTCGACGATTCAACTGCCCATATACTAATTGAATAATGCCGTCTTTTAAACCCAGGTCGGGAACAATGATTTTATCGGCTCCCGCCCATTTCATCACCGACGTGTAAATACCCGCAGCAGGCACAATCACATCGGCCCGGTCGGCGTTCAGGCGGAGTTTGTTGATACGATCTTCCAGACTAAAACCCGCAATAAAATCCCGCATGCGTTCGATTTCGGCCAGGGTCGTCTCGGTTTCGGATATTTTCGAAGCCAGATTGAAAAGCTTACTGATGTTGCCCCCGGTTCCTACGGCCGTAACTTCCTGTGACGAGTCGATATTATCTTCCACCCAGTCTTCCATTTTTCGCCAGGCACCTTTGGTTTCTTTGCCTTCCAGCAAACGTACTGACCCGATCTTAAACGACTTGGAATTAATTTTCTGACGGTTCACGTACACGTTCAGTTCGGTACTGCCACCGCCTACATCAATATGCAGGTACTGCCGGTCGTCGAGCGCCTGTACCACTACGTTGTTGATGAGTTCGGCTTCCTTTTGCCCGTCGATGATATGAATTTTAATACCCGTCGATGCTTCGATCCGTTTGGCAATGTCATGGCCGTTGGAGGATTCACGCATGGCCGACGTAGCACAGGCCATGTAGCCCTCTACTTCATGTAGTTCCATCAGCAGCTTGTAAGCCATCATGAGCTTAGCTGTACGGGCCTCACTTTCAGGGGTCAAAGCGCCGAAATTGAACACATCATGACCCAATCGAAGCGGAAAACGAACATATTCCACGCGTTTGAAGCTCACCACTTCGTCGTTGTGCAATATCGTCGAAATTTGCAGCCGCGCTGCATTAGACCCAATATCAATAGCTGCCAGTTTCATTTTGTTAATGAGTGAATGATAGAATAATCGACTTGTTGAATGGGCAGAAGTACTAATTCAATCACTCAACAAGTCAATCCTTCTATCATTAATACCGGCCAAAGATAATCTATTTTAATGTTGAACGAACCAGGCAAGTCGGGGTCTATTATTTGACCAGTAACTAAGTCCGTCGGTATCGTGTGCTACGTTTGCCAGAAAAAACCGTTACTTTTGAGCCTGTTTTCCAGTACCCCATTCCATGACCATATTAGGTATTTCTGCTTTTTATCACGATTCGGCAGCTGCATTGATTGAAGATGGTCGTATTGTTGCGGCTGCTCAGGAAGAGCGGTTTACTCGTAAAAAACACGATCCCGGTTTCCCCGCACAAGCGATCAAGTATTGCCTTCAGTACAGTGGGACAGACATCAATAAGTTAGATGCCATTGTCTTTTACGATAAGCCTTTGCTCAAATTTGAGCGGCTGCTGGAAACGTATTACGCCTTTGCGCCGAAGGGAATTCGGTCGTTTCTGATGTCGATTCCTGTGTGGCTGAAGGAAAAGCTGTTTCTGAAGCGGCTCATCCGGGAAGAGCTGGAGAAAATTGGTTACAACTCGGCCAGCAAAGTGAAACTGCTGTTTCCTGAACACCACCTGTCGCATGCGGCCAGTGCTTTCTACCCGTCGCCTTTTGAGCGGGCGGCTATCCTGACGATTGATGGTGTGGGCGAATGGGCAACGGCGTCCATTTGCTTGGGCGAAGGCAAAAATATTTCAATCCTGAAAGAAATGCGGTTTCCGCACTCGCTTGGATTGCTGTATTCTGCCTTTACGTATTTTTTGGGTTTTCGGGTCAACTCAGGCGAATATAAGTTGATGGGCCTGGCGCCCTATGGTGACCCCTATTCGCCTGACATTGAGCGATATATAAAAACTATAAAAGACAAACTGGTCGATCTGCGTGACGATGGGTCAATCTGGCTGAATCAGGAGTATTTCGATTACGCCACGGGTTTGAAAATGGTCGATGAAGGCAAATGGGAACAGCTGTTTGGGTTTCCTAAACGCCAGCCCGACGATGAGCTTAAAGATTACCATTGCAACCTGGGTCTGGCCATTCAGCAGCTGACGGAAGAAGTAGTGCTCAACATGGGTCGCGAGGCCAAACGCCTGACAAATGCCGATGCACTCGTGATGGCGGGGGGCGTAGCGCTCAACTGCGTATCGAACGGTAAGCTTCAGTCGGCCGGAATTTTCAATGATATCTTTATTCAGCCTGCCGCCGGTGATGCCGGTGGGGCACTGGGCGCGGCTCTGGCTGCCTACCACATTTATTTTGGCAAAGAGCGTGAAGTAACGACCGAACGCGATGCCATGCGGGGTTCTTATCTGGGACCGACTTTCTCGGATCTGGACGTTGAGCTGATGGCGGTAAAGTACAAAGCCGTTGCGAAGCAATTCACCAATTTCGACGAATTAAGCAGCGAAACAGCCAAACTACTGGCTGAAGGAAACGTAGTCGGCTGGGTGCAGGGGCGGATGGAGTTTGGTCCGCGAGCCTTAGGTGGACGTAGCATTCTGGGTGATCCGCGCAATGCCGAGATGCAGAAGAAGCTGAATCTGAAAATCAAATACCGTGAGTCGTTCCGGCCGTTTGCTCCGTCAGTACTGGCCGAAGATTGTGCCGAATATTTCGATTACGACGGTATTTCGCCGTATATGTTGCTGGTTCACCCGGTAGCCGAAAAGCGCCGTATGCCCGTTCCGGCCGATTATGCCAGCTTCCCTCTTCGCGAAAAGTTGTATTATCAGCGTTCTGATCTGCCGTCTATTACGCACATTGATTATTCAGCCCGGATTCAGACGGTTCATAAAGACACCAATCCCCGCTATTATCAACTGATTGATTCGTTTAAGAAACTGACTGGTTACGGGGTTATTGTCAATACCAGCTTTAACGTACGGGGCGAACCGATTGTATCGACGCCCGACGATGCGTACCGGTGTTTTATGCGTACCGAGATGGACTATTTAGTGGTCGGTAATTTCCTGTTCGACAAGCGGCAGCAACCCGCCTGGCAGGAGAAAGATAATTGGAAAGAAGAATTTGTTTTAGACTAACCAAACGTACTCGCCGAACAATCTGTCCTGATGGGGTCAAAACTTGTTTCCAGCTTAATTCGCTTACTGTTCCTTGGGTTTTTAGCCCTGATTGTCTTTTATGGTGACCATTTCGGAGTCAGTTTCGATTATCCGCACAAAGGCTTATTCGACAATGTTTACGTGCGGCTGGCCAAAGGCTGCCTGCTGTTACTGATCGTTATCGAGCTCCTTCGGGTTTATTATTACGGCGTTGTCAAGAACCCGAGTCCATCGAAACTGGCGGGTAATATAGCCACGCTCTTTCTGCCGATTGTATTGCTGCTGGTTGCGCTCGAAATTGGATTTATGTTTATTGCGCAGAGCCAGGAAGGTGGCCTAACGATGGCGTCGCACATCTGGTTCGAGCGGTACTGGCCCCCCATGACGGGTGATTATCGGGATACGCCCAAAACTGATACACTAGGTAAGAAGAAAGTGCTGCTGGTTGGCGATTCATTTACCGCCGGTCACGGACTGAAATCGCCTGATGAACGATTTGGTAACGTACTGGGCGCGAAATTAGGTGATAAACAATACGTTACGTATAACCTGGGTATTTCGGGTTCCGATAGCCGCGATGAATTCAAACGGCTGACGAAGTTTGGCGTAAAGCCCGATGTGCTTGTCCTGCAATATTTTCCGAACGATATTGAGAAAGTGGCGCACGATCATGGTCTGGTACCAGCTTCTTTCACGCCTTATTCCGACATACCCCGCGCTTTCCAGTCGCTATTTATTAAGTCGTACTTATTCAATTACTTGTATTGGCAGTTCCCTCACGGTAATTTTGCCCCGTTCGATAATTATGCACGTACGGCGTATGGTACACCCGCCATTATCAACGATCACCTGAGCGATCTCAACCAGTTTGTCGAGTACGCGAAAGCCAATAATGCCCGGCTCTACGTGGTTCTGTTTCCGTTCGTTCACGATTTGAAAAAATCGGCTGAATACACAAAACCCGTCGTCGATTTTTTTCAGAAGAATAATGTTCCGGTTCTGGAAGTGGGTAAGCTGATTGGTGATATCGACGTGAAAGACCGGGTCGTGGGACGTAATGATGGTCATGCCAGCCCACTAGTGAATGAGCGGGTAGGCGAGGCTTTATTTAAACTGATGCAATCGGGCTCGGGTGTAGCGCAAGCGCCTTCGGTCAACTAAGATTTTAAATTTAACGTACTAATGGAATTCCTGCAGGATATTTTCAAGTTTCTGAAGCAACGGAAGAAGTGGTGGCTCGCACCAATGATTATTTTACTGTTACTCATTGGTGTTCTGATTGTTATCGGTGGCGGTTCTGCCGTTGCGCCGTTCATTTACACGTTGTTCTAAGCGTATGGATGTTAGCGAAAAAGTAAAAGCGCAGCTGGTCATCGTGACTGGCCTGTTGGTGTTGTATTTTGTGTTCAAATCTCCCTGGTGGTTGTATGCAGCTACTGCGGTGGGCGTGCTGAGCCTCGCGATTCCGGCTGTTGGCGACCTGATCGTGAAAGCCTGGTTTAAACTGGCGGAGGTGTTGGGAAACATCAATGGCAAAATCATTTTATCGATATTGTTCTTCGTGTTTTTGTTTCCGATAGCCCTGATTTACCGCATGGCTTCCAAAAATCCGCTGGCCATAAAACGGACAAAGGAAGCGTCGTTTTATTCGGAACGGAACCATTTGTATTCAAAAGAAGACCTGGAGCAGACCTGGTAAATTGTAAAAATTGACTTATTTCGGGCACACCGACATGCGGTGTGCCTTATTTTTTGTTTACTTTTGCTGTAGCTTATCCAGAAAGACGGAGGGAAAGGACCCGATGATGTCTTGGCAACCAACCTGTTAGAGGAAATGGTGCCAATTTCCGCCCGGTTACCAATCGGGGCAGATAAGTTAGCATCTTCTGCTACCTGTCTTTTTGCCAATAAGCCCTCTTTGCTTTTTTGAATTTTTTTAAGCACGCTGGTTGTTAATTCCAACAACTACGCCTTACGTTAATGGCTTTGAAAACGATATACGAACTTCTCCGCGAACGTATCCTCATCCTTGATGGAGCGATGGGTACGATGATTCAACGGTATAACCTCACCGATGCCGATTACCGGGGAGAGCGATTTAAAGATTTTCCGCACGACATTAAAGGCAACAACGATTTGTTGTCGATCACAAAGCCATCCGTTATCCAGGAAATTCACCGTCAGTATCTTGACGCTGGGTCGGATATCATCGAAACCAATACGTTCAGCAGTACGACCGTTGCCATGGCTGATTATTACATGGAAGATCTGGTCTATGAACTGAACTACGAATCAGCCCGAATAGCCAGGGAAGTCGCCGATGACGTAACCCGTCAGACGCCCGATAAGCCTCGGTTTGTTGCTGGGGCGATGGGGCCAACCAACCGGCTGGCCTCTATGTCGCCCGATGTGAATAATCCGGGATACCGCGCCATTACGTTCGATCAGTTGGTCGACGCCTTTTACACGCAGGTAAGTGGCCTGGTTGAAGGGGGAGCCGATCTGCTGCTGGTCGAAACCATTACAGATACGCTCAACGCCAAGGCTGCGCTGTTTGCCATTGACAAATACTTTGCCGACAAAGGAAAGGAACCCGTGCCGATCATGGTGTCGGGTACCATTACCGATGCGTCGGGCCGGACGCTTTCGGGGCAGACGACCGAAGCGTTTTTGTATTCGGTATCGCACCTGCCCTTGCTAAGTATCGGTCTGAACTGCGCCATGGGCGCTGAGCTGCTACGTCCGTATGTGCAGACGCTGGCGAAAGAATCCCCGTTCTTTACGTCGGCCTACCCGAATGCGGGATTGCCTAACGAGTTTGGCGAGTACGACCAGACACCCGACGAGATGGCTGCGCAGGTAGAAGGCTTCATCCGCGATAGTTTCGTTAACATCGTTGGAGGATGTTGTGGGTCTACGCCCGATCACATCCGGGCCATAGCGCAGGCAGCTGCAAAATATCCGCCCCGGCCGGTGCCACAGCCTGAACCCTATCAGAAACTGAGCGGCCTGGAACCCCTGAAAGTGACCGAGCAAACCAATTTTTTAAACGTTGGTGAGCGGACGAACGTAACAGGTTCCAAGAAATTCGCCCGGCTGATAAAAGAAGGTAACTACGACGAAGCCCTAAGCATTGCCCGTGGACAGGTGGAAGGCGGTGCACAGGTGATCGACGTGAACATGGACGAAGGCATGCTCGATTCAGTAGAGGCCATGACTACCTTTCTGAACCTGATTGCATCGGAACCCGACATTGCCCGCGTACCCATCATGGTCGATTCGTCGAAATGGGAAGTCATTGAAGCTGGTCTCAAATGCGTTCAGGGAAAAGCTATTGTCAACTCCATTTCGCTGAAGGAAGGTGAAGAAGCCTTTATCGAACGGGCCAAACTGGTGAAGCGGTACGGTGCGGCTGCCGTAGTGATGGCTTTCGACGAAACCGGCCAGGCCGATTCGTACGAACGACGTATCGAAATCTGCGAACGGGCGTACCGGATTCTGGTTGATAAAGTTGATTTTGCTCCCCAGGATATCATTTTCGACCCGAATATTCTGACGGTTGCCACAGGTATTGATGAGCATAATAATTACGCCGTTGATTTTATCAACGCAACCCGCTGGATCAAACAAAATTTACCTCTCGCCAAAGTGAGCGGGGGCGTATCGAATATTTCGTTCAGTTTCCGGGGCAATGATGTCGTCCGGGAAGCTATGCACTCGGCTTTTCTGTACCATGCAATTCGCGCAGGTATGGATATGGGGATCGTAAATGCCGGGCAGCTGGAAGTGTACGACAACATTCCCAAAGAGCTGCTGGAACGCTGCGAAGACGTACTGCTTAACCGCCGGGACGATGCCACCGAACGGCTGGTTGAGTTTGCCGAAACCGTAAAAGCGAAAGGCAAAGCCATCGTACAGGACGAAAGCTGGCGTAATGAACCCGTTCGCGAACGGCTGAAGCATGCACTCGTGAAAGGTATTACCGATTACATCGATCAGGACGTCGAAGAAATCCGGCAGCAGGTCGAGCGGCCACTGCACGTAATTGAAGGCCCGCTGATGGATGGCATGAACGTAGTTGGCGATCTCTTTGGTGCAGGGAAAATGTTTCTGCCTCAAGTAGTTAAGTCGGCACGGGTCATGAAAAAAGCGGTTGCGTACCTAACCCCATTTATCGAAGCGGAGAAATCGGGGGGAGCGTCAACGGCCGGAAAAATTCTTTTGGCTACGGTAAAAGGCGACGTTCATGACATTGGTAAAAATATCGTTGGCGTGGTGTTGGGTTGTAACAACTACGAGATTATCGATCTTGGCGTGATGGTGCCGACGCAGAAAATTCTGGATGAAGCCCGCAAACACAATGTCGATATCATCGGTCTGAGCGGCCTCATTACGCCTTCGCTTGATGAAATGGTGGGTGTCGCGAAAGAGATGGAACGGCAGGGTTTTACCATGCCGTTGCTGATTGGCGGAGCCACTACGTCGAGGATGCATACAGCCGTTAAAATTGACCCGCATTATTCCGGCCCGGTTATTCACGTACTGGATGCGAGCCGCAGTGTCCCCGTGGCTGGTCGGCTGGTAAGCGATACGGAAGGGACAAAAGAAGAAATATTCCGCGAAATCAAGGCTGAATACGTTAAGCTACGGGAAGACCATTCCCGTCGCCGGCAGGAGAAAGCCAGTTTGACCATTGATAAAGCGCGCGCGAATCGCACCCCTATTGACTGGAAAGATTTCGAGCCAACCAAACCGACGTTCCTGGGTAATCGCTATTTTGAGGATTATGATATTGCAGAACTGGCAAAATACATCGACTGGACGCCCTTTTTCCAGACGTGGCAGTTGAGCGGTAAGTATCCTGCTATTTTCGAGGACGCCGTTGTGGGTAACGAAGCGCGTCAGCTATTTGAGGATGCCAACAAGCTCCTGAAAGAAATCATTGACGGTAAGCTTCTTCAGGCCAAAGCAGTCGTTGGGTTTTACCCGGCCAATTCAGCCGACGACGACGTACTGCTGCATGATTTTGAGGAGCAATCCCGTGAAATTCCCTGTGAGCGGCATGGATCACACCGGCACATTGAATATAAAATCAGTCGCGCTGAGTCACAAACGGCTGTTAGTCCGGCGGGCGAACTGATCTATGATACAAAAACGGTGCTGCATTTTCTTCGTCAGCAGAACCAGAAAGCGCCGGGTTTGCCAAATTTCTGCCTTTCGGACTTTGTGGCTCCGCTTGAGAGTGGGCGGGAGGATTATATCGGGGGCTTTGCGGTAACTGCCGGAATTGGCATTGAAGTACTACTGGATAAGTACGAACGTGACCACGACGATTACAACAGCATTATGGTTAAAGCCCTTGCCGACCGCTTGGCTGAAGCTTTTGCCGAACGTATGCACGAGCGCGTCCGTACTGAATTCTGGCCGTACGCGACTAGCGAGTCGTTTACGAATGAGCAATTAATCAAGGAAGATTATCAGGGTATTCGGCCAGCACCGGGCTATCCGGCCTGCCCCGACCATACCGAAAAAGGAACCTTATTTGACCTGCTGGACGCTACTAAAATTGGTATCGAACTCACGGAAAGCTACGCCATGTATCCAGCCTCGTCGGTAAGCGGATTTTATTTCTCGCACCCCGAATCAAAATACTTTGCCGTCGGAAAAATCAACAAAGATCAGATTCTCGATTACGCCCACCGGAAAAATATGCCCGTTGAAGAAATCGAGCGATGGCTCGCCCCAGTGCTGAGCTATGATGCCTGATAAACTGAGTGATCCGTAAAAATGCCTGAGATAGTCTCTCAGGCATTTTTTATAAAAAAGTGTACGTAAGTTATTATTACGTGTTTTTGTAGACGATCAATAACAAAGTCATGGCTTTAAATTTGTGCATTCTGATGAAATACTCCTGAATAGGTTTATGGCTGATGATACGTTGTTTTGCCTTAAACCATGCTTTCAGTTTGTTGAGATCTTTTCCTTTTAGAAATGGTGAAATTTAAATTAATCAGTTTATCGCGTAATGAATGGCTAGTAATTGGAGCGCTCTATTTTGTGGCTACTCTGATCAATATAAATAAAGCGTACCATATAGATGATACGTTTCATTTAGAAGCGGCAAACTGGATTAAACAACATCCGTTTCGCCCGATGTCAGGTTTAATTAACTGGGATGAAAATAAGGAGCCGATGTACATGGCCAATCAACCGCCATTGTATTTCTATTTTGTAGCGGTTGTTAGCAGTTTATTTGGGACAAACGAACTAGTTCTTCATTTTTTTCAATCCTTATTTACCCTATTTTCTTTACTTGTTTTTTATGAGATAACGAAACTATTACAGCTGAAAAAAGGCTTGCTATTAACGGCTCTTTTCGCCTTCTGCCCCGCTTTTTTAATCAATCAAAACCTGATGGTGGATGTACCACTTTTGTGTTTTGATCTGTTATTTCTTTACTACCTGCTCAAACCAGACGTATCGCCTGAAACGAGTCGATATTGGAAGGCTAGTCTTGTATTGAGCTTGAGTTTACTCATCAAATACACAAATATTCCACTGCTGGTTGTCCTGATTATAACGTTACTTTGGCGCAAACAGTACCGATTATTATACGTAGTGTTGATTCCACTTGCCGTACTGGGACTTTGGTCGTTGTGGAATTACGCTGAATTTTCGGCAGTCCATATTATCAACCGGCCGAGAAATCCAATGACAATTGCGTTGTTTACCAAAAACATTATTGATTTTATAACGTGTCTGGGGGCTATTTCCCCTTTTTCTATTGCGTTTATTGTCGCCTATTTTTCAAGGTTTAAAATCATTAATTTTTTTGCGCCTGGCATTGCATTGCTGTTCATTGGATTGACGATTGGTACTGCCAAGAACCGAATATTTATTCTGGATTCCAACGATATATTATCGACGGTTTTTCTGCTGAATGGATTACTTATCGTTGTCTTTATCGTGGCCAGCATCTGGCGAAATAGTTTTACCAGCCGCAAATCAATTGATGGTACGGATGTACTACTTTTTATGTGGATAGCAGCTGTCAGCGGATTCGTTATTTTGTTCGCCCCTTTTATTGCCAGCCGACACGTATTACTGATTATTCCAGCCGTATTATTTTTAGGCGGGCGATGGTTAGATACCATATCCAAAACCAATTCATTGCAAACGGTTTTTCTGGCGGCTTCGATCACGATTATTCTGGCTGTTTCGGACTGGATATTTGCAGATTTTTATCGGCAAAAAGCCAGGGAAGCTGCTAATGTGTTAGCGGGTCAAAAGCGCGTCTGGACCGTAGGACATTGGGGATGGCAATGGTACGCACATGCAAACGGGTTCAGAGAAGTGCAGGCTGATTCCATGCAATTCCGCCCGGGCGATTATCTGGTAAAACCTTTGGGTATTGATAGTCAGCGAGTTCCTGACGGTGTTATTCTTCAGCCCGTCAATTACCTGACTTCGCCTTTCAACTGGCTGACGTTTGTGTCGACCAGTTATTACAACTGCTTTTATGGGCGGGGAGCGGCTTGGGCTTACTCCCGATTCCCAATAGATACCATCAAAATATACCGAGTTACTAGCGTATCCGTAAAACGCGATCAGGTGGCCGAAAATCCCCCGATCAAATAATAATGGCGAATACTTGATGGCGCTATGTAAGAATAAGAAAGTTAAATCAGGGTAAAATTCTAGTTTTAAGTCCTAAACTCTTGCTCTTATGTTTCGACTATTTGGTAGCCTGACTGTTCTAATCCTTTTCATTGGTTTAACGGCCCCTGAACCTACGCTGCGCTTCAATCGCTATTTTGTTGCGGCCGAAAGCTATGAGTCAGTCGGCGTTTTCGATGTCGATAAAAACGATACGCTCGATATCGTGTCGGGCGATTTCTGGTACGAAGGTCCTGATTTCCGGCGTCGGCATCTGATAGGGAACGAGCCTCGCAAAGACCAGTATTTCGATGATTTTTCAACTATTCCGATGGATGTCAATGCTGATGGTCGGATGGACTTTGTTACGGGCGGCTGGTTCGATCAAACGTTACGTTGGGTCGAAAATCCGGGGAATGGCAAGGCAACCTGGCCCCTGCATGAAATTGGGAAAGTTGGCAACGTAGAAACGACCCGCGCCTGGGATATTGATGGGGACGGAAAGCTCGAAATTGTCCCGAACAACCCGGGGCATCCGCTAAAATTTATTAAATTGGTGAGTCCCGGCACCTTTAAAACAATTACAGTAGCACCTACCCAAGGGCATGGACTTGGTTTTGGTGACGTAAATGGCGATGGTCGGGGCGACTTAATCGTTAGCGATGGCTGGTTAGAAGCGCCACAGGACCGCACAACTGTTCCCTGGACACTGCATAAGGATTTTGCTCTCGGTACGGCCAGCGTACCCATTATTGTAACCGACGTGAATGGGGATAAGCGAAATGATCTGATTGTGGGACAGGGGCATGGCTATGGCCTACACTGGTATGAGCAGACCGGCAATACCGCCGGAAAAACCGGCTGGACAAAGCACCTGATTGACGATAAAAATTCGCAGTACCATTGTCTGGAGTGGATGGATATTACCGGCGATGGTCGTCCTGATCTGATAACTGGCAAACGGTTTCGCGCGCATAATGATGGCGATCCTGGTGCATATGATCCTGTTGGTCTCTATTATTTTACCTGGGATGCGTCGCAAAAGACGTTTGTCAAACATGATATTTCTTATGGACCTGCAGGGGTTGGCAAAGGCACAGGAATTTATTTTGCTATAGCTGATTTGCACAAAACAGGCCGAAAAGATATTGTAGTGGCTGGCAAAGACGGACTTTTTGTATTTTTTAATGGAGGAAATCTGAAAAAATAGTAGTATTTTAGCCTATCTATATAGTAGTTTTATTGCATTTTTATAATTCTTACAAGTTTTATTCCGTAACGTATTTATTTATGCAACGTACTCAATTAAAAGAATTCTATGGCTATGGCCTGATCTTACTCGTTCTTTCTGCTGTTCAGGGGTATTCTATTTATGTGGCTGCCACAACCGATCTGTCGCTGACCTGGAAGCATTATCTGGGCTTTGGTGCCACTGCGCTGGCAGGTATTTTATGGGCAGTTCGTAAGCCTCAATATTTGTTTTACGCCCTCGGTCTGACGTTGGTACTGGGTTATGAAAACCTGCTTGGTTTTACTCCAACGCTCGATTTTACGTCGACGCGCTATTACATCAACAACATGGCCTTTCCGGTTTCATACCAGGATTTCTCGATGTATATGCTGCTCATCTGGGCATACGTAGCACATAGCCGCCTACGGACGATGGTGCAGTCGCTGTTTGTCAGAAACGCGTAGTGGCTTACACCAGCAGGTTTTCAAGCGCGTTCGTCAAATCCGGGTATTCGTACTGAAAGGTCGTTTCGTCGGCAATACGTTTGTTGCGTACGTAATTGCCGCCCGTTACGACGATGGCCATTTCGCCGTATAACAGTTTAATCGCAAAAGCCGGGATATTGGGCAGGAGCGTTGGTCGGTGCAATACCTTCGCAATGGCCTGGGTTAGCGCTTCGTTGGTAACAGGCGTGGGAGCAACTGCATTGTACGTACCTTGCCACGACGGATCAGTCATTGCCTGAATATACATGCGGCATAAATCGTCGAGGTGAATCCAGGAAACGTACTGCTGCCCTGAACCGATTGGCGCTCCTGCACCCAGACGGATGGGCTGAACCAGCTTTGGTAAAGCTCCTCCCGTCATGGTCAGTACAACTCCCGTTCGCAGCTTTACGGTACGTATTCCCAGGGCTGCAATTTGATCTTCAGCACGTTCCCAGGCGCGTACGACCTGTGCCAGAAAATCCGTTCCGGCCGCGCTGGTTTCGGTTAGCGGGCGGTCGTCGGTATCGCCACCGTAATACCCAATGGCCGATGATCCGATAAAGGCTTTTACGTGATGCTTACGGCTAGCTAGCGCTTGCGCCAGCAGTTCCGTCGATTGTGTTCGGCTAGACAGGATTTCGTCTTTACGTGCATCCGTCCAGCGGGAATCGGCTATTCCTTCGCCCGCCAGGTGAACGATGTAATCGGCTGTAGCAATGGCTTTTGGGTCAATATTTCCTTTTTTATGTCCCACTGGTAAACCGTTACGTCGGGTATCGTTTTTTCGGACCGGCTAAGTAGGGAAACCTCGAATCCCTGTTGGAGAAGCAGTTGGGTAAGGCGACGGCCGATGGAGCCGGTACCTCCCGTAATTAAAACCATTTGGTTCATGGAGTAGGAGAGTGGGTTGTCTGGTTATAACCCACCGTTGCGGAGTGATGTTTGTAACCACTGTCTATGTCAATGCCTCCCGCTCATTAAGATTGTATCGGATTTGCCATTTTTAAGCATCCCATTCCTTGGGTAGGCCCAGCTGGCGGGCGTAGTGGGCGGGAGCAGAATAATGTACCCAGCTCAATAGTTTGTTGATATCATCGGCAAACTCAATGTGATAATCGGGGTCGAGTTTCGTCACCTTTTTCAAAACCTGCTCCGTACGTTTGGCAATGTAATCCGCGGCTTTGTCGGTCCGGCTGTTGTATTTCTGTAAGAGGTGCGCATTGTGCTCGTAGAACGTATTGAGCATATAAAGCATCAGCTCGACCTCACCGTATTTATCCTTCGTTACTTTCAGATGGCGACTGATGTACCCGCTTACGGTTCGCATATCCATCATGATCCAGCCCGCCGAATCCTGATTCAGATTAGCTGTCCGGCGAATAAACTGACGGATCAGCTCGCGCCGTTCGTCGAGTGTGGCACTGTGTTCGACTAACTCGAACTGAAGCCGTTCGGTCAATACCGCATCTTTGGCAATCAGACGTAACAGTAATTTGTCTTTCTCTGTGCCCGACATGCGGACAATAGCTTTTTTTAAATCAGGGTCTAAGGCCGGCATTGGTAATGTTGAATGAGTGAATGATAGAATGATTGACTTGATAAATGAACTTCCTGGTAAAAAGTATATTGCCTTTTGCTCGACGCATTCAACAAGTCAATCATTCTATCATTCAAAATTATCTAAACCCCCACCATATCTCCTTCGTCGGCGCGGATTTTATCTTCAATGTAGACAATGATTTCGGTAGCAATATCGATTCCGGTAGCCGTTTCGATGCCTTCCAGACCGGGCGATGAGTTGACTTCCAGCACCAGCGGACCTCGTTCGGAAGGAAGCATATCAACGCCCGCCACTTTCAGGCCAAGCGCACGGGCGGCTTCGATGGCTGTCTGTTCTTCATCGGCTGTAAGCTGAACGGCCACAGCATTACCCCCCCGGTGAATATTGGAACGAAATTCACCTTCGAGGCCCTGCCGCCTAATGGCGCCCACAACACGCCCACCCACAACAAAGGCGCGGATATCGGACCCTTTGGCTTCGGCTACAAACTCCTGAATCAATACGTTCTTTTTCAGTCCATAAAAGGCTTCAATGGTCGACTTCGCGGTTTTAGCCGTTTCGGCTAAAACCACACCAATGCCCTGCGTTCCTTCCAGCAGTTTGATCACAACCGGAGGGCCGCCCACCAGCTTGATTAACTGAATTACGTCGCCATTTTTGGGGTGGTTTGCAAAGATGGTTTTGGGGAGGCCAACGCCTGCCTTAGAAAGAACCTGTAAGCTACGCAGCTTATTACGGGATCGTGTGATAGCCTGCGATTTAGCCGTTGTAAAGACTTTCATCATCTCAAACTGCCGAACGACCGCGCAGCCATAATCGGTCACAGATGCGCCGATGCGTGGGATAATGGCGTCAAGATTATCAAGTTCCTGCCCATCGTACAGCAAAGAGGGTTTGCCGCCTTCAATCATGACCTGGCAATTCAGGTGATTTACCACAAGTCCCTCATGGCCGCGCTGCATGGCGGCTTCGAGGAGTCGTTGGGTAGAATATAGATTCGGATTAGCCGATAAAATGGCGATACGCATAGAAGTAGCTAGTCGATAACAGTCGGTCGATAGTAAGGGCAATGGCAGTCAATGAAGACGAGTCGTTTTTTCACAGGCGGCTCCTGACTGCTGACTATTGACTTTTTCTTGATAGGATAGATTTTTTTGCGAGACGTCTACGATGAACCGATTACGCAGGAGTTTACGGCCTAACAGTACTGGATTCTTGAGTTGTTCGCGGTCGGCCAGGGTAAACTCAGCCCGAATGGTACGTCCAAACAAGACAATACGGGTTCTGATAACGTAGCGCAGTTCGGCTATTCCGAACGAATTGCGTATCATGCGCTGACTGAACTGATCGCTATAAAACTGACGGGCGGGCTCTCCGGTTTTGTCGACCAGCCAAAAACTTAATTTTTTCCGCATCCCCGCCTTTACTATCTGAACGTCTTTGCAATGCAGCGCCGATGTATACGCCCCTGTATCGACTTTAGCCTGCACGTCACACAATTTCAAATCCGGAAAATCAACGAGATCCGTCATGCCAATAACCTGCTTGGATTTGGGAGGGCGGGCGTTTTTCATAAAAGATAAAATAGGCATAAAGTGTACAAGGCTACACTTGTGCGCCTTAGAGTTCCAGAGCTTTTTATGTGCGTATTAACCGGCTGAATGTGAGCGACATGTCGAGCATAATCATTTTGGCGCGGGCGTTACGTTCGAGGTGATAGGCAGCTTCGTTAAGATCGGCAACAATTCGTTCGATGTGGTTGATGGTTAAGACTTTAACAAAGTTTCGCACAAACGCCATTTCTTCGTCAGGTAAACGTAGCAGTTCGCCTGCTCCCTGCTGCCACAGAAACAGATCGCGGTACATGCGCAGGCTATAATCCAGTAGTCCTTTCTGCTTTTCTTTGCTGAAACCATCAAATTGATCGGCCTGTTTGACCAGTGCAATCAAATCCTGCCGGTAACACGTCCGCATCCAGTCGGCAAACCAGGTCTGTTGCTCAACTGATTGAGTATCCTGCTGGCTCAGTCGCAAGGCTTCGGCCATGTTCCCATCCGCCAAATACGCAAAACGTCGTGCCGTTGTTTCATCAAGGTTTAATTGCTGACGCAGATACGTAGCGACTTCTTCATCTGTAAACGCTTTTATAGCAACGCGCTGCGTGCGGGACAGAATTGTGATGAGCAGCTTGTCGGGTTGGTTGGTAACTAGTAAAAAGAGCGTTTGGGCAGGCGGTTCTTCCAGTACTTTCAGCAACGCATTGGCCGACGATACGTTCATCAGCTCGGGCAGCCAGATCAGCATGATCTTGTAAGCTCCCTCATAGGCTTTCAGCGACAATTTCTGCAAAATATTGCGCGCTTCTTCGGCCGAGATATTACCCTGCTTATTGTCGGCACCGACAGTTTCTAGCCATTCAGATAAGGTATGGTACGGATGTTCAATCAGAAATTTCCGCCAATCGACCAGATAAGCTTCCGATGTTTTCCCCTTTGCGAGATTGGCGACCGGAAAAACCATGTGCAGATCGGGGTGAACGAGCTTCTGCGTTTTTATACAGGATGCACACCGGCCACAGGCGTCGGTAGGCTGTTTGTCTTCGCAGTTGACGTACTGAGCCAACGCCAGCGCCAGAGCTAGATTGGCGCTGCCAGCAGGTCCGTCGAACAGCAGTGCATGAGCGAGGTGATTGCTCTGAACGGCCCGCAGGAGCATCTGCTTGGTGTCATCCTGACCGATGATTTCAGAAAATTGCATTAGAGAGGAGGAAAGGGAGGAAGGAGTAGTGAGGGAAAGTACATTTAATTTCTTGCTCCTTTACTTCTTTCCTCCTTGATCTGTTATAAATCGAAACGGGATTTACTGTCGAGCGTTCGCGTGCGTTCAAGCGAGAAAATTTCTCTTAGAATCTGCTCTTCCTGTTCATCAAATGGTTTGTCTCTACGTTTAAACGCTTCAGCCGCTACCGCAAGTGCTTTCTCCAGCCGATACGTTGAAAAACCGTCGATGGCTCCTCCCCAGGAAAACGAAGAGATATGCTTTGGCTGAAATCCGCTACCAAATACGTTGGCGCTAACGCCCACCACCGTGCCGGTATTAAACATGGTACTGATACCTGCTTTGGTAAAATCGCCCATCATCAATCCGCAGAAAATCCGGCCCGTGTCTTCGAGTCGCCCCGTAGCATAGGAGTGAAGTTTGACGTTGGTATAATCATTCTTGAGGTTTGAATTGTTGACGTTGGCACCCAGATTACACCACTCACCAATGACGGAGTTTCCCAGAAATCCGTCGTGGGCTTTGTTGCTGTATCCGAAAAAGATGGAGTTCCCAACTTCGCCACCTACTTTGCAGAATGGGCCGATGCTGGTGTTGCTCCGCATCTTTCCGCCCCAGTTTATCGTTGAGCCTTCGCCGAGGGCAAAAGGGCCAATAACAACGGAACCTTCACTGATAACCGCATCACGGCCAATGTGAATGGGACCGCCTTCCGCGTTCAGCACCGAAGCCCGGATGGCGGCTCCTTCTTCCACAAAAATATTCTCCGGAGCGTAACAGCGGGTAAAGGGATCTGTAATTGGCTGCGAGGTTCGGCCAGCCGTTAGCCGGGCAAAATCAGCGCGGATCTGGTCACCATTATTCACGAAAATGTCCCACATGTTGCAGACAATTGTCAGCGGCTCGGTAAACGTATGGAAATCCTGTTCGTCGCTCACCGTGGGCGACTCCGTCAACGGTTGGTCGGTGCGCAAGGCCAGCACAAGGCCGTCGGACGTAATCAGGCCATCGGCAACTTTCAGTGCCAAAATTGCTTCCTGCAAGGCGGGCGTTGGGCAGATGGCTCCGTTTACGTACCAGTTATCATCTCCGGCTGTCTGCGGAAATTTCCCCTGTAAGTAGTTCACTGTCAGAAACGAAGGGGTTTGTTTCAGAAAGTCAGCCCACTTCTCCGCCAGCGTTTGTATGCCAATACGAATTCCAGCTACCGGCCTCGTAAATGTGAAGGGTAGGAGGGCCGTTCGTATGATTGGGTCGTCGAATAAAATCAGGTTTGCCATTGCTTACGTCAATGAAATCAGGAGGCAAATATCTAACCTTAATCTGGAAAAAAAGAACGGAGCAGGCTGTTGATTTTTCGGGCAGGAAATAAAGCCGACCAGCCGAAAATACCTCGGAAGCGTACGATACTTTCGGCTGGAAATAGAAATGTAAGTGCTACAGTGGCTTAACTTTCAGACTGTTGCTCGCGCTGCAACTGCTCAACCAGGTCGAGCGAGACCCCCGTATCTTCGGCAATTTCAGCCGTCGTTAGTTTACCTCGGCGCAGGAGCTTACGAACAGCCCCGGTCTTAGCTTCATTTACTTGAGCATTGACAACTCGAATTGCTTCTGCATTGATTGCCAGCGCGCGCTCATAGGCAAAGCGCTCATCAGGAGTCAGCTTGCGTTTGTCTAGTTCATCAATCGCAATCTGGAGCCATTCTTCATTCCAAAACTGAGGAAACTCTGTCGTTGGAGTAGTTGTATGTATCGTTTTCATGGTATAAACAAGCTTTTCAAGATCCGTTTTGACTTCGCTGGCCAACAAGCGGAATTTGTCCAACTCTACCGTTACGTAAGTAATCTGTTCGTCCAGTAGTTCACCATTTTCATTTCGAATCGCTCCTACTGTATGGTAGGAGGAGCCGGCAAAAATATTATTGGCTAAAATGCCAATGCAATAAATGCGATCCAACTGGTTGTAATCAAAGTTACCCTTTTGCACTAAGGAATTAAATTTATGAAAAGCATAAAATTTCATCCGCTGAAAAAATAAGGGGCATCAGACACCTGCATCTCTATAATAAAGTGATTGCCGCTTTCATCAATGCACGCCAGATCATAAATACCTCCCCGACTATCTTTGACGATGGCTTCGAAGGTGTTCTTGTCAAAGCTTACTTCCCGAATGGGTATCTCTGACTGAATGAGAACCTGCAGAGCTTTACGCAGGAATAGTGTGTTGCGTTCATTGCCAAAAACAACTTTAAAACCGTAATCTGAAACCAGCGGAATATAAAGGGCATCGGGATCATTTAAATTTATACGCATAATCAACCGGATGATTAGAAGTACGTCAGGCCAGGAATCATGTACTTTTACAGGACGTATGACGGAACAATCGATAAATGGTATCATACAACGTATCGCCCGGTTGCAGGACAAAACGGGTTTATTTCCGTCGGTACGTAGCAATGCGATGATTGGTTACCGCCGAGCGGATACCAACGTGTTTTTTACCGCTATTACGGTATTTACGCTACAGCATTTACGGGCGGGAGTTTCGGCTGAAACCCAGGCGTTGATTGATCAGATTCAGCTACGGGCTGTGCAGGCTTACCCGATTTTCAGAAATAAGGACGGCCTTAATACGTATAATTTCTGGCCCACCCGTCCGTCGCGGCATTTCCCAAACGGGTACGTATTTCATCGGTTCGAGCATTTTCGCATTCCTGATGATATTGATGACACCGCGATGGTTTATCTGACATCCAGCCCATCGCGCGAGCAACAACTCTGGCTGAAAACCAAGTTATCTCAACATGCCAACGGAAGCCAGCCACAGCGAGTCCGAAATACCTATGCCGAGTACCGTCAGTTGCGGGCTTATTCGACCTGGTTTGGCAAGCACATGGGAGTCGATTTCGATGCCTGTGCGCTGAGTAATATGCTGTACTGTATTTTTCAGTACGACCTCCCCCGAAACCAGCATGATACGGATTCGCTTATCTATCTGCGGTCGGTTGTAGAGTCTGGCCGGTACGTTACTGAGCCGTTTCGGTGCGCTCCGCATTACGCCCGAACCTCGCTGTTCATCTACCATCTGGCTCGTTTGCTGGCGGCATTCGACATCCCCGAACTGACGGCTATTCGCCCACAACTACGGGATGATGCTTATCGGGAATTGACCAAAACAAACAATCGTATTGAGCAGATAATCATGGCAACGTCGCTGATGCGCCTTGGCGAAACGGCTCCCACCATTAGTCTGGATGGTATCGAACAGGATATTAGTAGGTTTCATTTTTTTATAGCTGGCCTGCTGACAGCATACGAACAACCTTTATTACGTCGGTTTGCTGATCGCTCCATCGTACAGATGCGCTGGCAGTGCGAAGCACACAGTTGGGCGCTCGTAGCGGAACACGTTAGTTTAATGATGAATGATGAATGATAAATTATTTTTTGTAAAATCATTCATCATTCATCATTCATCATTCATCATTCATCACAGTCCCATTCCGCCATCGACAAAAATAGTCTGCCCCGTAACGTAGCGACCGGCATCGGAGCAGAGCAGTACGGCCATTCCGGCAATGTCTTCGGGCTTTCCTGCTCCACCAATCGGAATGCTCATGCGCTGACTAATTTCTTTAGGAACCGGGGGTGTTGGTTCCTCGATGCGGGGCGTATCGATCACGCCGGGCGAAAGATTATTGACTGTAATGCCCTTGTCGGCCAGTTGCAGCGCCAGATTGAGAACTGTGTTGGCGATGGCGGCTTTCGTGCCTGCATATACGATCATGGCCGGATGAGGCTTTTCTTCCTGAACACTACCGATGGT
Organism: Spirosoma sp. KNUC1025; assembly: GCF_045160025.1. Taxonomy (GTDB): domain Bacteria; phylum Bacteroidota; class Bacteroidia; order Cytophagales; family Spirosomataceae; genus Spirosoma. The sequence continues at coordinate 2,370,818 of NZ_CP087139.1, forward strand.
CAGAATTCGTCCCCAGCCGCGGTCGGCCATGTCGGGAGTAAAGCGCTGCATCAGCATTAGGGTTGATTTCCAGTTGGCGTTCACTTGTTTGTCGAACTGGTCGGGGGTTGTTTCTTCCCATTCTTCCGGTAACTGCATCGATGCATTAGTGACCAGGATATCAATCGGACCAAATGGTTTTGTGGCTTGCTGGAATAGCTGCTCAACGGCATCTGGTTCCAATAAATCAGCTGCAACAACCGCACTTTTGCCTCCCTGTTTCTGAATCTGATTAGCTACCTGTTGGGCTTCTTCGTCGCCCTTGCGGTTGTGCACAATTACATTAGCTCCAAACTCAGCCAGAGCGAGGGCAATTGCCTGACCAATGCCCTGACTTGAGCCCGTAACAAGGGCATTTTTTCCGGTGAGGCTGAACAACTCCTTAATCATGTCGGGATATGCTGATGGTGAGAAAATAATAACTGAAATCAGGACATAATAGCCTGAAAACCTTATTGAACGACATATCTGAATCCATTCCAACCTTTTTGGTCAGGAAGGAATCATGCGTTCTGAACCCCTTTTATTCCCCATATAACCAACACCATCATGAAAAAGATAGGTCTATTTGCCATTGTGATAATAGGGATGACAGGCTGTGAAAAGGCTGGTGAGATGAACAGCACCAGTTCAGTCTATCCGGGTTATGCGGCAACCGACATGATAGGAGGTGGTGCGCCAATTGTAGCAGAACAGTACAACACCATTGTAGAAAATCCATTTGTCGACGTATCGAAAGAGGCAACATCAACCTTCTCCATTGATGCCGATGGCGCGTCCTATGCGAATGTCAGGCGGTTTCTGCGCTCGAACACGAAACCCGTGTCAGACGCTATACGTACTGAAGAACTGGTAAACTACTTTCCGTTCAATTATCCTGACCCGACGGATGGCCGACCGATTGCCGTGGATGGCGAAGTTAGTACGTGTCCCTGGGACGCTACGCATAAACTGATACGTATTGGCGTAAAAGGCCAGTCTATTGCCAAAGAAAACCTGCTTCCTTCTAATATTGTCCTCCTGATTGACGTGTCGGGGTCAATGGGCGACCCTGATAAGCTCGCTTTATTAAAAGAAGCTCTGCCCAGCTTTGTCGATAATCTTCGCCCTCAGGATAAGGTAGCTATCGTTACGTATGCCGGACAGGCAGGGGTTTCGCTTGATGCAACAAGTGGTTCTGAAAAAAGTAAGATAAAAGCAGCGATCAGCCAGCTGGGTGCGGGCGGAAGTACGGCTGGTGCGCAGGGTATTATGACGGCCTACGATATTGCCGAAAAGAATTACGTTCAGGGAGGAAACAACCGGGTTATTCTGATGACCGATGGCGATTTCAATGTAGGGCCAGGCAGCCAGAAAGAACTGGTCGATCTTATTATCAGCAAACGGGATAAGGGTATTTTCCTGACCACGATAGGCGTTGGCACGGGCAATCTGAACGACGGCATGATGGAGCAGGTGGCTGATAAAGGAAATGGCAACTACGAATACATCGATAATCTGAAACAGGCTCAAAAAGTGTTTGTAGAGGAGTTTAGTAAATTTTATACGGTAGCGCAGGATGTGAAAATTCAATTGACGTTCAATCCCGAACAGGTCAAAGCGTACCGGTTGATTGGTTACGAAAACCGGCTGTTGAACAAGGAAGATTTCACGGATGATAAAAAAGATGCAGGCGAAATCAATGCCGGACAAACCATTACGGCTTTATACGAAATCGTACCTGCTCCTGCGCCCGCTCCTGATCCGGTCAGTCGACCCACTGCCCCGACATTTACGATTAATTTCCGCTACAAACAACCAACAGCTACCAGCAGCCTGACGGTGGATCTACAAATTTTCGACACCAACCTTGATTTTCGACTAGCCAGCGAAAACATGCGATTTGCGGCTGCGGTAGCTTCCTATGGGTTACTGCTCCGTAATTCGGCTTACAAAGGCAGTGCTACGTATGAGCAGGTGCGCGAGTGGGCGTCGGCGGCCCGGCGTTACGATCCGTATGGGTACCGGCAGGAGTTTCTGCAATTGATCGACAAGGCCAAATCGTTGTAGCAGAGAGCGTTCGGCAGCAGGGGCAACTCAGCGGGATTCCGCTACGTAAAGCTATAGCGTCTTCTATATTACTTTATCATTGATATGTAGAATTTTATTGCTCAAATTAACTAAAACAGAAAATAAAATGCTTATTTGAGGCTACTGATTTGTTGCTTCCGGCGAAGTATGTCACTCCTCATTTATAGCTCATGAAGACCTTTCCGTTTTTTTGCCTGACCATAGGCTTGCTTCTCAGCCAGACGCTTACCCTACACGCGCAAACATTCTCCTTTGAAGCCGTAAAAGGCTATCCATTTCCAACAGAACTGACCAGCTCAGCACAAGGCTCCCGAATTGCGTGGGCTTTTGACGAACAGGGTAAACGGAATGTATACGTAGCGCAGGGACCTGATTTTTCCCCACGTAAACTGACCAGTTTCAACAACGACGATGGCCAGGAAATCACCAGTCTGTCCGTTTCGAATGATGGGAAATGGGTTGTTTTTGTGCGTGGGGGCGACCACGGTTCCAACTGGGATGATGAATTGCCCGTCAACACGACCTCATCACCTGTATCGCCAAAAGTGCAAATCTGGAGTTTCCCGTTTGATGGGGGCGAAGGAAAAGCCATTGCCGAAGGCGATGCGCCGGTTATCTCACCCAAAAGCGACAGGATTGCTTTCGTTAAAGGCGGACAGGTCTGGATAGCACCCGTTGATGGTTCGTCGGCAGCGAAGGCTTTATTTACGGCAAGAGGCACAAACAGCTCGCTCGAATGGTCGCCGGATGGCTCAAAACTGGCCTTCGTCTGCGACCGGAAAGATCATTCGTTTGTCGGTGTATTTACGAGCGAAAACGCGCCGATCAACTGGATAGCACCCTCGTTCGCCAATGATGAATCGCCACGCTGGTCGCCGGATGGCAAACGGATCGTGTTTGTTCGTACGCCCGGAAGCGGGGGCGCTCCTGACTCAATTCTGGTGCGCCGACACCGCCCCTGGAGCATCTGGACGGCCGACGTAGCGTCGGGCCTGGCAACGCAACTCTGGCAGGCGCCTAAAACCCTGGCCGGTTCGGTGCCGACAACACACGGCGGTTTCAACCTCCACTGGGCAGCTGGCGGCCGGATTGTTTTTCTATCCTATCAGGATGGCTGGCCGCATTTATATTCGCTGGCTGCGACTGGTGGAACACCTTTACTGCTTACGCCTACGCCATTTATGGCCGAACACATTACGTTAAGTCATGATCGGAAATGGCTTGTTTTCAGCGGGAATACAGGTCCCGACAAGCTGGATATCGACCGTCGGCACGTAGTACGTGTACCCGTCGATAAGGCTGCCATGGAAGTGCTTACACCCGGCAGCGGTCTCGAATGGATGCCTGTTGTAACGGGCGACGGTTCGACGGTAGCCATGATCAGCGCTACAGCGCAGCGGCCACCCTTGCCAACGGTGATGGCCTTTACGAAAGGTAGTCCCAAGATTCTGGCGCAAAACCTGGTGCCTGCGAATTTTCCACAAAATCAACTGGTAACGCCCAAGCAGGTTATATTCAAAGCACCCGATGGTATGACCGTTCATGGTCAGCTTTTTGAACCGGCGGGTGGGGCAGCCAGGAAACCAGCGCTAATTTATGTGCATGGCGGACCACCCCGCCAGATGCTGCTGGGCTGGAATTATTCCGACTATTACGCCAACTCGTATGCGCTGAATCAATACCTGGCCAGTCAGGGGTTTGTGGTACTTTCGGTTAACTATCGATTAGGGATTGGCTACGGCTATGAATTTCATCAGCCTGCCAATGGTGGTGCGGTGGGGGCATCGGAGTATCAGGACGTTAAGGCGGCCGCTTTATGGCTGGCTGAACAGCCCCAGGTCGATGCTGCCAAAATCGGAATTTATGGAGGTTCTTATGGGGGATACCTGACGGCGCTGGCGCTGGCCCGCGACTCAAAACTCTTTGCTGCCGGTGTCGATATTCATGGCGTACACGACTGGAGTCAGCAACGTAACGGCAGCAGCCAGACCGAACGGGTTGAAAAAATACCTGATCTGCAACAGGCAAACAAAGTGGTGTATGAATCGTCGCCCATTTCGTCTATAAAAACCTGGACTTCTCCTGTACTCATCATTCATGGCGACGATGACCGCAACGTCCGCTTTAGCCAAAGCACTGATCTGGTCCGGCGTCTCGACAAACAGGGTGTTCCGATGGAAACGCTGGTGATTGTCGATGACACGCACCATTGGATGAAGCATACCAATGCTTTAAAAATGGGAACCGCCACAGCCGATTTCTTTAAACGCAAACTGATGGCGCCGAAGCAATAGCGCCGTACGTATTGGATTTCAGGGTGGTACTGGCCGTGTGTTGGTTTACCGTGGTGTCGGTTTTGAGAAACCGACACCACGGTAAACCAACATGACCGAAACAGACAAGCGCATATTTCTCAACGAATTGCGCAAACCTAGTCAGGATAGTATCAGCTACCGATTAATGCGTTTAAACTGTATCGTTTTCCTTTTTCGGTATTTATTGACATTTCTTTGTTGCCATACGTAACGGTGCATTTGCCGCCTGCTTTCGATAAAATCGAGCCACCGACCAGTTTGCCGTCTTTCCACTTGATGCTGACATCGAATCCGCCCCGGGCGCATAAGCCGGTTATTTCGCCTTCCTTCCAGCGTGCAGGCAAGGCCGGTAACAATTCGATTTGCCCTTCATGACTTTGCATAAGTAGCTCAGCAATAGCTGCCGTTCCGCCAAAATTTCCGTCGATCTGAAAAGGCGGACATACACAAAACAAATTCATGTACGAACCACCCGCTTCAGATGTATTTTGAGGGTCAATGGGTTGTAAAAGATTGTTAAGTATTCTGAGGGCCCGGTCGCCATCGTGCAGGCGAGCCCAGAAACTGATCTTCCAGGCCAGCGACCAGCCCGTTCCGCCATCGCCCCGCCCATCCAGCGATTTCCGGGCGGCCTGAGCTAAAGCAGGAGTTTTTCGGTACGAGATCTGATTACCGGGATACAGCGCAAACAAGTGCGAAACGTGCCGATGCGTAGGTTCTGTTTCGGCAAACTCCTGTAGCCATTCCATCAACCGCCCGTCTTTAGCAACTGTAGGAGGTGGCAATTGAGCGCGTATGGCTTTAATTTTCGTGAGCGTCGGATTAGAGATGGCAAGCTCGTCAGCGGCATTCAACGTATTCGTAAACAGATTGTAGATTACCTGATGGTCGTGAGCTGGCCCCATACTGATCTGGCTTTTACTGCCATCTGGTGCCACAAACGTATTTTCAGGCGATACCGCCGGACCGGAGAGATACTGACCCGTAACAGGATCTTTCACCAGCCAGTCCAGGTAAAATTCAGACGCCGACTGAAGTAGCGAAAACACCTTCGCTAAGTACACTTTATCCAGCGTATACACGTAATGCTCCCACAAATGCTGACTGAGCCAGGCGCTGGCCCCTACGTGCATGCCCCAACTGGCCTGCTCACCCGGTGATGTGTATCCCCACACATTCGTGATAGGGTGCATGACCCAGCCGCCCGCGTTGTATTGCGTTTTTGCCGTTCTGGAACCCGGTTCTTTCAGCGAAGTTATTAAGTCGACCAGAGGGGCGTGCAGTTCCGAAAGATTGGTTACCTCAGCAGGCCAGTAGTTCATCTGGATATTAATATCGGTGTGGTAATCACCATTCCAGGGCGTCTGTAATTCATTGGCCCAAACACCCTGCAAATTGGCGGGTAAGCTACCGGGCCGCGACGATGAAATCAGCAGATATCGCCCATACTGGAAATACAGCATGTACAAGTGTGGGTCATACTGGCTTCGGGGAAAGGCTTTCAAGCGTTCATCGGTAGGCAGTAAATCTTTAGCCTCACGTCCAATTTGCAACGTAACGCGTTTCATCAGCGACGAAAAATCGCTGATGTGCGTCTGCCGGAGGGCGGCATAAGGTTTAGCGGCTACGGCCTCGGTGGTGGCTTTCAGTTGCTTTTCGAAATCAGCGTTTACAAAATCCGGGAAATGCTGCCGGTAGTTGGTGGTCGACGTGATCAGGAGCGTCACGGTGGTGGCTTCCGAAATGACCAGTTTATTGCCCTCGGTTTTGAGCCGCCCACCCGTCAGAACAGGCGTAACGTATACTTTATATTTCATACCCTCACCGCCTGTTCCGTTTGTAAGCGATCCCGCCATAGCCAGCCGCCCTTGTTCAACAGACGTAACAAAACGCTCCGGACGGTCGAGGGAGAGGGTAAACGAAAGGGCTTTCGGCTTAGAAGCCGACAGATGAACCACTATGGCTTTGTCGGGATAGCTGGCGAAAATCTCCCGCGTATATTGAACGCCACGCTGCTCATAACGAACAGACGCTACGCCATCCATGAGGTTCAGATCGCGGTAGTAATTTTTATAATCGGTTTTATCGACGAAATCCATCCATAAATCACCCAGGGTTTGAAAGCACCCAAAAGGGACTTTGGCCCCGTTGCCGTTTCCCGAGCCAAGACCAGTACAGATTTGCGTTTTGTTGGTGAGGGCAGTGGCTTCCTTAAATTTATTCGCAAACAACAGGTCTCGTATTTCCTGTACCGAAGCTGCTGCGGCTGGGTTATCGTTATCGGCAGGGCCACCACTCCAGAGGGTCTTATCGTTGAGCTGAATCCGCTCCCGACCGACATCACCAAACACCATGGCACCCATAAAACCATTGCCAACCGGTAGGGCATGAAGCCAGGCTGGATTATTTTTCCAGCCATTTGGTCCATCGGCCACCGAAGCATCGGCGGGTTGTTTATACCATAATTTCGTTGTCGCTAATTGCTGGGCAGCTACAGAATACCCTGTTAACAAACATACAGCTAATACAAGCCTGACCTTACTAAACATACGTGGTTCCGTTACCGGAAATTTTGATGAGCGAAAGACGGAGAAAACGGTCTTGATCCAAAAGAACGGATTTTGTGGTTTTATACCGGTGTTCACCCCAGATGGCGTCCTTCAGCTAATGTTTAGCAATTGGTACATTTGTTTATTGGCGGCTACAAGATCCCCCGTTTTATGACCTGCCAGCGCTACTGCAATCGGTGACGCGGGCGATACGGCGAAATAGTCCTTACCCTCAAGCTGGAGCTTTCCCGCACTGATGCTGATAAAAAACGTACCCCGGTTGGTGGTCACTAAGCTTCCCGGCTGCACGGTGTCGTAGGTTTTATCAATATTCAACCGACTTAAATCCTGATTCAATTTCAACGCTTCGCCCAGCAGTTGCGCATGGCGGTCGCGTTCGAGCTGCGCCATAGCCCGGCCTGTTTCGTATTTGTCGCCCGCGCTGCTTTTCGATTCTGAATTAGCCGCTTCCTGCGCGGCTTCCATCGCTTGCCGGGCCGTGTCGATACGTTGCTGGACGTATGTCTGACACGCTTGATGAAGAAGTTGTTTGAGCGGAATAGGGGTAGTCGTCATAGGTTGCCAGCCAATATCGGACAAAAATAACTTGCTTGTACAATATTGGCTGGAAGATGGTTTCTCTCACAACTCAGATATCCCCGGTTGAGCCGCTGAAATATAGCCTGACGTTTTCGGAGTACGTACCGTTTGTAAAGAAATCCTCTGCCCAGATAGGCGTTGGATTTAGAAAAATTCGGGCTGGGTCACTCGCCGTTGTTACAGAATTTTCTACATCACGGAAGTAGAAATGCCGAAACAGCCGCATAAACTCACCAAAATAAACATCAGCAACGCGCGTGTTTCCGCGAATGACGAGCGTATTCTCATCGTTACGCTGAATCGAGTTGACGCTAAAATTGGCAGACCCCGTAATCGTAATGGGATCGTCGCCAAGCGGATCAACCAGGATATACTTGGTGTGAATAAACTGAACCCTTGAATTAAGTCCCGTCAATCGCTCTTTCTTCATCCAGCTTTCCAGTGAATTTGGTCTGGTAATGCTGCTACCAAAAGCCGTACGGTTGGCCGGATTTGCCGTAATCTCGGGCGTATTGAGCCCTACGTCGGGTTTGTCGGAAATGACAAAAATCAGGTTGGTACGTTGGGGCTCAGCCAGTATTTTCTCGAATCGTTTGTCCAGCCCGAACGGAACCGTAATAAAGCTCGGTTTAGCCTGCGTTTCAACGACATTGGCGTACCAGTCCAGCACAGTCACGTGCGGGCGCGGGCTAAAAAAAACATCGACGGAGTTAGCCGCTGGCAATGTCCCCATAACGGGGTCTGACGTAATCTGTAACGTATCTGCTCGGGCTTCTTTGATAACCGGGTCGCTGTGCAGGCTTTTCCAATAGCTCAAATATTTCTGCGTAACCTTTTGACTGCGAACGATATGGCCAACGTTTGAGTGGCCAAAGATACCACCGACAGAGAGGTTTGTTGAGCCTGTCCAGACAGCTATGGGCTGCGTGCCTTTTAATAGGATCAGAAATTTATTATGCGAAATATCGCCCTGGTTCTTCCGAAACGTAGTGATGTTCTCAAGCCCCGTTTGCTTAACCAGCGCCTGCATTCTGGCTAACTGACTAGCCTCAGCGGAATCGTCGGCCTTAGCATGCACAATGATCTGTACATCGGCTCCGCGGCTTCTGGCTTTTGCCAGTTCCGTTAGTACCGGCTCGTAGGAAAATTCATACACGCTGGCCCTGATACCAAACCCGGCATCGGTTGCCTGCTGAATAAAGCTGAACATGGCTTCCTGTAGACCCCGACTCAGCCAGGGCCATACCTCCGGATGCTCGGTGGCGATGGCAGAAAAAGGCCCGTCTCCAAATTTATTGACAAACGCCTGCGACCCCGCTACACCCCGGTTGAAGTAAACCTCATGCTGCTGGCCCGTATCCGTCGTTTCAGTAGTGACAGTTACGGAGGTTTCGGCCAGGGTAGTGAGGGCAGCAGGCGTACCCCCGCGAGCCAGAATGCGATACGTATAGGAACGTCCGGGCCGGACCGTAAAATCGGACCAGAAAAAATCTTGTATTGGATGTTGTTCCGTCGAAACCATCCGGTCGACGGGTTTGTCAGGCAATACGTCTTCAAACACTTTGAACGATGTAAGCCAATCGGTTCGGTTGGTATTGTGATCTGTTCGTTGAATGGAGAATCCGAGCAGTTCACTATGAAGGCTAGCCTTCAGATTCATGCCAAGGGTAATAACGTAGGTCCCAGCCACAGCCAGTACGGCCAGAGAGCCTTCGTTATTTAGTTGTCGGGTACGCATAGCTGCTGGTTGTTAGGTAGTTTGTTGCCAGCAAATGACAGCTATATTTAGCTGAAAAACTAAGGGGAAAATACCTGATTATCAGTAGTAAATAACCCTATTTCAAGATGCTGAAAAATAAAGCCCGTTACAGGTTTTTCTTTTTCATTTCGTTCACTGCAAACGCTGCAGCCCGCGCTGTGAGTGCCATAAACGTAATGGATGGGTTCTGCGAGCCGGTAGAGGTCATGGCCGCGCCATCCGTAACAAATACGTTCTTCACCAGGTGAAGCTGATTGTGGGCGTTCAGCAGTGAAGTTTTCGAGTCGCGTCCCATTCGAACACCGCCCATTTCGTGAATGTCGAGCCCCGGGTTACGGTGATCGTCGTACGGTTTTATGTTTGTACAACCCGATTTCTGAAGCATGTCGGCTCCCTGTTCCAGAAAATCGGTCATCATTTTCAGGTCGTTATCGGTATAGTCGATAGCCGTTACCAGTTGCGGAATGCCCCAGGCATCTTTTTTGTCGGTGCTGAGCCGAACCTGGTTTTCGTAGCGTGGAACGGTTTCGCCCTGCATCATCATAAAGACGTTCCAGGCGCCCGGCTGGCTGAGCTTATCCTTAAAGTCAGCGCCAAAACCCGCCTGCGATGCGCCCCGGTGCCAGTTGGTACGTGCCGCACTAAAAGCCACCATATAGCCCCGCTGAAAATCCATTTCCTGCCTGTTGACATTACGAAAGTTGGGCATAAAAGCCGTTGTGGGCCGACGACCATAGTAATAGCCATTCTCAAAACCCTCATAATCCGCAACGATATTTCCCCGGTAATTGTGAAACGCTACGTAACGGCCCATCAACCCGTTGTCATTGCCCAGGCCATTCGGGAAACGCCGGGACGTAGAGTTCAGAAGCACCAGATTGGTATTCAGGCAGGCCGCATTGACGAAAATGATGCGGGCAAAATACTCCGTCATCTGTTTTGTGTGGGTGTCTATGACGCGAACGCCCGTAGCTTTTCCTTTCGCATCGTCGTAGATAATCGAGTGAACAACTGAATCAGGACGTAGCGTTAGCTTGCCGGTTTTAGCTGCCCAGGGTAGGGTAGACGAGTTGGAGCTGAAATAACCACCGTACGGGCATCCTCGATAACACAAATGCCTTGCCTGGCACTGTGCCCTGCCCTGATCGAAATGGATTTGCTTTGGCTCGGTCAGGTGAGCGCATCGGCCAATAATTACGTGTCGGTTTTTGTAGCTTTCGGCAACGCGCTTCTGAATGTGTTTTTCTACGCAGTTCAGTTCCCAGGGTTTCAGGAATTCGCCATCCGGTAGGGTTTCCAGGCCGTCTTTGTTGCCACTGATACCCACAAATTTCTCTACGTGGCTGTACCAGGGAGCAATGTCCTCGTAGCGAATGGGCCAGTCTACAGCGGCTCCGTCGCGGGCGTTGGTTTCAAAATCAAACTTGCTCCATCGCTGCGTTTGCCGCGCCCAGATGAGCGATTTGCCTCCCACCTGATAGCCCCGAATCCAATCGAACGGCTTTTCCTGAATGTACGGATGTTCGGCATCTTTCACGAAAAACTGCTGTGTACTTTTGTCCAGCGCGTAGCATTTAGTAGCAATTGGATTTTCCTGATCAAAAGCTTCGGGCATACGGTTCCTGTGCGGAAATTCCCACGGATTCTGCGTTGCTGTGGGGTAATCGACAATATGCCGAACGTCACGACCCCGCTCCAGAACGAGCGTTTTTAATCCCTTTTCGCACAATTCTTTTGCCGCCCAGCCTCCGCTAATGCCTGAACCAATCACAATGGCATCATAAGTACGGGCCGCTCTGGCATCACCGTTGATATGCATAAGCTGACCTATTTTAGAGATACGATATTACGTATTCTCCATTGCCGAACAAAATCCACCGGCTCAATAGGTTTCTGCAAACAACTCTAGTTGCTTTTGGATTATCCCAAAACATATAGACCAGACCTATAAGGTTTTTGAAACCTTATAGGTCTATAAAAGCAACGTTATGACAATTGACATTCCTCCTCAACACCAGGATGTTCAGCCGGGTATAGAGGCTGAGTTGAATCCGCAGCCGGAAGTTATCCGGCCATCGTACAAAGGCGCTAATAAACTTAAGGGGAAAGTTGCTCTCATTACCGGTGGCGACAGTGGCATCGGGCGCGCCGTAGCTGTGCATTTTGCCCGCGAAGGCGCCGACGTAGCGATTTCCTACACCCCTCGCGAAGAGGTAGACGCCCAGAAAACCAAAGAGCTGGTTGAAGAAGAAGGCCGTAAGTGTGTTCTGTTGCCGGGCGATATTCGTCAGGAAGCGTACTGCTCACAAATCGTAGAGGATACCGTAAAAAAGCTCGGTAAGCTCAACATTCTGGTCAATAATGCTGGTTTGCAGCTTCAGCATCAGACACTCGAAGAAGAAACCGACGAGGATTTGCTCGCTACCTACGAAACGAATATCTATTCGTTTTTCCGGTAACCAAAGCCGCTGTACCGCACTTGCAAAAAGGAGATACGGTTATCAATACTACGTCGATTACGGCCTATCAGGGACGCGCCGATCTGCTGGAGTATTCATCCACAAAAGGGGCTATCATGACGTTTACACGGGCGCTGTCGAGCAACCTGATTACCAAAGGAATTCGTGTAAACGCTATAGCCCCCGGCCCCATCTGGACACCCTTGAATCCGTCTTCCGTCAGTGCCGAAGAAGTGGCTCAGTTCGGGAAAGACGTACCGATGAAGCGGCCGGGACAACCCAGCGAGGTAGCTCCGGCGTATGTGTTTCTGGCTTCTGAAGATGCTTCCTATATAACCGGTCAGGTACTGCACCCAACGGTGGAACCATTGTGAACGCGTAAAACCAGTCAGTAGGCATCGGTCATCAGTCAATAGTCAATAGTTGTTAGTGATTTCCCGCGAGTTCGCTTGTCCGATACTGGCCTAACTAATACCGACCATTAGCCAATGACCACTGACTAATAACTCTTTACTATCGACTATTATGGATCAAATGGATGTTAAAACCAGGCCCCAGCATCAGAATGCGCAGCCGGGCCTGGAATATGAAATGGACCCGCAACCGATTTATATTCGGGATGACTATCAGGGGGCCGATAAATTGAAGGATACAGTCGCTGTTATAACTGGTGGCGACTCAGGCATTGGTCGGGCCGTAGCGATTCATTTCGCCCGCGAAGGCGCCGATTTGGCCATTATATATCACCCTCGTGAAGAAGAGGACGCCCAGAAAACCAAATCGCTTGTGGAAGCGGAAGGTCGTCGGTGTCTGCTCATCTCGGGTGACCTGAAACAGCTCACGTTCATTCAGGATGCCGTCGATCTGATTATCGATACGTATGGCCATGTTAATATTCTGGTGAACAATGCAGCCAATCACGTAGAGCAGAAAGAATTCGTTGGTATCTCCGATCAGCAGATGCGCGAAACATTCGAACTGAATATTTTGGCGATGTTCCGAATTACAAAAATTCTGCTGCCCTACATGGCCGAAAACGACTGTATTATTAACACTACGTCGGTTGTATCCTATCGGGGCAGCGAATCGCTAATTGATTATTCATCGACCAAAGGAGCCGTTACGGCCTTTACGCGTTCGTTGTCGCAAAATCTGATTGAGCGGAAAATCCGGGTAAACGCGGTGGCTCCCGGCCCCATCTGGACGCCTTTGATTGTGGCAACCAAAACGCTCGAGGAAGTTGGCGAGTTTGGCAAAGATACGCCCATGGGCAGGCCCGGCCAGCCTGCCGAACTAGCGCCGGCCTACGTATTTCTGGCGTCGGAAGATGCGTCTTATTTTGCGGGTCAGGTCATACACGTCAATGGGGGAGAGGTCGTGAATTCGTAGCGATTTTGCCCGATCTGGCTTACCTTTATCGTCGTTCTGAATATCGATTCGGAACGACTTTTTTCTATGGAAACGATTGCGCCTGTCGGTCAGCCCGTACCGATGTTTGCGGGCTTGCCATTACTTGGAAATACGCTCGCTTTCTTTCGTGATCCGCTGAAAGCGTTGCTCACGCTACAACGTCAGCAACATCGGATGGTCCATCTTCGCATCGGTGGGCGGCATCAGTACCTGGTGTTTAGTCCCGAAGACAGCAAGCACGTTTTGCAGGAAAACCACCGGAATTACGGCCGGTCACCAGCTTTTCAGGTGCTGAAAATCTTTCTGGGTAATGGGTTGCTTACCAGCGAAGGCGATTTCTGGCGTCGGCAACGACGGCTGGCCCAACCGGCTTTTCATCGTCAGAAATTAGCGGCTTTAATGCAGACGATGGTTGCTGAAACGGCCAACTGGCTCGATGAACTGAAACAGGCTGATCGCCAGAAGTCCGTCAACGTATCGCAGGCGTTTATGGACGTAACAATGCGGATTGTCTGCAAAACGCTGTTCGGGTCTGATGTAGCTACGCAGCTTGACGGTCTGTCGCTAGCGCTTGATACGCTCAATTACATGGCGAACGAGCGGCTGGTTTCGCCGATTCGCTTTCCGCTTAGCTGGCCAACACCAGGTAATCGGCGCTTCCGGCGGGCGGGGGTATTGGTCGATACGTTTATTTATGGATTAATTCACCAACGGCGGCAAAATCTGAATGATTCGGGCGATGATCTGCTGAGTATGCTACTGAGTACGGAAGACGAAGAGACCGGCGAACGCATGTCGGATCTGCAACTGCGTGACGAATGTGTTACGCTCTTTGCCGCCGGACACGAGACCACAGCAGTCTCAATGGCGTGGACACTTGATCTACTCGCCCAGCACCCCGACGTATTGGCGCGGCTTCGTCAGGAAAGTCAGCAGGTACTTGGCGACGCTAAAATCCCCGCGCCTGAGCTATTTCGTTCGCTTACGTATACGTTGCAGGTTGTGCAGGAGTCGCTGCGTCTGTACCCGCCCGCCTGGATCATGAGTCGACTGGCACTCGGCGATGATCACATTGGTCCCTACACCATTCCGGCGGGGGCAACAGCGCTGGTTTGCCCGTATCTTCTTCACCGCGATCCGGCCAGCTGGTCGGAGCCGGAGCGGTTCGATCCCGATCGTTTTGCACCGGGCGGGGAGAAAGAGCAACTTCATTCGTATGCGTATTTGCCGTTTGGTGGTGGCCCTCGCCTTTGTATTGGGAATCAGTTTGCGCTGATGGAAATGCAGATTTTACTGGCCATGCTCGTGCGGGATTTCGACATTCAGCCCGTACAGAATCCGCCGGTTAAACCTCAGCCGCTTATTACGTTACGCCCCAATCGACCGATTCGGGTCATTCTCCGATAATTTTAAATTATACTTTTCAAAGAATATGCGTATGTAACCGTTTCACGAAATGTGCTAAATCGTTGCTGAATCAGAGTATTAAGTTTTTCGGATTGTAAAGTCCGTGAAACAGGCTTGCATCTTTCGTAGGTAGCCTTGACTTTGTGATACCTATTCCCAAACTTAGTTAATCCATTGATGTTCTAAAATCAGTTCACTTTAAAAGCGACACAATGAGACTACAAATTCATGCCGTGCGATTCACGGCCGATCAGAGCCTGTTAGATTTCATCCAGGCAAAGCTTGACAAGTTGGATACCTTTCATGATCGCATTATTAGCGGGGAGGTATTTTTGAGGCTAGAAGGAGCCGATACCAACAAAGTCAAGGAAAAAATAGTCGAAGTTCGGCTTATGATACCCGGAAAAGAGCTTTTCGTGAAAGAACACGATAAAAGCTTCGAAAGCGCCACCGATAGGGTGATGGATGTGTTGAAAGACAAACTCGTTCGCTGCAAACAGAAACGAAACGACATTTCCAGCCCAGCTATTGCGGAAGCTAAATCCCGGGTTGAAGAAGACGAAGTCGTTGACCTTGACGAATTATAACTAAGTAAAAACTGCTCAATATAAAGAAAGCCACTCCATATGGGGTGGCTTTCTTTTTGGTACGTAAACGAGTGATTGCGCTACGTTATATTCCAAAGGATTCTTTGATCTTATCGACAAAATCAAGCTTCTCCCAGGTGAATAGCTCAACTTCTACTTCTTTCGAATGGCCGTTTGATCCGAAGGTTTTTTTTACGATTTCGTTTTTACGACCCATATGGCCATAAGCAGCTGTTTCGGAATAGATTGGATTCCGGAGTTTCAGCCGTTGTTCGATAGCATACGGACGCATGTCGAAAATCTGTCCTACTTTTTCCGCAATTTCACCATCGTGCAAATCTACTTTGGCCGTGCCGTAGGTATTTACGTATAAACCGCAGGGTTTGGCTACGCCGATTGCGTACGACACCTGCACCAGTACCTGATCGCACAGACCAGCCGCTACCAGGTTTTTGGCAATATGGCGGGTCGCATAAGCCGCTGAACGGTCAACTTTCGAAGGATCTTTACCGAGAAAGCCCCACCGCCGTGAGCGCCTTTTCCACCGTACGTATCAACGATGATTTTACGGCCGGTAAGACCCGTATCGCCGTGTGGGCCACCAATAACGAACTTGCCCGTTGGGTTTATGTAGTACGTAATATCGTCGGTGAAAAGCTTGTGTAGCTCAGCTTTCTGAGCCGCTTTTACACGGGGAATAACGATGTTGATAATATCTGCCTTGATTTTTGCGAGCATCGTAGCATCGTCCGCAAAATCATCGTGCTGAGTCGAAACCACAATCGTATCAATACGGATTGGCTGGTGGTCATCAGAATACTCAATCGTCACCTGCGACTTGGCATCAGGCCGCAGATACGGCATCAGGTCGCTTTCGTTGTTCCGAATCTGCGACATTTCGCGCAGGATAGCATGAGCCAGATCCAGCGGCAATGGCATGTAATTATCGGTTTCGTTGGTCGCGTAGCCGAACATCATCCCCTGGTCGCCAGCACCCTGTGCATTCGCCTTGGTTTCAAAATCGTCGTTTGCAACCTCCCGGTCAACGCCCTGGTTAATATCGGCTGACTGATCGTGCAGGGCCGAGAAGATACCGCAGGAGTTGGCTTCAAACATATACTCGCTTTTCGTATAGCCGATTTTCCGGATTACCTCGCGGGTAATTTTTTGAACGTCTAAGTACGTATCGGTTTTTATTTCACCGGCTAAAACTACCTGGCCAGTGGTAACGAGCGTTTCGCAGGCTACCTTACTGGAAGGATCGAACGCCAGAAAGTTATCTATGAGTGCGTCTGATATCTGGTCAGCGACTTTATCGGGATGTCCTTCAGAAACGGACTCGGAAGTGAAAAGATAAGGCATTGATACTCCGTATGACTTGGTTTATTTTACAAATCTACAAGTTTCTGGCTAGGTGACAATATTCCTCATTTCGGTTCTACTGGTTAACCGGCCAGTTTTCGGCGCAATACGTCGAAGAATGCCTGTGTAAACGGCCAAAAGGGTAGGGTGGCAAATAAACGAAGTTCATCGATAAATCGCGTATCTTCATCCAGAAATGCAAAAATACGCCGGGGATTTTTCGTATAAACTCGTGTGAATACGTCATCAGCCGGATGACGGTTTTTTTCGAGTACGTTCAAAAATATACTGTCGTAGAGTTTGAACCGACCCTTGAACCACGAAACCTGACGATTCGGTTTGCCCGTTTTTGCCAGATTATGAACGATGGCCTGTAAGTACCGCTGCGTTCGCTGAAATGTGTAACCGGTTGAGGCTTTTGTAAAACCACCCGCTGTTCCAATCCGGATGATATGCTCTGAAGGGTTCTCTTCCGTTCGTTCGTCCGACATGGGAATTACGCCATATTCGGTCTCGCTGATTTGATAAGCACCTGTATCCAGAAATTGATCAATATATCGACGAAGTTCAGCATCATATTCGTCGTCGGTTAACAGGCTACCATTGAAGAGTGTATATTCGACAAGGGCCGTTTTTTCATCGAAGGGAAGTATATAAATAAAGCGGCAGTCCCCCTGCTGATCGACCCGGAAATCCATGATTTTGGGCTGTTGGGGGTCGAAGCAAGGCTTTTCGGTCGTAATCACCCATCCTTTAAAGTGCTGCAACAGATTATGGTTTTCCGGCTGATCCAGCTTCAGCGCAAACGTACTGTCGAACACGTAATCAGCAATATAGGGCTCGTCATTTGCAATCACGAAACCGCCCTGTGGCGTATCTTTAATCCGGTCGATACTCACCTGTTTTTGCTCAACATTCGGATATTTCGCCAGTTCTGCCTGCACAAAATCATAGAAATCGATACCACGTAGCATTTTGTATCGGTATTTCCCCAGGTCAATCGGTCCGGCATAGGTAGTACCGTTAAAACTCACGCTATTCCAGGTGCGGAACAAAACAGGCTCAAATGCACAGGGCCTCGAAGATTTTGTCGTACCTTCCCAGAAACACCACGTTCGGTCGTTCCGATTTTTAAGCTCGCGGTCCAGAATTAAGATCGACCGGTTTCGCAGGGGAGACTGGAGTAAGTAATAAGCCAGGCTTAACCCTGCCATGCCTCCGCCAGCAATGATGAAGTCATATTTTTTCATGCGGTAAAGAAAAAGTCCGAACCGATGGCCCGGACTCTTCTCAAGAAAGTGATTGCGATAGTGAATTGTTTTAATGGATCAAGGATAATGTAAAATGAAAATGAGCTATCCCCTCAGTTTTACGTTAGTCATTATCCATTTGACAGTATTCATTTCTAAACGTTCACGTGCTTTTCGGCATGGTAACTCGACCGAACCAGCGGACCGGACTCAACGTATTTCAGGCCCCGTTTTAACCCTTCTTCCCGGTACATGGCGAACGTATCGGGGTGAATCCATTCAATCACCTCGTGGTGCATCTTGGTCGGTTGAAGATATTGACCCAGCGTGAGCACATCAAGACCATTTTGGGCCAGATCGTCCATTGCCTTAAACACTTCGTCGTGGGTTTCGCCCAGGCCGAGCATAATTCCGGATTTGGTCCGTTGTCCATACTCTTTGGTCCGCCGAATCTGCTCCAGGCTACGTTCATAACGGGCCTGCGGGCGAACGCGCCGGTATAGCCGCTCGACGGTTTCCATATTGTGCGAAACCACTTCCTGTCCGGCCGAGATCATCCGTTCGAGCGCTTCCCAGTTGCCTTTTGTATCGGGGATGAGCGTTTCAATCGTCGTGGTAGGCGAAGCTTCTTTAATCAGCCGCACGGTTTGGTACCAGATTTCGGCGCCACGGTCTTTTAATTCATCACGGTTAACCGACGTAATGACAGCATGTTTGACTTTCATCAGAACGATGGCTTCGGCAACGCGCCGGGGTTCGTCGGTATCGTACTCGTTTGGGCGTCCGGTAGCTACCGCGCAGAACGTGCAGCTCCGGGTACAAACATTCCCCAGAATCATAAACGTAGCGGTACCGGCACCCCAGCATTCCCCCATATTAGGGCAATTGCCACTTTCGCAAATCGTATGGAGTTTGTGCTCATCCACCAACTTACGCACTTTAGCATATTCTGGACCGATTGGCAGTTTGACACGCAGCCAGTCGGGGCGTTTCGGGGCACCCGCCCGGTTTCGTTGTT